>JAJQCJ010000065.1 GCA_021202775.1 Clostridiales bacterium | reverse complement strand
TCAACGGGTTTTTTCGCATTTTTCGCGGGTTTTCTACACGCAGCCGTGTGGGTCACTTTTTATCCTGTTTTATGCGCCGATTTTGCCCTATTTATGGGATAAAACGCCTCCTCCACAGCCGCAATCGGGTCTATGGAGGAGGCGTTTCCCTTATTTCCGCAGGAGCGTGTCCAGAATTGTTTGCAGGAATCCCTTCTGCTTCGGCTGGGTGCGTTTTGCAGCCGTTTGCTTTTTGCGGGCGGCAGGCGCAGTTGTTTTGGATGCCGCCGGTTTAGCTGTAGCCTTTGGCTGCTGAGCAGCTCTGGCAGGCGCCTTTGCGGTGGGGGGCGCTTTCTTTTGTGCCTCAGGCGCAGGCTGCGGCCTGCTGCCCCTGGGGGCTGCGTCCGGCTGAACCGCCGCCAGGGGTTCAGCCGCCACGACAGGTATCGGCGCAGGCGGTTCCTGGGTTGGGGCGGTGTCATTCGCCCCATCGTCCTCCGCAGCCGGCGCAGGTGGCTCTGCCGCAGCATTCCCCGTCGCGGGGACTGTGACTTCAACAGGAACCTCCACCGGCTCCGCCTCCGGCGTGACCTCTGGTGCGGGAGCCGCCGTCTCCGAGCCGTCCGGTTCAGGCGCCGCCGCCCGGTTGGTGGGCAGCGGGGTTCCCGCCCGGAGATACGCCTCACGGTAGAAGTATTCCTGGGCATTCAGGGGCGGCTGATCCGGCTCCTCCTTCCTGCTGTAGGTGCCGTCCGAGGACTGCACCCGTACCTTCACATTGTCGTTCCACATGATGCGGAACATTTGCAGCAGCTGGGCCTTCAAATCCGGGTCATAGATGGGGGCGGCCACCTCCACCCGCCGGGTGGTGTTGCGGGTCATGAAGTCGGCGGAGGAGATATAAATCTGCTCCGAACCGCCGGTTCCGAAGATGTAGACCCGGCTGTGCTCCAGAAAACGGCCCACAATGCTGATAATCTGGATGTTGTCGGTAAAGCCGGCAATCCCGGAAACCAGGCAGGCGATGCCCCGGACGATCATTTCCACCTTCACCCCGGCCTGGGAGGCTTCAATGAGCTTTTCAATCAGCACCTTATCGGTGACGGAGTTGCACTTGATACCCACATAGCCCTGTCCCCCGTCCCTGGCCACGGCGATTTGCCCGTCGATCAGGTCAAGCAGCCGGTTTTGCAGGCAGTGGGGGGCCACCAGCAGGTGCTGGGTGGTCTCAATGGTCTCCCCCAGGCAAAGGGAGTGGAAGATGCCGGCGGCCTCCCGTCCGATTTCCGGATTGGCGGTCATGAGGCACAGGTCGGTGTACTGTTTCGCGGTGCTTTCGCTGTAGTTGCCGGTACCCACCTGAGTGATATACTGAATCCCCTCCTCCGTCTGCCGGGTGATCAGGCAGAGCTTGGAATGGGTTTTCATGCCGTCCAGCCCGTAGATAATGCGGCAGCCAGCCTCCTCCAGCACCTGGGAGCAGTCCAGATTGTTCTCCTCGTCAAACCTGGCCCGCAGCTCCACCAGGGCCAGCACCTCTTTCCCGTTCTCGGCGGCCCGGGCCAGGGCATCCACCACCAGGCTGTTGTGGGCCACCCGGTAAAGGGTGATGCGGATAGAGGTGACGGCCGGGTCGCTGCCCGCCTCCTCCAGCAGCCGCAGGAAGGGGCGCATACTCTCATAGGGATAGGACAGCAGCTTGTCCTTCTCCTGAATCTGGGAGATCATGGACCTGTGGCTGTCAATGGTGGGGTTGCGCTGGGGGCTGCGGCGGGGGAAGAACAGCTCCCGGCGTTCCCTCAGGGCGTCCCGCACCTGGTACAGGAAGGACAGGTCCAGCGGAGCGTTGGAGCGGAACATCTGCTTCTTCGGCAGGTTCAGGTGCCTGCTGATGGCGTCCACCACAGTGTTGTCAATGCGGCCCTGGAACTCCAGCTTGATGGGGGACAGCTTCCGCCGCATCCGGATCATCTTCTCCATGGTCTTGCGGTAGTTGGCCTTGTGGTCCTCCAAATCGCTGAACATATCATCCACGGAGATGTCCGCATTGCGGATAATGCGAATCAGCGACTTGCTCACAACGCGGTAATGCTCAAACTCCAGCCCGGCGAACTGGAGGATCAGATCCTCCATCAGAATATAGCGGCTGTTGCTCCCCGGCACGGGAATCAGCCGTTTCAGCACCCCGCCTGTGCAGGGGACGATGCCCAGCCGGTTGTTGCCGCTCTTGGTCTTTAAGGTGATGACGGCGTAGATATGCTCGTTTTGCAGGAAGGGGAAGGGCTGCTTGGGGGCCACGATCTGGGGGGAGAGCAGCGGCAGCACGTCCACCAGAAAATATTTTTCCAGCGCCCGCTTCTCCTTGTCGGTCAGGTCGCCGAAGGTGCAGATCTCCAGGCCGTTGTCCCTGAGCTTGTCCACAAGCTGGGCATACACGGCGTCCTTCCGCTTGAGCAGCGCCTTCACATCGGCCAGGATGGCGTCCAGCTGCTCCCGGGCGGACATGCTGGTTTTGTTTTCCCGGAAGTCCGTCCCCAAGTGGTCATAAATGCTGCCCACCCGCACCATGAAAAACTCGTCCAGATTGCTCTGGAAGATGGCGGCAAAGGAGAGCTGCTCCCCCAGGGGATTTTCCGGGGCGCAGGCTTCCTCCAGCACCCGCTCGTTAAATTTCAGCCAGGACAGCTCCCGGTTGGCAAAGCAGACCAGGGGATAGTCCTCCTCCGCCGTGGAAAGGGCCTCCTCCGCCTTGCTCTGTTTCCGTTCCTGTTTGCTCATTTTGATTCCCTCCCTGTTTTCCCGATTGCTCAGACCGCACACGG
Source organism: Clostridiales bacterium (assembly GCA_021202775.1). Lineage (GTDB taxonomy): Bacteria > Bacillota > Clostridia > Oscillospirales > Oscillospiraceae > Onthomonas. Next base: position 7,800 of record JAJQCJ010000065.1, on the reverse strand, counting down.
CGCCCGCCGCCTTCCGCGTTGGCAGCGTATCGGCAGCACCGGCTTCCATGTGATTTGCCCTATTATATCGCATTTGAGAAGAAAAGAAAAGAGGGAAATTGTGTTGTCCTCTTCGCCGATTTTGTCTTTGCAGGTGCATTTGGGCATGAGAAAAGCACGGCAGCCGCCGTGCTTTTCCTGTATGTTTTCTTTTTGGGGTTTTACCGTCTGCGCCCGCCCCGGTAGTTGCTCCGCCGGGAACCGGAGGAGGAGCCATAGCGGCTCTTCCGCTTCGGGCGGAACACCAGCAGCCGCAGCAGCACCACCAGCAGCACCAGCCCCACTACCAGAAAGACGATCTTCATCCACCACTGGCCCACCAGCGTCTCCAGCTGGGCCTTCCGCAGCAGCACCGCGGACACCGCCACATCGTTGGCCGCCACCAGGTTCACCGTGCCGTACTCCGTCCCGTCCAGGGTCAGGGTCATGGTGCCCAGCACATCCCCCTTTGTCACCGGGGCCTCCACCTCACTGATGAGGTTGATATCCTTCCGGAAGTCGTCTGCCGTGATGTCGTTGGGCAGCTGGGCCTCCAGGGACTCCTCCGCAACCACCGTCACATAGTCCGCCTCATCGCTGAGGGTGACGGGTACGGTGCCCTCCGGCTCGTTCTCCTCCAGGATGGTGATGGTGGAGAAGTTGTCAAAGCCCCACTCCAGCAGGCGGGAGGACTCGCTGAACTGCAGCCGCTGAGTGACGCCGTCCACCACCGGGTTCTCGCAGCCCATGACCACGGAGATCAGCGTCTGCCCGTCCTCCTCCGCCGCGGCCAGCAGGCAATAGCCCGCGTCGTCGGTGGAGCCGGTCTTGATGCCGATGCACTTCTCATAGTAGTAGCCGCTGTACCTCAGGTTGGACAGCAGGCCGTTGGTGTTGTAGTAGTGCCGCTGCTCGGAGAGGTTGGTGGCCTCGATGTAACACTCCTTGCTCTTGACGATGGTGCAGAAGTCGTCGAAGCGCATGGCCTCCTTCGCCATTAAGTACAGGTCGTAGCAGGTGGTGTAGTGGTCATCGTCCGGCATGCCGTGGGGGTTGACAAAGTTGGTGCCGGTGCAGCCCAGCTCCGCAGCCGTCTCATTCATCAGCGTCACAAAGTCCTCAATGCTGCCGGAGACTTCTTCCGCCAGGATGTTGGCCGCCTCGTTGGCGGAGGCCACCAGCAGGCAGTACAGCAGTTCCTCCACCGTCATGACCTCGCCCTCCCGGATGTTGGCGTTGGAGCTGGAGGAATCCAAACCGTCCCAGCAGTCGTCCTGGGCGGTGACCTTCGTGTCCAGGCTCAGCTGGCCGTCCTCAATGGCCCGGAAGACGCACACCGCCGTCATCACCTTGGTGATGGAGGCGGGATACACCTTGTCATAGGCGTTTTGCTCGTAGAAGATCACGTCCGTATCCGCGTCCACCAGCAGGGCCGCCTGAGCCTCCACCTCCATGCCCTCCAAAATATCCGAGGCAGACCGGCTCAGGGCCGCCGCCGGAGAGACCAGTACGGTGACGCAGAGAAAAAATGCGCAAAAAAAGGAGAGAACTTTCATCTTTTTCATAGGAAACCTCTGTCAGATATGATATAATAAACGCAGGGCCGCCGTGCAGTCCTTCCAAAGCCGGGGCTGCGCCGGTTTTCCGCGCTGTCGGTATACGTCGGTTTTATTATAGCAGAAGCGGGCCGTTCATGCAACGCGGAATTCTAAAAATAATCTGAAATTTCTGGAAAAGACGGACCGCCCCGCAGCTTCGGGGCGTCCGGTTTCCCCTGGAGGCAGCAAATGAAACTGTTAGTGGTAGACGATGAACGCATTATCGTCAAAGGTATCAAATTCAACCTGGAAAACGAAGGCTATGAGGTCATCACCGGCGGGGACGGCGAGGAGGCCGTGGCCCTGGCCAGGACGGAGCATCCCGACCTGATCATTCTGGACCTGATGATGCCCAGGCTGGACGGCCTGGACGCCTGCGTGCAGATTCGCACCTTCTCCGATGTGCCCATCATCATGCTCACCGCCCGCAGCGAGGATATGGACAAGCTGATGGGCTTCGAGTGCGGCGCGGACGACTATGTGACCAAACCCTTCAACATTCTGGAGCTGAAGGCCCGCATCAAGGCCCTGCTCCGCCGGGCCAACAGCGGCAAGTCCGCCCAGGCTGAACCGGAGGAACTGTCCCGTGGGGGCGTATCCCTGGACGAGGGGCAGCGCTGCGCCTGGAAGGACGGGCAGCGGGTGGAGCTGACCGCCAGAGAGTTCGACCTGATCTCCCTGCTGATGCACAACCCCGGCTTTGTCTACAGCCGGGAGCAGCTCCTGGACAAGGTCTGGGGCTATGACTACCAGGGGGATTACCGCACCGTAGACGTCCACGTCCGCCGCCTGCGGGAGAAGCTGGAGCGGGACAGCGCCAACCCGGAGCTGATTCTCACCAAATGGGGTGTGGGCTATTACCTGTCCGCCCGCTGACGGGCGAACGCAAAAGGAGGGCAAAGCTGCGTGAACAAACAACATCGGAAGGACGTGCCCTTCCCCCACAGCCTGCGCTTCAAATTCATCGTCTCCTACATCGTCATCATCACTGTGCTGCTGGTGCTGCTGAACACCTACCCCATGCTGGCCACCCAGAACCTGATCTTCCGGAACAAGCAGAGCACCCTGGAGAGCCAAACCTCCGTCATGGCCTCCTATCTGTCCGAATTGCAGGAGCTGCAGGCCGACGGCGTGGCCCAGGTCATGACGGCGCTGAACGACGACGGCCTGACCCGTGTGCTGGTGACGGACGACAGCGGCCTGATTCTGTACGACACTGCCTCAGACGACACCGACGGCACCCGCTACGCCCTGTTCGCGGAGATCACCCAGGCGCTGGCGGGGAACGTGGTCTTTCAGAGCATCTATCGGGACGGGGCCTTCCGCAGCGGGGCCGCCTCCCCGGTGGTGTACCGCAACGTCATCATCGGCGCGGTCTATGTGTACGAGTACGATGTGGATCAGGCGGAAATGATACAGGGTCTGCAGGACAACCTGTGGAAGCTGTCCGTCCTGTTCTTCGCCATCGCCGTGCTGTTCAGCATCTTCCTGAGCCACCAGATGACCAGCGGCGTCAGCCGCCTGCTGTCCGGCATCGCGGTGCTGCGGGAGGGGGAATACCAGCACCGGGCGGACGTTCGGGGCAAGGACGAGCTGGCCCTGCTGGCCGAAGAAGTCAACGAGCTGGCGGAGCGGCTGGAGCAGACCGATGAAGTGCGGCGGCGCTTTGTGTCCGACGCCTCCCATGAGCTGAAAACCCCCCTGGCCTCCATCCGCCTGCTCACCGACTCCATCCTGCAAAACGAACAGATCGACATGGCCACCACCCGGGAATTCGTGGCCGACATCGGGGACGAGGCCCAGCGCCTGAGCCGCATCACCGAGGCCCTGCTGGTGCTGACCCGGCTGGACGACGCCCAGGAGGTGCCCTCCGCCGTGCTCGATCTGCGGGATTCCGTGCGGGATGCCGCCCATCTGCTGGCGCCGGTGGCCCGGGAACGGGAGGTCACCATCCGGTTGGAGCTGGAGGAGCGGTGCCCGGTGCGGTCCAACGAGGACGACCTGTATCAGATCCTCTTCAACCTGATGGAAAACGCCGTGAAGTACAACCTCCCCGGCGGCAGCGTCACCGTCTCCGCCTGGCAGGCGGAGGGGAAGGTACAGCTCCGGGTGGAGGACACCGGCATCGGCATCCCGGAGGCGGACCGGGACAAAGTCTTTGACCGGTTCTTCCGGGTGGACAAGGCCCGCTCCCGGGCCGCCGGGGGAACCGGGCTGGGGCTGTCCATCGTTGCGGACACGGTGCGGCGCTGGGGCGGGGACATCACCCTTGGCCCCGGGCCGGTGCGGGGCACCTGGTTCCTGGTCACCTTCCCGCTGGCACAGGAGGAGGAATCGTCATGAAGAAAGGCATCTGCGGACTGTGCGCCCTGCTGCTGGCCCTCTCCCTCTGCGGGTGCGGCAGCGCTCAGGCGGAAGCGGGGACGGCGCTGGCCCTCTATTTCCTCTCCGCCGAGGCGGAGACAGGGAGCATTTACAGCAGCGACTCCACCCTGACCGTGGACACGGAGGACAGCGAGGAGGCCGCCCGCCAGCTGGTGGAGGCCCTGCTGGCCGGCCCGGAGCTGACCACTGAGGCCTCCCCCTTCCCGTCCTCCGTCCGGCTGCTGAGCTGCACCCTGTCCGACGGCGTGCTGACCCTGAATTTCAGCGAGGAATACGGCAGGCTGTCCGGCAGCGCCCTGACCGCCGCAAACTACAGTCTGGTGCTGACCCTGTGCCAGCTGGAGGATGTGGACGGCCTCCTCCTGCTACTGGAGGGCGGCGCGCTGCCCAGCGGGCCCAGCGGCGTCCTGACGCCGGAGCAGGCCAACCTGCAGGGCTCCGTGTCCGACCCGGTGACCTTTGCCGTCCAGCTGTACTTCCCCAACGCTGACGGCACCGGACTGGAGGCGGACTACCGGGAGCTGTCCGTCTTTGGCACCGCCTCCAAAACCTGGTGTGTCGCCATTCTGGAGGCCCTGTCCGTCGGCTCCTCCGATTACAGCGTTTTTCCCGAAGCGGACTTTTCCAGCAGGGAGGTGTCCGTCTCCCAGGGGATCTGCGACGTGCAGCTGCCGGACAGCTGGACGGAGTGCATCCTGCAAAACGGCGACCTGTGGCTGGAGAGCATTACGGAATCCCTCTGCCAGGTGGACGGGGTGAACGCCGTCCGGCTCCACACCTCGGACGCCACCACCCTGGACGGTCAGATTTTATACCCTCAGGAAAACACAGCGGAAACAGACTGACCGTCTGTTTCCGCTTTTTCCATTTCCCGGAAGGGGCGGCTCAGCCGCCCGGACTGTAAAGTTCCTCCGTCGGTCGGCTCAGCAGTCCCCGCGCCGCCATGGAGGCCTCCGCCCCATCCGCAAGGATGATATGATCGACCAGCCTGATCCCCAGCTCACCCAAAATCTGCTCCAGCTTTGCGGTGACAGCCAGATCGGCCTGTGACGGCTGCTCCGATGTGCTGATGTGGCAGTGGGACAGGATGACCCGGCTGGCGCCGCTTTCCAGCGCCAGCTTCGCAACGGTTCCGAATTCCATCTGAACGGAGTACAGTTCACCCTGAGCCAAATGGTGACAGGCCTTGACCCGGTTCTCTCCGTCCAACAGGATTAGATAGAGCTGTTCCCGCTGTGCGGAGAAGTAGTAAGGGCGCAGATAGTCGATCGCTTCCCGGGGGCTTCGGAGTATCTCCCCCCGCTTCTGCGCATCACTGTGGCAGCGCTCCAGTATGGCGGCAATCAGCTGGATGAACCGGATCAGCCCCTCGTCCATCCCGTCCACCTGCTCCAGGGCGGCGGGTGAGGCACGGAGCACGCCGGTCAGGGTGCCAAAGTCCGTCAGCAGCCGCTCCGCCAGCGGCCCGGCCTTCGTCCTCCTGCCGCAGCTCCGGGTGATCATTTCCTCCAGAAGTTTGCGCTGTCGCTTCTGCTCCCGTTCCTGTTCCTGCTCCTGCTCCTGGTCCTGCTCCTGCTCCTGTTCCCGTTTCTGCTCCATTTTCTTCTCCCTTTCCCCAATGCTTTTGAAGCGGCCCGTTACAGCGTCTGCCCCTCTACCAGACCGTTCCACAGCCGGTAATAGATGCCCTTCCGGGCCAGCAGCGCCTGATGGCTGCCCTCCTCCTCAATGCCCCGCTTGCCCAGCACCAGGATGCGGTCGGCGTTCTTGATGGTGGTCAGGCGGTGGGCGATGGTCAGGGTGGTGCGGCCCCTGGCCAGCTTGTCCAGGCTCTGGCCCACCAGCACCTCGCTCTCATTGTCCAGGGCGCTGGTGGCCTCGTCCAGGAGCAGGATGGGCGGGTTCTTCAAAAAGACCCTGGCGATGGAGAGGCGCTGCTTCTGCCCGCCGGACAGCTTCACCCCCCGTTCGCCCACATAGGTGTCATAGCCGTCCTTCAGCTGGAGGATGAACTCCTCTGCGCCGGCCAGCCGGGCGGCCTCCTGAATCTCCTCCCGGGTGGCCTCCGGCTTGCCGTAGGAGATATTCTCCGCCACGGTGCCGCTGAACAGGTACACGCCCTGCTGCACCACGCCGATGGATTTCCGCAGGCTCTCCAGGGTCACATGGCGGATGTCCTGGCCGTCGATCAGAATCTGGCCGTCGGTCACGTCGTAGAACCGGGGAATCAGGTTGCACAGGGTGGTCTTGCCCCCGCCGGAGGGGCCCACCAGCGCCAGATTTTCCCCGGGGCGGATGTTCAGCTCCACATGGCGCAGCACCTTGTTGTGGTCGTCCGGGTACTCGAAGCTGACATCGTGAAAGACGATGCCGCCCTCCCTGACCTCCAGGGGCACGGCGTCCTCGGCGTCTTTGATCTCGATGGGGGTGTCCATGATCTCCAAAAACCGCTCGATGCCGGTCATGCCCCGCTGGAACTGCTCAGCAAACTCCACAATGCGCCGGATGGTGGCAATCAGGGTGGAGACGTACAGAACGTAGGCCACCAGGTCCCCCGCGCTGATGCTGCCGTACACCAGGGAGAGGCCCCCGGCGATGATGACCACCAGGTACATCAGCCCGTCGAACAGCCGGGTGGAGGTGCCGAAGGCGGCCATGGCGTAGTAGCCCTTCTTCTTGATGGCCAGGAACTGCTGGTTGCTCTCCTCAAACTTCTCCTGCTCCTGCCGCTCCACGGCGAAGGCCTTCACCACCTGCTGGCCCAGGAGGCTGTCCTCAATGGCGGCGTTCAGCTCGCCGATCTGGAACCGCTGGAGCCGGAACACCTCCTTGAGCTTTCCGTTCAGGTACATGGAAACCACCAGCATCAGCGGCACGCAGAGGAACACCACCAGCGTCAGGGCCACGCTGGCCTGACACAGGATGACAAAGGAGGCCACCACCTTGATGGCGGCGATGAAGAACTCCTCCGGGCAGTGGTGGGCGAATTCCGTCACATCGAACAGGTCGTTGGTGATGCGGCCCATGATCTGCCCCACCTTGGTGTTGGAGTAGTAGGTGGTGCTGAGCTGCTGCAAATGGCCGAAGGCGTCCCGGCGCATATCCGTCTCGATGTAGCAGCCCATGATGTGGCCGGTGCTCTGCATATAGTAGTTGGCGGCGGCGTCGATGATGCGCAGCACCAGGTACAGCGCCGCCATCTTCCACACCGCCCCGGCGGTCAGCACCGCCTCCGGATCGGTGGCGCTGTTGGTCAGATAGCTCATGATTTTGGGCAGCACGATGTCGCACAGGGTGGTCATGGACGCACAGAACAGGTCAAAAGCCATGATGCCCCTGTACCGGGTCATGTAGGGCAGGAACCGCTTCATCAGCCCCCAGGAACTGAGCCTGCCCTGCTTCTTCTCTTTCTGCATGGTAATTTTTCCCTTTCTCAACTGACAATGATGTTTTATTCTACCGAACCCCGTCCGGGATGTCAAGTGTGCCCCGCTGATTCTCACGGAAATCAGGTTTTCGGTCAAAGATGCCAGAGAAGCCCCGCAGTCTGGCTTTGTGGCCAGCCAACTCCCTTTTCAGGGCAATGTCATCAACTTAATGGTTTTGCAATCCGTTACCCGCCTTTCCGTAGGGGCGCACACTGTGCGCCCGGCCACGTTTTCCTCTTAGGCAGCGTTCGCTATAGAGAATTTGTCCGGCCTTCGCCGTCAAGCGGCATTTCCGCTGCGCTCCCTACCCTTGCCAGGGAAGCGGGGCCTTGACTACCGCCTGCTGACCATTTACGGTATCCTCCTCGGTC
>JAJQCJ010000080.1 GCA_021202775.1 Clostridiales bacterium | reverse complement strand
GCCGTTCCGCCCCGCCGTCAAGCGGCATTTCCGCTGCGCTCCCTATGCCGAAGGCAGGCGGAACGAGCAATTTTATTGTCCTTTGGTCGATGAAATCTGGCTGTAAGGGTACGCTATTCCCCTTGACGGCGGAGCCAACGCCAGAGGGGTCACTAACGGCGCACAGCTACCACCAAGGAAACAGTTTACACCGGTTTTCTTTCGTGGTACAATACGAAAGAATGAAAGGGTGACGTCCATGGAAAAAACCGAGCTGTTAAACCGCCTGTCCTCCTCCCCGGAGGAGCGGCTGCTGCTGGGCAAGACGCTGGACCGGCTCCGCTTTGCCGGGCAGCGGAGCGTCCCCACCCACACCCCCTTCCTTTCCCCGGCGGAGCGGGCGGCGGTGGAGCGGCTCATCGCCGCCGAGGGCTACCCCGCCCACCTGTTCACCGGCGGCTACCCGGAGGTGGAGCGGCGGGTCTGCGTCTTTCTGCCGGACTGGATGGAGCCGGAGGACGTGGCCCCCGCCGACTACATCTCCGCCCTCCGGGCGGTCTGGCACGGGCCGGAGAACCTGACCCATCGGGACTTTCTGGGCGCCCTCATGGGCATGGGGGTGAAGCGGGAGACGGTGGGGGACATTCTGGTGGGCAAGGGCAGCTGCGACCTGCTGCTCCTGCCGGAGATCGTCCTCTTCACCCTGCAAAACCTGACCTCCGCAGGCCGGGCCAGACTGACCCTCTCCCCCTTGCCTCTGGAGGAGGTGACGCCGCCGGTGGGTGAGGTGAAAACCATTCACGCCACCGTCTCCTCCCTGCGGCTGGACGCGGTGGCGGCGGCGGGGTTCTCCACCAGCCGCTCCAAACTGGCGGAGGCCATCACCGCCGGGCGGGTGGCCCTGAACTGGCGGGAGGTGACCCGGCCGGACGCCTCGGTGGCCCAGGGGGACGTGGTCTCCTGCCGGGGCCTTGGAAAGTGCCGGGTCACGGAGGTGGGGGGCCAGACCCGGAAGGGCCGCATTGCCATCACCCTGGAGCGGTATCTCTGACCGCTCCGCGAGAAAGGACAGACTATGATCACACAGGAAACCATTGACCGCATCAACGCCCTGGCCCGAAAATCAAAGACGCCGGAGGGGCTGACCGAGGCGGAAAAGGCCGAGCAGGCCGCCCTGCGGCAGGAGTACGTGGCCGCCGTCCGGGCCTCCCTCCGGGGCCAGCTGGACAACACCTATGTGGTGGACGCCCGGGGCAACAAAGTCCCCGTCCGGGAGGCCAACCGCCGGGCGAAGGAAACCGGCAAGCCCGGCGTGAAAATCAAGTTGAAGTAAGGGGAACCGTCCATGAGTTATGAATCCACCCTGGCCTATATCCATCAGGTGAGCTGGCGGGGGCAGAAGCCGGGGCTGAGCCGCACCCGCGACCTGCTCTCCGCCCTGGGCAATCCGGAGGAACAGCTCCGCTTCGTCCACATTGCAGGCACCAACGGCAAGGGCAGCACGGCGGCCTGTCTGGCCTCCATTTTGCAGGCGGCGGGGTACCGTGTGGGGCTGTACACCTCCCCCTTTCTGAACCGCTTCAATGAGCGCATTCAGGTGAACGGCGTCCCCATCTCCGATGGGGATCTGGAGCAGGTGGTGGACGAGATTCGTCCCCACGCCGACGCCATGGCCGACGCCCCCACCGAGTTTGAGCTGATCACCGCCCTGGGCTTCCTGTACTTCGCCCGGCAGAACTGCGACATCGTGGTGCTGGAGGTGGGGCTGGGGGGCGAGCTGGACTCCACCAACGTCATCCCCGCCCCGGAGTGCGCCGTCATCACTGCCCTGGGCATGGACCACGTCCGGGAGCTGGGCCCCACCCTGGCGGACATCGCCGGGGCCAAGGCGGGCATCATCAAGCCGGGCACCACGGTGGTCTCCTACGGCGGCGCACCGGAGGCGGACGCGGTCATCGCCGCCAAATGCCGGGAGACGGGCTGCCCCCTGATTGCCGCCCCCTTTCAGCGCCTCACCGTTCATAGCACGGATTTGGAGGGCTGCCGTTTCGACTTTGACGGCCTGCAGGACCTGACCCTGCCCCTGCTGGGGTCCTACCAGCCCAAAAACGCGGCGGTGGCCGTCACCGCCGCCGGTGTACTGCGGACGCGGGGGTGGCAAATTACCGATGACGCCATCCGTCGGGGGCTGGCCTCCGTCTCCTGGCCGGGGCGGTTCGAGCTGCTGAGCCGCAGCCCCATGCTGATTCTGGACGGCAGCCACAACCCCCACGGGATGCGGGCCACGGCGGACAGCCTCCGGGCGGTGTTTCCGGGGGAGAAGTTCGTCTTTCTCCTCTCCGTCATGGCGGACAAGGACTATCCCGCCATGCTGGATCTGCTGGCCCCTCTTGCGAAGGAGTTTTTCACCGTGGCGGCCAACACCCCCCGGGCCCTGGACGCCCAGGCCCTGGCGGAGGCCTGCCGGGCCAGGGGCGTCCCCGCCACCCCCTGCGGCAGCATTCCCCAGGGGCTGGCGGCGGCGCTGGAGGCCGGACAGGGCGGCGTCACCGTGGCCCTGGGGACGCTGTACTTCTCCGGCGACGTGCGGCAGGCGTTCCTGGCGGGACACTTCGGGCAATGAAAACAGCGGTGAAACCGGTTCGGTTTCACCGCTGTAATGGTCTGGGGGCTGTGCCCCGCAAATTTCCGCTTGTGCTTTTCCCCGCCAGGGGGTATACTGATAAGTACCCCTATGGTATCTTACCCCTGACGTTCAGAGAGAAGAAGGAGATTCATTTGATTTTGCGTGTTTTAGCGGTGGGCGACGTCTGCGCGGAATCCGGCCTGTCCTACCTGTCCCGCACCCTGCGGGGGGTGAAGCGCCGGGAGGGCGTTGACTTTGTGGTGGTCAACGGTGAAAACGTGTCCGGCGTGGGGCTGACCCCCGCCCAGGCCAGGGCGCTGCTGGACGCCGGGGCGGACGTGGTGACCCTGGGGAACCACACTTGGTCCAAACTCCAGATCACCCACTTTTTGGACGATAACCCCTACATCCTCCGCCCTGCCAACTACCCCGCCCGGCTGCCCGGCCGGGGCTGGGGGGTATTCCCCGGCCCCATGGGGCTGCGGATCGGGGTGATGAACCTGCTGGGCCGGGTGGAGATGGACCCCAATGTGGACAACCCCTTCACCACTGCCGACCGCATTCTGGGGGAGATGGAGGCCGACGTGGTGCTGGTGGACTTCCATGCCGAGGCCACCAGCGAGAAGCTGGCCCTGGGCTGGCATCTGGACGGGCGGGTCAGCGCCGTCTGGGGCACCCACACCCATGTGCCCACGGCGGACTGCAAGATTCTGCCCAAAGGCACCGGCCACATCACCGATCTGGGGATGACCGGCCCGGTGCTGTCCATCCTGGGGGTGAAGCCGGAGCTTTCGGTGAACAAGTTTCTGGGGGGCCTGCCCCGCCGGTATGAGTCGGCGGAGGGCCTGTGCAAAATGGACTGCGTGCTGTTCACCATTGACACGGAGACCGGGGCCTGCACCCAGGTGCGCAGGCTGGATCAGACAGAACAGGAGGCAACTTCTTGAGGAAAAAACAGGATACCGCGCAATCCGCAGACGCCGTACAGCCGGAGGCCCGGGTGCCGGAGGAAAAGCCGGCGTCCGACCGGGACTTCTTTGACTGGATGCAGACGCTGACGGCGGTGCTGGTGGCGGTGGTGCTGGTGTTCACCTTCTTCTTTATGGTCATCAGCGTATCCGGCAGCAGTATGTACCCCACCCTCCACAACGGGGACTTTATGCTGGTGCAGCGCATCGGCTACACCCCCCAGGCCGGGGACATCGTGGTGCTGCGGAAGGAGAGCTTTTACGACGAGGCCATCGTCAAGCGGTGCATCGCCGTGGCCGGCCAGGAGGTGGAGATCGACTATGAGGAAAACCGGGTCTACATCGACGGGGTGGCCCTGGAGGAGGACTATCTGAACTTCACCAACGAGGGCCTGAACGGCCAGTACGGGGACGACTATATGGTGGAGAAGGACTCCATGGTCTATTCCGACTTCATCGTGCCGGAGGGCTGCATCTTCGTCATGGGGGACAACCGCAACGGCTCCAGCGACTCCCGAACGGCGGCGCTGGGCATGGTGGACACCCGGTATGTCATCGGCAAGGTGCTGGCGGTGTTCTTCCCCGTGGAACGGGCACAACTGCTTTCCTGAGGAGGGGCTATGACGGAATATGTGGATTTATACGACCTGAACCATCAGGCCACCGGCCGGGTGATGCTGCGGGGGGAGGAAGTGCCCCGGGACTGCTGCACCATGGTGGTGTCCTTCTGGGTGCGGGACCGGGCCGGACGGCTGCTGTTGGAGCAGCGCAGCCCGGAGAAGCGCTGGTTCCCCGGCTGGTGGGAGTGCGGCGGCGGCTGCGTCCGGGCCGGGGAGACCGGCTTCGACGCCGCCCGGCGGGAGGTGCAGGAGGAGCTGGGCTTCACTGCGCCGGACAGCCGCTGGCGGCTGCTGGGGGAGCTGGAGAACGTGGAGGTGATGGAAGGCCAGTTCTTCCACCACTGGAACCTGTCCTACCTGGTGGAGACGGAAGGGGAACCGGTGCTGCAGCGGGAGGAGGTGGCCGCCGTCCGCTGGTTCACCCGGGAGGAGCTGGACGCCTTCCTGACGGAGGACGCCCCGGTGACAAAGTACACCCGGCGGCTGTATCAGCAGTACCGGGAACGGCTCTGGCAGCCCATGGTCACCGGGCAGAAGCGGCCAAAATAGAGAATATCGTGCGCCTTATCAGGAGTTTGAAAGAAAAACAGGTCTTGCCCGTGCCGGGGCAGGACCTGTTTTTTCTGATGTGAAGCCTGCTTTTTTACGTTCCTGTAGTAGAGCGTGAAGCCTAAATCTTCACCTTTTTTGTAGGGGCGGCCCTTGGCCGCCCGGCATCCTGCAAACAGGAACGCTGTGTTTCAACCCCTCCACCGCTTCGCGGTTCCCCTCCCCTTTCAGGGGAGGCAGACGGTTGTTGTAACCGCTGCGTCATTGGCGCCCCTGAAAGGGTAAGGAGGTGCGAAGCAGCGGAAATGCCGCTTGACGGCGGAGCTGTCAGCGAAGCTGACTGAGGGGTGTCCAGCCACAAGGTCAGCCGGGCACACAAAGCGCCCCTGCAGAAAAAATGAAGATATAGGCTTCGCGCTCTACTGCTAACAGCTAACAGCTCCGCCCCGCAGGGGCGCCCCCGGACAAATCCGGACAAAGGAGTTCCCCCCGGCGAAGGGAACCTTCACCAGGGGGATGGGAGAGAAAGAGAAGAAAAAGAGAGTAGAGCGTTCCGCTCTGCATGATGTAGTATAACAGAGGTACAGAGGGAAATGTTGGATAAATTCCAAACTTTTTTTGAATAAACTGTGACAGTCAGGGGCAGGCGGGTCCCTTCCGGAGGGCGCCTGCCTCCCCTCCGCGGCCCGTCCGGAACAGGCGTTTCCGTTCCGGACGGGCCGACAGGTCGGGTTATCCCGCTGCGGCGTCCGGGCGGGAACCGCCCTTCCCTCTGCGGTACTGGACGGCGGCGCTGACCGCCAGCACCGCCACCAGCACGATGGTGGCCACATTGGTGGCGGCCAGCTCACCGGCCAGGTTCGCCCCGCTGGGGCTGGTGAGATTCAGCCAGGCGCTGGGTACCAGCGCAGTCAGCGCCGCCACGTCCACCACCACCAGCAGCACCGCCGCCACGATGGCGGCAATCAGGAACGCCCTGGCCCGCTTCGTCGCCCGCTGGGGGGCGAAGGTCTGGGGAGCGCCCAGCTCGGTGAGGGTCATGACCTCCGCAAGCGCCGGGTCATGGTCGGCGGAGAACTCGGTGTAATACTGGTGCGCCTGCCGGGCGGCCTCTGCCGCACCAGATACCGGTCATCCTCCGCCGCCCCGGAGGCCGCCTGGTTGCACCACCGGCGCAGGGCGGGGGTCAGCGTTTCATACAGCTTTTCATATTCCATCATTGCTGATATCACCTTTCTAAAGTAATTCTTAGTCTTATTCTGGTTTTAGGAGAGAGTCTTTCCGGTTTTTACACCTGGCCCGGTGTTGTCAACTGAAAAATGCAGCCTATCTTGGGTTGAAGGGAACAACGTAGCCGTACAGTCAGATTTCAGCGACCATAGAACAATAAAATTGCTCGTTCCGCCCGTCCTCGGCATAGGGAGCGCAGCGGAAATGCCGCTTGACGGCGGGGCGGAACGGCAATCGTATCCAGCCGCCATCGGCGGCAGCTTTGGTGCGTAATAAGTCACATCGTCTCTAGCGGAATAGACCACGTATGGGATGGACAGCGCGAAGCCCCAGCGGGATAGGAGGAGGGTTCTTAGGGAGGAGCGAGGCCCCGAGCTCCTCCCTGAGCCGCCTTCTTTCCCCCATTTCTTGGCGGTGCAAGAAATGGGGCCCGCCGGGAGGGCAAAACGTAGTTCCTTTATCTCGCCTTATCTAAGGAGAACACCCCCTCAAGTTGACGACTTTCCCTGTCAGGGCTTCACCCCTTCCTCTTGACCTTTCGGTAATAGGAAACGGCGGAACTCATCAACGCAATCACCGCCACATGGGCGATCACCATCCCGACGGCCACCGCCGCCCCCTGGGGGCCCACCATGATTTGCCAGCGCTGCAGCATCAGGACGAAGACCACATCCCACAGCGCCACGAGCGCCGTCGCCACGATGGCGGTGATCAGAAACCCTCTGGCGTTCTTCCCCTCCCGCTGCCGGGCCGCCGTATAGGGGGAGCCAAGGGCGTGGAGGGTCAGGGCCACGGCCCGTTCCGGGTCGTTGTGGGCGCAGAAGTCGGTATAGTACCGATAGGCCCGTTCGGAGACCTCCCGCCGCACCTGATACTGCTCATCCTCCGCCACTTTGGAGGCCGCCTGATCGCACCACAGCTGCAGCGCCGGGGGCAGTTTTTCATATTCCATCATGGGCCTGTCATCTCCCCTTGCTGACGCCAATTTCTAAATGTGCTTTCTTTTCCGGCTGTTTGTACAGCCCGGCCGGAACAGACTGCTCCGTTCCGGCCGGGCCGGTGAGACGGATTACTTCTTTTCGGGGTCCGCAATGGACAGCGGCGGGTCCTTCACCTCGGCCACGCCCTGGATACCTGCGGCCAGACCGGCCAGCCCCTGAATCTCGGAGGGGATGATGATCTTGGTGGCCTTGCCGTCGGCGGCGGCCTGGAAGGCCTCCAGCGCCTTCAGCTTCACCACCTGGTCGGTGGGGGCGGCCTCGTTCAGCAGCTTCAGGGCGTCCGCCTGGGCCTGCTGCACCTTCAGGATGGCCTGGGCCTGGGCCTCGGCCTCCAGCAGCTTGGCCTCCTTGGCGGCCTCCGCCCGGAGGACCAGGGACTGCTTTTCGCCCTCGGCCACCAGGATTTGGGACTGCTTTTGGCCTTCCGCCTGCAGAATCTTCTCCCGGCGCTCACGTTCGGCCTTCATCTGCTTCTCCATGGCGTTCTGAATCTCCTTGGGAGGCAGGATGTTCTTCAGCTCCACCCGGTTGATCTTGATGCCCCAGGGGTCGGTGGCCTCGTCCAGAATGACCCGCATCTTGGAGTTGATGATGTCCCGGCTGGTCAGGGATTCGTCCAGGGTCAGGTCGCCGATGATGTTCCGCAGGGTGGTAGCGGTCAGGTTCTCAATGGCCAGCATGGGCTGCTCCACGCCGTAGGTGTACAGCTTGGGGTCGGTGATCTGGAAATAGAGGACGGTGTCGATCTGAATGGTGACGTTGTCCTTGGTGATGACGGGCTGGGGCGGGAAGTCGGCGATCTGCTCCTTCAGGGAGACGATTTTCGCCACCCGCTCCAGGAAGGGGATGGTGAAGTGAATGCCCACGCCCCAGACCGTGTGGAACGCGCCCAGCCGCTCAATGACGTAGGCCCGGGACTGGCGCACCACCTTGATGTTGGCGGCGATGAAGCCGACGATTAAAATGACTAAAATAGCTCCAATCACAAGTGCCATGAAAAATGCTCCTCTCTGTTTGTTGTTTGTTACGGTTTGTCCGCCGATTCCTTCGGCTGGACGAATACCTTGACGCCCTCGATGCGGAGGACAGTGACGACGGTGTCAGCGGGAATCAGTTCGCCGGACTGGCTGCGGGCGCTCCAAATCTGGCCGCCCACCTTGACCTGGCCTCTGGCAAAGAGGTTGTCGATCTCCTCCAGCACCACGCCGTCTGACCCCACCACCAAATCCAGGTTGGTGCGCTTCATATCCTTGGCGGAGAAGTACCGATTCGCCAGGGGGCGCAGGAGCAGCAGCGTGGCCACGCTGACCAGCAGGAACACGCCGATCTCCGCCCAGATGTTCTCAATGAACAGGGACAGCAGCAGGGCGCACAGGGAACCCACCGCGAACCACAGGGACACCAGCCCCACTGTCACCGCCTCCGCCGCGGAGAAGGCCACCAGCAGCACCAGCCAGATCACCATGTCAACAGGATGATTGACCATTTCCGGTTCCTCCTTTCTGCAAGTTTGAGTGTGCCTCCTGTTACTACTATGATTCTACCATGAATTCATGCAAATGTCGAATGAAAATACGATGAAGAATTCCGGCGATTTTTTCATCAAATTTTAATCTGATTTTCATCTTTCTTTCATATTCCGGCTTCCGGCGGCGGAGGGGGAAGCCGAAATCTTTGTTTTTTTGTAGGGGCGGCCCCTGGCCGCCCGGAGTAAGCAGGCGGTTCCAGCGGGCGGCCAGGGGCCGCCCCTACACATACGGTTGCAAAAAACGGAACAATTTGTCTGCCTGAACAGCATTGCCGGCAATTCCGTTGGCATTTTGCGACAGTTGAATAAAGTGAAGATTTCGTTTTCACGCTTCCAGCAGGGGCAGGACCAGGGTGAACCGGCTGCCCTGACCCGGAACGCTGCTCAGGAGGATGTCGCCGCCGTGGCGCTGGGCGATCCACCGTGCGATGGGGAGGCCCAGACCGGTGCCGCCGGTGGCCCGGCTGCGGCTCTGCTCCGACCGGTAGAACCGCTCAAAGACCCGCTCCTGCTCCTCCGGGGGGATGCCGGGGCCGGTGTCGGCCACGGTCAGGAGGGCGTGTCCCTCCCTGGCAGTCAGGCTCAGGGTGACGCTGCCCGACTGGGGCGTGTACTTGCAGGCGTTGTCCACCAGAATCCGCACCGACTGACGGATCAGCCCCACGTCCGCCAGGACGTACACCTGAGGGGCCAGGTCGCTTTTCAGCGTCTGCCCCGGCTCCAGCAGCGCCGTCTCCCGGAAGATGTCCTCCGCCAGGTCGGACAGGCAGAATCGCTCCGGCTCCACCACCTGGGTCTCGTTGTCCCCCCGGGCCAGGAACAGGAGCTGCTGCACCAGGTCGCTCATGTTCTCCGCCTCCTTGCGGATGGCGTCCACCGCCTCCTGCCGGACAGCCGGGTCGTCCTTCCCCCACCGGTCCAGCAGATCGGCGTAGCCCTGAATCACCGCGATGGGGGTGCGCAGCTCGTGGCTGGCATCAGAGACGAACCGGGCCTCCGCCTGATAGGCGGTGTCCAGCCGCTCCAGCATGCCGTTGATGGCCGCCGTCAGCGCCGTCAGGCTGGCGGCCTGGCTGACGGGGGGCCGGATGCGGCTGCTGAGGCTCTCCACGTTGATGTCGTCCAGCCGACGGGCCAGCTGCTGCAAATCGGAGGCAGTCAGCTCCGCCTTGGCCAGCACGTCCGCCGTCTCGCTGATGGCCTCCAGGGGGGCGGGCCGCCTGCTGCACCATCCAGTTGTCGTACTCCACGCCGGTGACCAGGGCCACAAGCTCCACCGCCGCGATCAGCACAAAGGCCCAGGCCGGGCCGCGAAAGCACAGCAGCAGGATGGCGTCGATGGCTACATACCAGATCATCCCCCGGAACAGCAGCCGCATGACCTGTTTGCGGGCCTCCGAGGTGTTTGTCTCCCGGTTCATGTTGCAGACCTCCCTGGGTTGTTGTCTATTTTTGGCGGCTGCTCCATAAGATATGCCGCTTTGCCCTGATTCTGCAGTACTGCGTGAAGGCTAACTCTTTGCTTTTCTGTAGGGGCGGCCCCTGGCCGCCCGGCCACGTTTCTTCCTTAGGCAAGGATTGATAAAGGAAATAAGTGATTTCCCTCCGGGGCCCCATTTCTCGTTCCGCCGAGAAATGGGGGAAAGAGGGCGGCTCAGGGAGGAGCTTCGGGGCTCCTTCGTTATCAGGAACTTTAAGGCACTACCTACACTTCTAAGTGGCTTCGCCAGCAAGCTGGCTCAGGATTTTGCTAAAAATATGCCCCCGGCATATTTTTTACGCAAAATCCGCCTAAGAACCCCCTCCTATAACCGCTGGGCTTCGCGCTGTCCAACCGTCAAGTGGTCTGTCAGGCAACAGACGATGTAACTTGATAACTGGTGAGACTGCTGCCGATGGCGGCTGGCGGGGATTGCCGTTCCGCCCCGCCAAAGGCGGGCGGAACGAGCAATTTTATCGTCCTTTGGTCGTGGAAATCTGACCGTAAGGGTACGTTGCTTCGCTTAGGAAAAGCTGTTGATAGAGAAAATGCCCGGCGTTCACACCCCTCAGTCTGGCCTTGCAGCCAGCCAGCTCCCCTTTCAGGGTAGGGAGGCGCAAAGCGCCGGAAATGCCGCTTGACGGCGGAGCCAAAGACGTGGTAATTCCCGCAACTCCCTTGCCTCCCCTGAAAGGGGAGGTGCCCCCGCAGGGGGCGGAGGGGTTTGCATCCGTGTGTGTAGGGGCGGCCCCTGGCCGCCCGGCCACATTTTCTCATTAGATAACGTTTGATGTAAGCGCAATGTCCTTTCTTGAACGCGGGGCCGTCCGTTCCTTAGATGAGGATACTGGAAGGAAATAGAGCGTTTGCCCTTGCCAGGGCATGGCCTGCTTTTCTCGCTCCGCCGAGAAAAGTAGCAAAAGAGGGCGGCTCAGGGGGGAGCTT
>JAJQCJ010000160.1 GCA_021202775.1 Clostridiales bacterium | reverse complement strand
TCTTACAAAATCTTGAAATCCGTCAGGATTACCCTCAAGGGGTATGCCCGCGCCTGGCGGCGCTCCTGATCCTGCGCTTTTGCGCCTTTTTCTAAAGCGCAGGCCGAATGGCCAATTCCTCTTATGCGCAAATGCAGGGAGCAATGGCCGCAGGCCATGCGAGTCGCAGACGCAAATTTCCTCGCAATTCGCTCTCGTCCATTTATTCAGAGGTTCCTTAGGGAAAATGCGTCACAGGGGTGGACGAGAACAGACTCATCCACCCCTTGCGAAGCAAATTTGGGATGCTGTATCCTCAGTAAGACAGCACCTTGCGGCCCTTTGCACGGCGGCGGGCCAACACCTTACGGCCATTCTTGGTGGCCATTCTTGCCCGAAAGCCATGCACCTTCTGTGCGTGGAGCTTACGGGGCTGGTAAGTGCGTTTCGTAGCCATGATTTACACCTCGCTTCTTCTCAAGCTCAACCGACCGGCGGGCGCAGCCCTCCGGCGGCAGCAACCAAATGGGAACAGGGCAAACGATCCCCTTCGTGCGCCGTAACGCACATACAATTATACCGCACAGCTTTTCCCCTTGTCAACCACATTTTTCGTACTTTTTGGAAAAATCTGCGGAAAAGCCGCCGTCCGGTCACACGTCGGACCAGTTCATGACCTCTTTGTTCTTCACAAAGTATTCCACCCCGGAGTACACCGTGGTCACCAGCATCACCAGATTGCACAGGAAGTCCAGAATGGTGGACTCCGTCACCGCCAGCATCAGAATGATGCACACCATGGTGGAGGCGGTTTTCACCTTCCCGGACCAGGCGGCGGCGATGACCTTGCCGTTGTCCACCGCGATGAGCCGCAGGGCGGAGACGGCGAACTCCCTGGCCAGAATCAGCAGCAGCACCCAGGCCGGGGTGCGTCCCCAGCCCACGAACATACACAGGGCGGACATGGTCAGCATCTTGTCCGCAATGGGGTCCATGAACTTGCCGAAGTCGGTGATCATATCCCGGCTCCGGGCCAGGTGGCCGTCGATAAAGTCACTGATGCTGGCGATGATGAACACCACCAGGGCCGCCAACTGGTGATAAGGGAAGTCCCAATAACAGAGCACCACAAAGACGGGAATCAAAAAGACCCGCGCCATGGTGATTTTATTTGCCAGATTCACAGCTCATTCCTCCTCGCCGTCTGCGGCCTCCCCCATCAGGTCGCCCTCCACCGTGCCGGTGAGCAGCACCGGCAGGAAGGTGCCCGGTTCCGGGCGTCCGGCCACCGTGAAGTACACATGGCCGTCGATGTCCGGGGCGTCGGCGTAGGTGCGGCCCACATAGCAGCCCATGTCCGGGTCGAAGCCCTCCACCAGCACCTCCACCGTCTCCCCCAGGCGGCTTTCGTTGTACTCGTCCATCACATCGCTCTGGACGTCCACCAGCAGGTTCAGGCGGCGCTCCTTCTCCAGGTCGTCCACCTGGTCGGGCATCCTGGCCGCCAGGGTGCCCTCCTCCTGGGAGTAGGCGAACACCCCCGCCCGCACCAGCTTTTCCCGGCGCAGGAAGGCGCAAAGCTCCTCAAAGGCGGCCTCGTCCTCCCCCGGCAGGCCGGTGATCAGGCTGGTGCGGATCACCGCGTCCGGCAGCCTTGCCCGGATATTGTCCAGCAGGGCAACGATCTGCTCCTCTGTCCCCCACCGGTGCATGGCCTTTAACAGCCTGCCGTTGCAGTGCTGGAGGGGGATGTCCAGGTAGTGGACGAGCTTCGGCTCGGCGGCGATGGTGTCGATCAGCTCCTCCGTCAGGTCGTCGGGGTAGAGATAGTGGAGGCGAATCCAGTGGAAGTCCATTTTGCACAGTTCCCGCAGCAGCTCCGGCAGCTTGTGAGTGTGGTACAGGTCGGTGCCGTACCGGGATACGTCCTGGGCCACCAGCAGCAGCTCCTGCACGCCGCTGTCCGCCAGCACCTGGGCCTCCGCCAGAATGTCCTCCATCCGACGGCTGCGGTAAGGGCCGCGGATTTTTGGGATGGCGCAGAAGGCGCAGCCGTTGTTGCACCCCTCCGCCACCTTTAAATAGGCCAGGTAGGGGGGCGTGGTCAGCACCCGCCGCCCCTCCTCGTCGGTGCGGCGGATGTCACCGTAGTATTCCGGCATGGCGTCGGCCATGACGTCGTTGACGGCGGCCACGATGTCGGTGTAGCTGCCGGTGCCCAGCAGGCCGTCCACCTCCGGCAAGCTCTCTTTGATGTCCTCCCGGTAGCGCTGGGAGAGGCAGCCGCTGACCAGAATCTTTTTCAGCACGCCCTCCTCCTTGAGCCGGGCCATCTGGAGGATGACGGAAATGCCCTCCTCCTTGGCGGCGTCGATGAAGCCGCAGGTGTTGATGACGCAGACGTCCGCCCCGTCGGCGGGGTCGGCCACCAGCTCGTGGCCGGCGTCCTGCACCAGGGCCATCATCTGCTCCAGGTTGATGCGGTTTTTGTCGCAGCCCAGGGAAACGAAGGCCACTCTGTAGTGATTTGTCATTGCATGTTCTCCTTAAACCTGCCGCTGCTCACCGCTGCGTCTTATAATAGATATAAATCATCAGAACAATCATGAAGATGATATGCATGGTGCTGCCTCCTGCGATGATGGCCGTTAGCTGTTAGTGGCTGTTGGCTGGTGGTCAGCCACCCCTCCACCGGCTGCCGCCGGTTCCCGGAGGACTATCATACCATATTCCGTTTCTCCGTAGGGGCGCACAGTGTGCGCCCGGCGAACCTTTTCCCCTTCCACCGTCTTTTTCTAAGTGAGAACTTTTGGGGGATGTATTTTTATCTGGGCATAAGGACAAATCCCCTGTTGAAACCTCATTTAAGGAACAAACGGGGCGGGCGCACACTGTGCGCCCCTACTGGATGAGAGGAAAACCCGGCGGTTCCAGCCACTAGCCACTAGTCACTAACATCCTCCGCGCCGTACCGCTCCAGCCCCTCTTTCACCTCGTCCCAGGAGAACCCCCGGCGGAGCAGGAAGTTCTGCACCTTCCCCAGCTCCTGCCGGTCCGGGGTTTTGCCCCGGAGCTTCTGGGCGATGAGCCTGTCAATGGCCTCCCCGGAGGGCTCCGCCTGGGCCAGGGCCTCTGCCCACAGCTCCCGGGGGACCTTCCGCCGCCACAGCTCATCCTGGGCCTTCCGCAGGCCGTAGCCTTTGGCGGTGTAGTGCCGGACCACCATGACGGCGTAGGCCCTGTCGTCCAGCACCCCCAGCTCCTCCAGCCAGTCGGCGGCCTCCTCCGCGTCCTCCGGGGTGCAGCCCTTCCGGCGCAGCTTCTCCGTCAGCTCCCCCCGGCTCATGGGCTTGGCCCCCACCATCCGGGCGGCGGTGGCTTTGGCGCCGGAGGTCTGCCCCGCCTGGGACAGCCGGGCCACCTCCTCCTCCGTCAGCTCCCTGCCGGTGTACAGGCCGAAGGAGAGGACCTCTGCCTCGGTGACCCGGAGCAGCTCCTTCTCCCCCAGCCAGACCAGATAGCGGCCGGAGACGTGTTTGGATTCCTCCAGCTTCTGTATAATGGGCATCAGCCGTCAAAGTCCCCGGCGGAGATGTCGATCTCCGCCTCCAGCTCGCTGAACAGGGAAGCTTCGATGTCCTCCTGGGTGGCGGGGGCGGCGGGAGCCGCCTTGGAGCCTCTGGCCCCTTTGGCGGCCTTCTTCGCCGGGGCAGGGGCGGGAGCAGCCTCCCCCTCCCCTTCTTCCGCCGCATCCGGCCCCAGGGAGCGGCCTGCGGCCTTGGCCGCGGCCAGGGACTGTTTGCTCATCAGCTTGTAGGAGTTGGCCCGAATCTCCGCCTCCAGCTTGTCCGCCTCATCGGGATGGTCCTTAAAATATTGCTTGGCGGCGTCCCGGCCCTGGCCCAGCCGCAGGTCGCCCATGTTGAACCAGCTGCCGGACTTCTCCACCAGGCCCAGTTGGACTCCCAAATCCACCAGCTCGCCCACCTTGGAGATGCCCTCGCCGTACATAATGTCGAACTCCGCCTCCCGGAAGGGGGGCGCGACCTTGTTTTTCACGACCTTTGCCCGGGTGTGGTTGCCGATGATCTCGTCCCCCACCTTGATGGACTGCACCCGCCGCACGTCGATGCGGACGGAGGCGTAGAACTTCAGGGCCCGGCCGCCGGTGGTGACCTCCGGGTTGCCGTATATGACCCCCACCTTCTCCCGGAGCTGGTTGATGAAGATGACGATGCAGTTGGTCTTGGAGATGGAGCCTGCCAGCTTCCGGAGAGCCTGGCTCATGAGCCGGGCCTGGATGCCCACAAAGGAGTCCCCCATCTCGCCCTCGATCTCAGCCCGGGGCACCAGGGCGGCCACGGAGTCCACCACCACCACGTCCAGGGCGCCAGAGCGCACCAGCTGTTCGCAGATCTCCAGACCCTGCTCGCCGGTGTCCGGCTGGGAGATGAGCATGGAGTCAATATCCACCCCCAGGGCGCGGGCATAGGCGGGGTCCATGGCGTGTTCCGCGTCGATGTAGGCCACCTCGCCGCCGGCCTTCTGGGCCTCGGCCACGCAGTGGAGGGCCAAGGTGGTCTTGCCGGAGGATTCCGGGCCATAAATCTCCACGATTCTGCCTCTGGGCAGGCCGCCGATGCCCAGGGCCAGGTCCAAGGTCAGGGAGCCGGTGGGCAGGCTCTCCACCTTGATGTCCGCCTTATCCCCCATGCGCATGATGGAGCCCTTGCCGTAGGTGCGCTCGATCTGGGCCACGCAGGTGGCCAGGGCCTTCTGCTTATCCTCGGCGGGGGCGGCGGGCTGCACGGTTGTTGATTTCTTTGCCATAGGTTTGATTCTCCATTCTTGTGATTTATGGGTGAGTGGCTGGTGGCTGGAACCGCCGGGTTTTCCCTATCCAGTAGGGGCGCACAGTGTGCGCCCGGGCGACCTTTCTTCCTTAGATAACGTTCGCTATAGAGAATTTGTCCGGCCTTCCCTGCCAGGAAGCGGGGCCTACTTTTCTTGCTCCACCAAGAAAAGTAGCAAAAGAAGGCGGCTCAGGGGGAAGCTCGGGGCCTCGCTCCCCCCTAAGAACCCCTCTCCTATCCCGCTGGGGCTTCGCGCTGTTCAGCCCATAGGTGGTCTATCCCGTTAGAGACGATGTGACTTGTTACGCACCAAAGCTGCCGCCGATGGCGGCTGGGTACGATTGCCGCCCGTTCCGCCCTGCCGGAGCGGGCGGAACGAGGCGTCAATTTTGTTGTCCTTTGGTCGTGGAAATCTGACTATAAGGGTACGCTGCACCCCCTCAACATAGGATAGATTGCATCTAAAGTTGATAACATTGCCCCCGCAGAGGGCGGAGGGGCGACTAAGAGCTATTCAGCTCAGCGTTCCCTCCACCGCCCGGAACACGCCGTTCCAGTCCTTGTGCTTCTGAATATTATGGTAGCCGCTGGAGGCCAGGATGGCGGCCACGTCGTCCGCCTGGTCGTACCCCACCTCAAAGAGGAGGACGCAGGCCGAGCGCATGGCCCCCTTCCGCTGGCGGGCCACGCTGCGGTAAAAGTCCAGCCCGTCCTCCCCGCCGTCCAGGGCCAGCCGGGGCTCGAAGTCCCGGACGGAGACGTCCAGCCCGTCGATGTCGCCGGAGCGTATGTAGGGGGGATTGCAGACGATGAGGTTAAAGTCCCAGATCAGCCGGGGTGGAGGCTGGAGGGCATCGGCGGAGAAGGTGGTGATCTGTCCGCTGAGGCCGGTGCGGAGGGTGTTCTTCCGGGCCACGTCCAGAATGTTCTGGTTCACGTCCGCCAGCACAATGCGGCAGTTCTTGCAGTGCTGCGCCACCGCCAGGCCGATGCAGCCGGTGCCGCAGCAGAGGTCCAGCACACGGGCATGGTCCCCGGCCCGTCCGGCCAGCTCGATGGCCCGCTGGGCCACCGTCTCCGTGTCGCTGCGGGGGATGAGGGTGTCCGGCGTCACCAGCAGGTTCAGCCCCATAAAGTCCCACTCCCCCAGGATGTAGGCCAGGGGCTCCCCTTTCAGACGGCGCTGGAGCAGGCCGTTCAGTTTGGCCTCCAGCTCCGGTGTGGCATAGAGCCGCAGACTGGCGAAAAATTCCTCTTTCCCCTTGCCGGAGGCGAAGCAAATCAGCTCCCTGGCCTCCAGCTGGGCCGCCTCCACCCCGGCCAGCCGCAGCTGCTGGCGGGCGTCCAGATACAGGGTATTGTAGGTTTTCAGCATAGCGACGCCTTCCTTCTCCACACAGGCCGCCCGGCCTCTTACCAGGCGTCCTGCCCTTTCTTCTCCGGCAGCACTGCCTTCAGCGAGGCAATGCCCACTTCGATCATGGAATCATCCGGTTCATTGGTGGTAAAATTCTGCATCCACAGGCCGGGGGCAACGAGGAAACGGGTCAGGGCGTTGTCGTGCCTGCCGGCGAAGCGGTTAAATTCATAGCTGATGCCCACGATAACGGGCAGGCTCAGGAGCTGGAGCAGCATCCGCACCAGCACGTTGGGAGGCGTGATGAAGGTGAACATCACGGCGTGGACCAGGATGGCCAGGGCCACCACCACGAACAGGAAGCTGGTGCCGCATCTGGGGTGGTGCCGGGGCATTTTGCGGACGTTCTCCACCGTCAGCTCCAGCCTCCGCTCATAGCAGAAGATGGTCTTATGCTCTGCGCCGTGGTAGGCGAACACCCGCTTCATCTCCTCCATCCGGGAGCAGAGAACCAGATACAGCAGGAACACCGCAATGCGGACGACCCCTTCCGTCAGGCTGACGGCCAGCTTGTTCATGGGAACAAGTTTCCCCAGCAGGTTGGTCAAAAAGGTGGGCAGAAGGAAGAACAGCCCCACCGAGAAGCACACCGCCAGCACCACGGCGAAGTAGACCACGAACTTGGACAGGGCCTCGCTGCCGAATTTGCGCTCGATCCACTGCTCCAGTTTGGTGGGTTCCTCCTCTTCCTCATCCGGGTAGAACTCGGCGGAGAACATCAGGGCCTGGACCCCCTTCACCATGGAGTCCAGAAAGTTGACCACGCCCCGAATGAAGGGCACGCCCAGGATGGGGTGCCGCTCCTTGATGAGGTGCAGCTCCTCCACCTTCTCCTCTAGCCCTCCGTCGGGACGGCGGACGATGATGGCCTGCTTCTCCGGCCCCCGCATCAGGATGCCCTCCAGCAGGGCCTGTCCGCCGATGGAGGTGCGAAATTCCCCCTGTTCGGGGGAGGATGTTTTGCTCATGGGAATGCTCCTTTTTTGATTCTATCAAACATTTGTTCGGATTGCAAGGGGAAGTTTAGTGGCTAGTGGCTAGTGGCTAGTGGCTAGTGGTTAGTGGCAACCCCTCCGCCCCTGCGGGGCGAAGCTGTTAGCTGTTAGTGGCTGGCAGCCGTTAGTTGGAACCACCGTGTTTCCCCTGTCTCGTAGGGGCGAACAGTGTTCGCCCGCCCGTTATCGGCCGGAAAAAGTCCTTGACTATCACGATACGTCTGTAGGGGCGGAGCTGTTAGCAACCCCTCCACCCCCTGCGGGGCACCTCCCCTTTCAGGAGAGGCAGGAGGTTGCGGGAATCACCACGTCATTGCCTCCCCTGAAAGGGGAGGGGGACCGGCGTTAGCCGGTGGAGGGGTGCCAGCCACCAGCCACGAACTCACTCCGCCCCGTCATAGAGCCACCCCGCCAGAGTCTCCCTGGCATAGTCCCAGTCATTGATGACCAGCACCGCGCCGATGCCACTGATGCTCTGGTTGGAGTACATATCATCGGTGGGCAGACGGTAGGACAGGATGCCGTTACCCTTCATGCCGTAGGCGCTGACCCCCACCCCCGCGATCTGGAGGGCGGTCATGTCGGTGGTCAGGTCGTCGGCGATGGAGTTGTAGACGGACAGCAGGCTGAAAACGCTTTGGGTTTTCAGCTGGTTAAAGACGGCGGTGATGACGTTGCGCTGGCGCTGGGTGCGCTCAAAGTCGTACTGCCCCACCTTCCGGGTGCGGGCATAGTCCAGCGCGGCGGCGCCGTCCAGGAGGTTCACCCCGGCGGTGACGTCGTAGGGGCCGTCGGTGAGGTAGGACAGATATTCGCCGTTCTCGCCGCCCCGGAGGTAGTTGGCCTCCTCCTCGTTCAGCTCGATTTCCACGCCCCCCAGGGTGTCGATGACGTCAATGAAGCCCTCAAAGTCGATGGCCACGTTGTAGTCGATGGTGACGCCATAGTTCACGGCGATGGTCTCATCCAGCAGGGAGACGCCCCCCAGAGAGTAGGCGGCGTTCAGTTTCCGGGCAGAGTAACCGGGTATCTCCACATAGGTATCCCGCATCAGGGAGACCATGGACATTTGGTTGGTGTTCTGGTTGATGCTGAGGATGATCATGGTGTCGCTGCGGCCGGTGTCCCCCTCGGAGCGGCTGTCCTGACCGATGAGCAGGATGTTGCACACCCCCTCCACCGAGGTGGTGACGCTCTCCGTCTCAAGGTCGGTGCTGCCCATCTCCGAGGCAGAGAAGGTGCCCAGCTTGCTGATCTGATAGCCCAAAAAGGCCACGGCCCCGGCGGCCAGAACGATAATGACCACCAGCACCCACAGCAGCACCCGAAGGCCGCTGCCTTTTTTATGTTTCTTCCCGTCTTCCACGGAAAATCAAGTCCTTTCTGATTCTTGCACATATGCAGCCGTGCTGCGGAGTAGAGGAGCAGCGGCGTCCCTCTGAGGGGAAAACGTGGCGGGACAGTCAGATTTCCACGACCAAAGGGCGACAAAATTGCACGTTCCGCCCGCCCTTGGCATAGGGAGCGTAGCGGAAATAACGCTTGACGGCGGGGCGGAACGGCAATCCCCGCCAGCCGCCATCGGCGGCAGCTTTGGTGCGTAAAAAGTCACATCGTCTGTTGCCTGATAGACCACATATAGATAGGACAGCGCGAAGCCCCAGTGGGATAGGAGAGGGGTTCTTAGGGGGGAGCGAGGCCCCGAAGCCCCGAAGCTCCCCCCTAAGTCGCCTTCTTTCCCCCATTTCTTGGCGAAACAAGAAATGGGGCCCGCCGGGAGGGCAAAAACCTATTTCCTTTATCAGACCTTGCCTAAGGAGAAGACGGCCCGGCGCTGCCGCACACACCCCTACACCGTCTTATGGAACGTATCCTGTGCGGCGGTTTGCAGCTGCGCCTTCAGACTGGCGTCCGGAACGGTGGGGGTGGCGATGGGCAGGTGAATGGTGGCCAGACAGCCGCCGCCCTCGGCGTTGGTGATGTCCAGGGTGCCCCCCATACGGGTGACGATCTCATCGCAGACGGCCAGGCCGATGCCGCTGCCCCGGGTCTTGGTGTTGGCCCGATAGAATTTTTCCTTCACGTGGGGCAGATCCTTCTCCGGGATGCCCTGGCCGTAGTCCCGGACGCGGATGCGCACCATGCCGTCGTCCCGGTCGATATAGGTGTCCACCTGCTTCCCGCCGCCGCCGTGCTTGCCGGCGTTGTCCAGCAGGTTGGAGAAGACCTGCCGCATTCTGGCCGGGTCGCCGGGAATGGGGGGAAACTCCTCCTCGCAGTCGTGGTGGATCAGGGGGATGTGCTTCTCCCGGAAGAACTGCTGATAGGTGAACACCGCGTCCTCCAGCTCCGCCTTGATGTCCATCAGCTCGATGTTCAGGGTGAACCGCCCGTCCTCGATGCGGGAGAAGTCCAGCAGCTCGTCCACCAGCTTGCTGAGCCGCTGGCCCTCGCTGGAGATGATGGAGAGGCCCTTGCGCACGCTCTGGGGGTCGGTGACCTCCCCGCTGAGCAGGGTCTGGCTCCAGCCGTTGATGGCGGTCAGGGGGGTGCGCAGCTCGTGGGAGACGGAGGAGATGAACTCATCCTTGGTCTTTTCACTGACGCTGATTTTGGTGGACATATCGTTGATGGCGTCCACCAAGGCGCCGATCTCGTCGTCCCGGTTCTTCTCCATCTGGATGCCGTAGCTGCCTGCGGCGATGCGCTGGGCGATGCGGGTGATGCTGTTCACCGGCACGATGATGGACTGAATGAAGTACAGGCTCAGCACATATATCATAATGACGATGCCGGAGGCCACCAGCACCATGACGCAGATAATCATCAGAATCTGCCGGTCCACCGCCGAGCAGCTGGACACCAGCCGGATGACGCCCACCACCTCATCCCCGTTCAGGATGGGGGCGGACACCGCCATGATACGCTCCCCTGTGGTGGGGCTCTTGCCGATAAAGGAGGCCACGGCCTGGGTTTCGATGGCGGCGCGGATCTCCGAGGTGCCGGGTCGGCTGCCGGAGATGGCGTAGGAGGTGAAAATCACCTGTCCGTCGGTGCTCAGGAACTGCAGCTCCAGGCTGGCGCTCTGGTTAAAGTCGCTGACGTAGTAGTTGGCCATCTCCAGATAGGTCTGCTCATTGGTGGCGTAGGAGGAGATGAAGCCGCTGGCGGACTCCGCCGTGGACTCCAGTCCCGCCCGCATGGAGGAATAGTAATAGTTGCTGACGAACAGGGAGAGCAGCACCACCGCCAGCACCGCCACCAGCAGCACCACGCCCACGCTGTTGAACAGCCACCGGCGGCGCAGGCCGCCCTGGGTGGGAAGCCGCTCCAGCTTGCTCCAGGCGGTGCGGGCGTATTGGGGAATCAGGTCGATGGGGTTTGTGGCCGGGCGGCTGGTCTGGGGCTTCTGCTTCACGGTATAGGTCTTGCTTTTCGGCGCAGGGCGCTGTTTGGGAGGCCGCTGCTTTTTCTCCGGTCTGTCGGAGGGCGTCTGTTTCTCCCGGACGCGGGGGACCCGGTCTTCACTGGCCATCGCTGTTCCTCCTTTCCCCTGGTATCCTTACAGGCGGGGCAATGTCATCAGCTTAGGGACATTACACTCCTTAGACAAAGTTTGATGAATGAAATAGGTGCTTGCCCTTGCCAGGGCATGGCCTTGACTACCGCCTGCTGACCATTTACGATATTCTCCTCGGTCAGTGACCCTCGCCAGCATAGCTGGCATCGGTTTCCGGCTAAAAATGTGCCCCCGGCA
>JAJQCJ010000066.1 GCA_021202775.1 Clostridiales bacterium | reverse complement strand
GCATCCTGGTGCGGGAGAGCGGGACGGAGCCGCTGATCCGCGTCATGGTGGAGGCAGAGACCCAGGAGGAGTGCGAGACCTATGTGAACTCGGTGCTGGAGGTAATCCGCGCCCGGGGTCACGAGGCATAAACGGAATACGAAGGCAAAAAGGCGCCGGACGGTTCGTCCGGCGCCGAAGTGTGTGTGAGGTTATTCCATGATCTGGCGATGCTGCTCCCCATTCGTCCCCCATTTGATGTCGGAGCGATCCCGCAGCCAGTTGGGCAGCGAGCGGGATTGTATCCCTGACAAGATCCCCATGGCAACGAAATTGGTGATGATGGAGGAGCCGCCGTAGCTCATGAAGGGCAGGGTCAGGCCGATGGTGGGCACCACATAGAGGCAGACCCCCACGTTAATGATGATCTGGGCCAGGAGCATGGCGCTGTAGCCTGCGGCGATGAGGGCATAGAAGGAGTCGCTGGCGGTCAGGGCGATATACAGGCATCGGAGTACAATGGCCGCCAGCACCAGCAGAACCACCGTACAGCCCACCAGCCCCCACTCCTCCGCGCAGGAGGAGAAGATAAAGTCGGTGGTGCGCTCCGGCAGGGAGTTGGAGTTGGGGGACTGGGTGATGGTGCCCTGTAAATAGCCCTGCCCGGTGAGCCCGCCGGAGCGGATGGCAATCAGGGAGCGCCGTTGATGGAAGCCCACCCCCTGGGGGTCATAACTGTGGTCCATCACCACCAGGATGCGGCGTTTCATATAGTTGGTGTCGGGCAGGATGTTCCAAAGCACCAGCCCGGCCGCCCCCACACAGGCGAGGCCCAGGGCGAACCACCGCTTTTTGATGCCGGCGCACCACAGCATGGCAAGCCAAATCACAACATAAATCAGGCAGGAGCCCACATCGCCGGTGACCACCACCATGAAGCCCACCGGAATGGCCAGGGCCAGCACCAGCAGCACCACAGAGGAAAAGCTGCTGGGGTCGCCCCGCTTCTGGAGGTATACCACGAAGCCGGCCAGCAGAATGGTGAAAAACAGCTTATTGATTTCGGCGGGCTGAATGGTGAAGGGGATGCCGGGGATGTCCACCCAGGCCCGGTTGCCGCTGGTGGCGTTGGCTGCGGCGGGGAACACCAGCACCAGCAGCTGGAAGGCCACGCACAGCGGCACCACGATATACCACCGTTCAAACAGCACCCGGATGTTCAGTTGGCTCATGACGAAATACAGCACAATGCCGATGCCGATGCACAGGGCCTGTTTCATGGGCAGGCTGTGAAAGCTCTCCCTGTACCGGGAGGCGGAGTAAATCAGCACCAGGCCAAAGGAGCTGGCCAGCACACAGAGGGAGAGCAGGATATGGTCCGCCCCCTTCAGGGCGTCAACAATCAAATCGCGTATTGCGGACATGGTTTCACTTCTTTCTGGGGTAAATGGAACACGATGACGAACTGATTATAACACGAAAGCGGAATGATGTAAACAGCTTTTGCATCTTGGGGGCAGGTGTGCTATAATGGCTGCAATGCTGCAGGACGCCCTGTCAACGGAAAGGAGAGAACCGTCCATGGAATATGAGACCCATTCCGCCGCCGAAACGGAGGCGCTGGGGGAGCATCTGGCCCCCGCCCTGGGCCGGGGCGCCGTACTGGCCTATACCGGCGACCTGGGGGCGGGGAAAACGGCGTTCACCCGCGGCGTCGCCAGGGGACTTGGCATTCCGGGCCGGGTCACATCGCCCACCTTCACCATCGTCAATGAGTATGAGGGGGGACGGCTGCCCCTGTTTCACTTCGATATGTACCGGCTGGGCAGCTCCGAGGAGCTGTACGATATCGGCTGGGAGGACTACCTGGCCCGGGGCGGCATCTGCGCCGTGGAGTGGAGCGAAAACGTGGACGACGCCCTGGAGGACTGCGTTCGGGTGGACATCCGCCGGGGCCGCGATGAGAACAGCCGCAAAATCACGATAACGGGAGTGGAAGGATTTTGAATATTTTAGCATTGGAGTCCTCCGCAAAGGCGGCGTCGGTGGCGGTGTGCCGGGACGCCTTCCTGCTGGCGGAATCCTGTCAGAATAACGGAATGACCCACAGCACAACACTGCTGCCCATGTGCGAAACCCTGCTGGAGCAGGTGGGGCTGACGCTGCATGACATCGACCTGATCGCCTGCGCCAACGGTCCCGGTTCCTTCACCGGGCTGCGGATCGGACTGTCCACGGCCAAGGGGCTGGCCTGGCCGGAGGAGAAGCCCTGCGTGGGGGTGTCCACCCTGGAGGCCATGGCGTGGAACGTCAGCGCGGTGCCCGGCGTGATCTGCTGCGCCATGGACGCCCGGCGCAGCCAGGTGTACAACGCCCTGTTTGAAAGCGATGGCAGAGGAAGGCTCACCCGGCTGACGGAGGACAGGGCCATCAGCCTGGAGGAACTGTTTTCTTCGGAAAAAAGAAAAGAAATCTCACAATTTGTAGTTGGCGATGGGGCGGAACTGTGCTATAATTATGGGAAGGAGAGGGGCTTTGACCTGGTGCTTGCCCCGGAAAATCTGCGGCATCAGAGGGCCTGGGGCGTCGCGCGGGCAGCCATCCGGTTTCTGGAGACGGGGCAGCCCTGTTCCGGCGCCGCGCTGGAGGCCCGGTACCTGCGGCTGAGCCAGGCGGAGCGGGAGCGCCGTGAACGGCTGAACGCAAGGCAGACGCCCTGATGCGGTCAGAGGCCGCCACTTTTAGACGAGAAGGAGCGCGTTTCTATGTTGCACAAGGACAATCCGAAGCTGCACGTTCTGGAGCATCCGCTGATCTCCCACAAGCTGGCGATTTTGCGGAACGAAAAGACCGGCACCCATGAGTTCCGCGTCATTGTCGCGGAGATCGCCACCCTCATCACCTATGAGGCCACCCGGAATATGTCCACCGAGCCGGTGGATGTTCAGACTCCGGTGGGCATCGCCCATTGCCAGACCCTCAGCGGCAAGAAGGTGGCCATTGTTCCCATTCTCCGGGCAGGTCTGGGGATGGTGGACGGCGTGTTGAACCTGCTGCCCTCCGCCAAGGTGGGTCATATCGGCCTGTACCGGGACCCGGAAACCCTGGCACCGGTGGAGTATTACTGCAAAATGCCCCCGGACATTGCGGAGCGGGATGTCATCATCGTTGACCCCATGCTGGCCACCGGCGGTAGCGCCTCTGCGGCCATCCAGTTCATGAAGGAGTATGGCTGCAAGAAGATCACCATGATGAACATTATCGCCGCCCCGGAGGGGATGGACTGCATCGCCCGGGAGCATCCCGATGTGGAGGTCTATGTGGCGGCGCTGGACGACTGCCTGAATGAGCATGGCTACATCGTGCCCGGCCTGGGCGACGCCGGCGACCGGATTTTTGGCACAAAATAAAAGCGCGCTGATCGGGGGCGGAGAATGCTGAGGCGCGCTCTGCTGCCGCCGCATCACAAATTGAATAACGTAAAAACAACCGGCTCAGTTGGGCCGGTTGTTTTTAGGTGGGCAGGGTTGACGCTTCGCGCGGGCAGCGCCCTTCGGCGGGCCGGCATGAAACAGGGCGGGTTATTCCCAGTCCTGATCGTGGTAGGGTGTATCCGCCACCCCTTTTTGCCGCAATTTTGCAACCACGAGATTCAGCACGCCCTGCCACATACGCTGAAACCAGCGTGTGCTGCCAAACCGGCGCACGAGTTTGGGGCTGACGGCATAATAGGCATGGATGAAGCCTCTGCCCGGTCTTGTCTTTGCCAGGGTATTGTCACGAAAGCGGCGGAGAGTCCACACCTGCGGGCAGTCATAGGAGCCGTACACACAGGTGGCGATGTAGCAGCCTTGGCTGCCCTGACTGTCCTTATGGGTGTACCCGCCCCAAAACGTTGGGTCGCTGCGGCCGGTGCGGTTGCCCTGGTTATCCTTATGGATGTAGTTTCCGTAGAAACCAGGGTCGCTGCGGCCGGTTTTATGGCCCTTGTTGTCGTAGTGGTTGTAGCCGCCGGTGAACGTCGGGTCAGAGCGTCCGGTCTTATGGCCCTTGCTGTCATAGTGGGTATAGCCGCCGGTGAAGTTCGGCTCGCTGCGGCCGGTTTTCCTGCCGCGCTCGTCATAGTGGGTGACGGTTCCAAACATCCCCCGCCTGCTTTCCCCCTTTTTCTTTGCCATCTCTGAGTTCCTCCTTTTGCTCCGTTTGTTCCTGCCTCCATTTTACCACAGTTTGGACCGGAGCGGTAGGGGATAACAGCAAAAGTTCCTGCTCCAGCAAGCGCTGGGGCAGGAACTTGTTTTTTTCGGATGTGCGCGAAACGCTTCTCCCATCGGGCCGGGACAGTCAAACGCCCTCTCCCCGGGACAGCCGGGAGGCCGCGTCGAACAGCGCCACCCGGAAGCTGCCCATGCCCCGCCCGGCGGCGTCCGCCTCTGCCAGCGCCGCCGCCTGCTTCCAGAACCGGGCGGCGCAGAGGGCTCCCTCCAGGGGCGTGGCGGCCACGGCGCTGAACCCGCCGCACAGGACGGACAGCATACAGCCGGCCCCGGTGACGCTGCGCATCCGTTCGCTGCCGCCGGACACGGTGACCACGGCTTCGCCGTTCGTCACCACGTCCGCGGTTCCGCTGAGCAGCACCACGGTGGACAGCGTCCGGGCCAGCGCCGACGCCGCGGCTGCGGCGTCCCGGGCCGGGGGCGTCAGGCTGTCCACCCCCTGCTCCGCCTGCCCGCTCCGCAGCAGGGCGGCGGCTTCGCCGTAGTTGACCCGCAGGATGGAGGGACGCACCTCCCGGAGCAGCGCCTGCACGTGGGCCAGCCGCCACCGGCTGGCCCCCACACCCACCGGGTCCAGCACCACGGGGATTCCGGCCCGGCAGGCGGTGCGGCCGGCCCGGAGGCAGGCGGCGAACTTCTCCCCGCTGGGGGTGCCGGTGTTCAGCACCACCGCGTCGGCGGCGGAGGAAATTTCCTCCATCTCCTCCGGGGCCTGGGCCATGATGGGGCTGGCCCCCACGGCCAGCAGGAGGTTGGCGCAGTCGTTGGCGGTGACGATGTTGGAGATGCAGTGAATCAGCGGCTTCTTCTCCCGCAGGGCCGCCGACAGAGAGGCGTCCATGGGTCAGCGCTCCAGCGCGGTTTTCATCCCCTGCAGCGCACCGTTCTTTTGCAGGGCAAAGACCAGCACACCGGCCAGGATGGAGCCTGCCACGGTGGAGATCAGGAAGGGCACGATGTAGGCGTAGAAGGCGATGTCCGCCGCGGCGTTCCCCATGATGAGGATGGAGACGGGGTAGGCCGCCAGACCGCCCAGCACACCGGTGCCGAACACCTCAGCGATCAGGGTGGGCAGCAGCTTCTTCGTCTTTGCGTACACCAGGCCGCACAGCAGCGCGCCGCACATGCTGCCCGGGAAGGCCATGGGGCTGCCCAGGCCCAGCAGGTTCCGCAGCAGGCTGGCCACAAAGGCGGACACCACGCCGTACCAGGGGCCCAGCAGGACGGCGTTGACGATGTTGACCATGTGCTGCACCGGGGCGCACTTGCTGCCGAACACGGGGACGGAGAACATGCTCCCCACCGCGGCAACGGCGCACAGCAGGGCGGCAACGGTCAGCTTTCGGGTCGATTGATGTTTCATGGTAAATTGCTCCTTCCATATGATGAAACGGGTGGATGGCGCAGCGGTTTTCGGCAAATAGCCACCCACAGGGGATGGGCAGAGCGCCGCCTGGCCCTCTGCCTTCGGTCGAGGCTTGCTGGCCTCCTCTCACGCCGGAACACGGCTTCCCATCGCTATGTACCGCGGCGCAGGGCGCTCCCCCTCCGCCGGGCCCCTGTTACCGTCGGGGCAACGCTGCACGCCAGCCTTTCACCACCTTTTCCAGCATATCCGCCGGGCGCAGGCGGCGCCCAGCCGGAGCAACAAAAAGGGGGCGCCTGACAGGCACCCCCGGGACAGCAAATGCAGCACGGCAAAAGCCGCGCGAAATGAATGCTTCCTACGGTGGCATGATCCACGTCAGGTCATAAGGGTCGAAGCCGAACTTCCTCTCAGCCCAATGAACAGGCTCCCCTGATTTGTCTTTGTTTATTATAACGATCTGTGCGGAACTTGTCAAGGTGTGGATAAGGAAAAACGGGGAGGGTACCCTCTGCGGATTGCAGGATACCGCCTTGACAGAAGATTGTAAAATACATATAATAAACTTGTCATCATACTTTTGCGTATCATCCGGTGCCCGCCTGCCGGCGCGGCGGGCGGCGCTGCTTGACTGCAAAAGGGAAACACTGGAGGCGGGGGCAAGCCTGATCGGGCGGGCTCTGCCTCCATTCTGCGTTTCTCCGGACTGTGGGCCTGCACGCAGGGCGGAACGCCGCACAGAAACGGAAGGCAGGAACAAATGGAAAGGATGGGTGAGTCAATGGCGCAGAACGATGTAGAAGTGATCCGCACAGTCAGAGGTAAAGTCATGTCAGGGCCGGAGGGGATGGAGAAAAGGAAACTCCGTATCGCGGCCTACTGCCGGGTGAGCACCCTGCACGAGGAACAGGAAGAATCCTTCGAGACGCAGAAACGGGCCTACGAGGAGAAGCTCGCGGAGGCTCCTGACCTTATCCTTGCGGGGATCTATGCCGACAGGGGCATTTCCGGCGGCAGCATTCAGAATCGGGCGGGATTCCAGCGAATGATGCAGGACTGTCGGGACGGTAAGATCGACCTGGTGATGGCAAAGAGCATCAGTCGGTTTGCCAGGAACCTGGCTGACACGCTGGCCTGCATCAGGGAGCTCAGAAGCCTGGGAATTTCTGTGCAGTTTGACCGGGAGGGCATTGACACGATGGACCCGTCCAGCGATATGCTGCTGGGAATGCTGGCGGCGGTGGCTCAGGAGGAACTCAACAACATGAGCCAGAACATCAAATGGGCCCATGTGAAAAGCTGGGAGGAGGGCAACCCGAAACAGGTCGCGGCGTATGGATACCGGGTGTATATGGTGGGCGATCGCTGTGAATGGGGCGTCTGTGAGCCGGAAGCGGAGCGCATCCGCCTTGCCTTTGACATGGCCGGGAAAGGGGAAAAGTTCTGGAAGATTCTCCGTGCGCTTCAGGAGATGGAGGACCGCGATGGGACGGGAATCGTATGGGAGCAGCAGCGGCTGCACCGCTACCTGACGGACAGCGTCTATGTCGGAGATCGGATTGCGGGAAAAAACGTCAGTGTGGACTGCCTCCACAAGAAAACCGTAAAGAACAGAGGCGCTTACCCCATGTATTACATTGAGGGACATCATGAACCCCTTGTGAGCAGGGAGCGTTTTGCACTCGTCCAGGAGAACATGAAATCCGGCGGAATGAAAGCGGACCGGAAGGAGGAGAAACCGCCGGACAGGTACAGGTCTGCGGCATGGAAACGGAAACACGGATTGAAAGAGGCCAACAACAATCAGAAGATTTTTTCGCGGCTTCGCGGCTGCTGCACAGAAAGAGGAAAAGGAGCGGTGAAGGATGGAGAAGAATGTTTCTATGGACGGCACAGGTGCCATGGCTGTCCGGAGTCCGGTGATTGAGACTGCGGCGGGCAATACAGTGATCGTGGCGAGGCAGCCGGGGAAAAATGTGCGGGTGCTGAAACGTGAGCGGGAACCGATGCCGACAACCGAACGCGTGTCGAATGCGGAACCAAAACGGGTGGCCGCCTATTGCCGCATCAGTACGGATAAAGAGGAACAGGAATCCAGTCTGCAGGCGCAGATGGAGTCATTCCGCAGGCAGATTGAAGAACGGCCCGGCTGGACGCTTGTGGACATCTACGTGGATGAGGGGATCACCGGCACACAGGCAAAACGCAGGGATGCGTTCAACCGCATGATCGCAGACTGTGAAGCGGGCAAGATCGACTACATCATCACAAAATCCATCAGCCGCTTTGCAAGAAATACGCTGGAATGTCTCTCCTACATCAGGCAGCTGAAATCCTGCGGCGTGTACGTTCTCTTTGAAAAAGAGCATATGGACACCGGAAACGAGGCATCGGAGATGGTGCTTTCTATCCTGGCGGCGATTGCCCAGGAGGAGAGCCGGAACATCTCGGAGAACATCAAGTGGAACCAGAGAAAGCGTTACAAAGAAGGCAGGGCAGTGTGGAGGGAAACCTATGGCTACAAAAAAGAAGGGGACCGCGCATTTGTTGTGGATGAGAAAACGGCACCGGTGGTGAGGCGCATTTTTAACGAGTACATTCATGGCAGGCGGGCGGCGGAAATCGCCCGGTCGCTTGAGGCGGAAGAAATCCCAGGGCCGAAAGGAAACCACTGGAAGTACGCTTCTGTGGATTTCATACTGACGAATGAGAAGTATTGCGGCGACGCGCGGTGCCAGAAGAGCTATGTGGAGAACCACCTGACCCACAGGAGGTGCAGGAATAATCAGACTGTGGTTCCAGGCTATTACATTCAGAATCACCACACGCCGATTGTTGACAGGGAGGTTTTCAACCTGGCGCAGACCATACGCACACTCCGCAGCCGTAAGGGGCATCCGGTCCAGTACCCATACGGCGGGCGGATCACCTGCCCCGTCTGTGGGCAGAAAATGGAGCGGATCGTCCTTGAGCGCACCGGTTCCCCTGCCGTGTGGCACTGTGCCCCGGCAAGCGGAATGGTTCTGTGTGCAGGCAACTATGTGGATGAGAAATACATCGATGCAGCGCTGCGGCAGGCTTATGCGGAGCTCTCGATGGAGGCCCTGGAAAAGCAGGCCGGCAGGCGTAATCAGGGGGTCGCCCAGGCGGCTCGGGATGCGATCAGGATGAAACAGGAATTGCCGGAGCTTGGGGAGGTTCATTACTACTATCTGGAGGTAATGGTCAGGGAGATTACGTTTCAGAAGTGGGATACGATGGTGGTGTGGTGGAAATGCGGCCTGAAAACTGCGGTTTCCATTGCATACAGGGTCGGGTACGATGTGCCGGGGAGTAAGATGCAGCGGTCGACCCTCGTGTCAAAACGGTGGGTGGAAGAGGCGGAGAAGGCGGCTGCGGAAAAAGCTGCCGAAGCGGAAGGGGAGAATCCCTAAAAATGGTGGGGGAATTGCCTTCATACCCGGAAAGGAGTGCCGCATGAAGATCACAAAAATCGGAGGACATGCAAAGCCGTCCTATCGTGTGGCGGCGTATTGCCGTGTCAGCACAGACAAGGACGCACAGCAGGAGAGCTTTGAAATACAGAAGCATTACTACACGGAACTGATCCATTCACAGCCATTCTGGGTGATGGTGAACATTTATGCGGACGAGGGGCGCTCCGGAACCGGTGCAGGACACAGGCCGCAGTTTATCCGGATGATGACAGACGCAAAGGCGGGTATGATTGACATCATTCTTGTGAAATCCATCAGCCGGTTTGCGCGGAATGCCGCCGACTGCCAAAGCTATGTGAGAGAATTAAAGACCTGCGGCGTAGAGGTGCGGTTTGAGCGGGAGGGCATCAGCAACATGGACCCTTCCGCAGACTTCGTCTTTTCAATGCTGGCGGTGGTGGCACAGGAAGAGAGCCGTTCCATCAGCGAGAACGTCCGCTGGCGGTACAAAAAGGATTTCGAGAAGGGCATTTATCACATGGGGAGCAACCGGCTCCTGGGATACGATATGGGTGCGGACGGCAGGCTGACGCCGAATCAGGACGCATGGATCATCAAAAAGATATTTGAAGGGTACGCAGCCGGGATGAACCTGAAAGAAATCTGCGATGCCCTGAATGCCGCCGGCGCCAGGCGTCTGCGGAGTGAGCGGCCGTTCACGCCTGTCACTGTCTCGCGGATTCTTCAGAACGAAAACTATGTCGGGGATCTGCATATGCAGAAGCGGGCGCCTACGGACTACCTGACGAAAAAGCCTGTGGCGAACACAGAATACATGACCTATTATGTGAAGAATGAGCATGAGGGGATTGTCAGCCGGGAAGTTTGGGATCTGGTCCAGGAGCGGATCGGAGCGGCGAAGCGCGACAGGGAAGCGGGACTTTACAGGAACGCCACAAGGACACACTGCCTTTACGGCATTGTTTTTTGCGCAGAATGCGGCTCACCGATGCTCCGGCGAAGTTTTGCGGACAGGAATAAAAAGAGGGGCAAAGCCTGGGACTGCCGCGGCAGACGGAAACGAAAAAACGGATGTCAGAATCCGTCTATTCGTGAGGAAGAACTGATTTTCGGGATTATGTCGGCACTACAGGCGCACGGGGTCGAAATTGACAGCGGGGATGCGGAGACGATTGCCACACATACGAAGAGAGTCGATGTGTCTTTAAAAGAGATTCGGATCAGCGTTCAGAATGAGGGAAAGACAGAGATCGTGTGACTGCCACAGCCTGGTTCAAAAAAGTTCACAGAAAATTTCAGGCCGGATCATTCACAGGTTATTGAAAACGGATTTTTCAGGAAGTAAAAGACGCGATGAGGCGATTTATGTATTTGACGGAAAGGCGGCGATATATGTGCGTACAAGCTCTGAATTAAGTACAACTTCGTGTGCAGAAAACTGATTTTAGAAATGAAAGCCTGGGGCTTTATGGATATTGCCAGTGGACAAAGTGACAGTTTGTGGTAGAATCTGTATAGGGATTTTCCTGATATTGTCTCACGAAAACGGGGTCTCATTTGTCACATTTTCCCCTATCTGAAGATGGAACTCCAAATGAAAAGTTGTTTCATTGTCCATCAGTCAACAAATCATGAAAAAATCAATGGGAAACACCGTGAATTATTGATATTTACGGTGGACATTTTCTGAGATTGTGTTAGAATATAGAAGGTGCAGGATAGCATACCCATTTCAGGCACCGGCAATCAGACAAATTTATCATAGCCTTGGTTCATTGCGGTTACATTTACTGGGAAGCCTGGTAAAGAGGGCGGATTTCCTGCACGATACAGAGCAGCACTGAGGCGAAAATCAGCAGAGGAGTCAGGCGCAGCGGCTTAGGCGATAGCCGCTAAACGGAATGGGGTTACCTGTAGCATGTTGCGAAGGCGCAACGGTTAAACCCAACACATAAAAGCTGTGGTTATAAAACGATGCGACATTACATGCTACGGGTAAACCGATTGTATAAAATGTACAAATAGCAGCCTGGAAAACAACCGATAATTTGTCAAACACAAACAATGAAAATCGCTGTTTTTGTCATTCCGACGCTCT
>JAJQCJ010000089.1 GCA_021202775.1 Clostridiales bacterium | reverse complement strand
AGAGCTTCATGACCGAGCTGTGCAAGCACATCGGCCCTGACACCGACGTGCCCGCCGGCGACATCGGCGTGGGCGGCCGTGAGATCGGCTATATGTTCGGCCAGTACAAGCGGCTGACCAACAGCTGGACCGGCGTCCTCACCGGCAAGGGTCTGACCTACGGCGGCTCTCTGGCCCGTACCGAGGCCACCGGCTTCGGCCTGTGCTACTTCGCCAACGCCCAGCTGAAGGCCAACGGCCAGAGCTTCGAGGGCAAGGACGTGATCATCTCCGGCTCCGGCAACGTGGCCATCTACGCCAACCAGAAGGCCACCCAGCTGGGCGGCAAGGTCATCGCCATGTCTGACTCCAACGGCTATATCGTGGACGAGAACGGCATTGACTATAAGGTCATCCAGGTCATCAAGGAGCAGAAGCGCGCCCGCATCAGCACCTATCTGGACTATGTCCCCACCGCCAAGTACGTTCCTGGCTGCTCCGGCATCTGGACCGTGAAGGCTGACATCGCCCTGCCCTGCGCCACCCAGAACGAGATCGACGAGGACTCCGCCAAGGCTCTGGTGGCCAACGGTGTCATCGGCGTGTTTGAAGGCTCCAACATGCCCTGCACCCCCGAAGCCATCGCCGTTATCAAGGGCAATGGCCTGCTGTACAGCCCCGGCAAGGCTTCCAATGCCGGCGGCGTGGCCACCTCCGGCCTGGAGATGAGCCAGAACTCCGAGCGCCTGAGCTGGACCTTTGAGGAGGTCGACTCCAAGCTCCAAGGCATCATGGAGTCCATCTATGCCGCCTGCGCCGACGCCGCCGAGAAGTACGGCATGCCCGGCGACATCCAGGCGGGCGCCAACATCGCCGGCTTCCTGAAGGTCGCTGACGCTATGCTGGCCCAGGGCGTGTGCTACTGATAGAATTTAACAACGCTAAACAAAAACCGCTGACGGGAAACCGTCAGCGGTTTTTTATGGTAAGTAAGGGTTGAGAAAGGAAACAGGTTTTGCCCTCCCGGTGGGCTGGTTCTCCTTAGAGAAGGATACTGGAAGGAAATAGAGCGTTTGCCCTTGCCAGGGCATGGCCTGCTTTTCTTGCTCCGCCAAGAAAAGCAGCAAAAGAAGGCGGCTCAAGAGGGAGGCCTGTGGCCCCCCTCTTAAGAATCTCCCCGTATCAGGCAACCGGCTTGCGCCTTATCTCTCAATCAGGTGGTCTGTCAGGCAACAGACGATGTAACTTCACACGCACCAAAGCTGCCGCCGATGGCGGCTGACTGGGATTGCCGTTCCGCCCTGCCGGAGGCGGGCGGAACGAGCAATTTTATCATCCAACGATGGATAACCTCTGCCTGAACTGCAAGGTCACAACCTCTCATCAAAAAACGTGATTATCCATTGCTTTTTTACAACAGGAGCAAAAACGTATCCTTACAGTCAGATTTCAGCGACCAAAGGACAACAAAATTGCCGCCCGTCCCGCCGCTTAGCGGCAGGGACGTGTGCGGCAATCGTATCCAGCCGCTATCGGCGGCAGCTTTGGTGCGTAACAAGTTCCATCGTCTCTGACGGAACAGATCACTTACAGGTCGGGCGGCGCGAAGCCCAGCGGGATAGAGGGAGATTCTTAAGAGGGACGCACCGCGGCCCTCTTAAGCCGCCTTCTTTCCCCCATTTCTTGGCGGAGCAAGAAATGGGGCCCGCCCGGAGGGCAAAACGTTGTTCCTTTATCCTTCCTTGCCTAAGGAACCACCCCCGCCGGGAAGGCGAAACCCTATTTCCTTTAACCTTCCTTATCTAAGGAACCACCCCGCCGGGAAGGCAAAATCCTATTTCCTTTAACTTTCCTTATCTAAGGACACCACCCCCCGCCGGGAAGGCAAAACCCTGTTTCCTTCCTATTCTCTTGCCTAAGGAGAATACCGTTTGCTGTTCCCTTGGACCTCTCCCAAAATAAGTTTTTGCCCCTGTGCGGCAGGCAATCCGCACAGGGGCGCGTGAAAAGGAGAAAAAGAAGGATCTGTTGGGGTCATCCCCCCGATTTATTGCAAAAAAGGCGCTAAGTATGGAGGCTGTGATGCAAAAAGGAATCCCCGCGCCCTTTCTACCAAAAGAACTGCCGGGCCGTTACCACTCCGCCAGAGCCTGGCCCAGGGCCTGACAGGCGGCCTCTCCCTCGTCGTCCGGGGTGCCGTTGAGCATCAGCCCCTCCTCGTCGTAGAGGTTGGCGCCGTCGCCGCTGGTGCGCTCGCACCAGTCCCGCATCCACTGGCCGTCACCCCAGCCGTAGGAGCCGAACAGGGCCACCTTTTTGCCGGAGAGAGCGCCCTCCACACTGGAGAACATGGGCTCAAACTCGTCCTCGTCCAGCTGCTCGGCGCCCATGGCGGGGCAGCCGAAGGCGATGGCCTGATAGTTGTCCACATCGGCGGCGGAGAACTGGTCGGGAGACAGGACATCCACCGCCGCCCCCGCGCCCCTGGCGCCGTCGGCGATGCAATTTGCCATGATCTCCGTGTTGCCGGTGCCGCTCCAATATACGATTGCAATTTTATTCATGGTAAGACTTCCTTTCAACGATTCGATTTATGCCACAATCAGCTTTGTGATGGG
Organism: Clostridiales bacterium; assembly: GCA_021202775.1. Taxonomy (GTDB): domain Bacteria; phylum Bacillota; class Clostridia; order Oscillospirales; family Oscillospiraceae; genus Onthomonas. The sequence goes on along the minus strand of JAJQCJ010000089.1, from coordinate 8,772 downwards.
GGTACCCGCCGCGTAACGCCGCCGGTAGTCCTCCGTACAGCTGCGATAGCTGGAAAAACGCCGCTGGGCGGCGGCCGGGTCGCCGTACACCTTCCACATGCCCCGGCAGGTGTAATTCTGGCCCTGATGCTCCACGAAGCCCTGAACATCCTCCAGGGGATAGCCCAGGAACAGCCCGATCTCATGGGGGAAAGTCTTCTGGAAACACACCCGGCCCACCAGCTGGCACAACGTCTGCCGCAGCCCCCCGGTCAGGTCGTAGCCCTGCCGGGTCAGGTAGGCCGCCGTCTCCCCTTCCGCCAGCAGCTTTTCCAGCTCCGCCGGACGGTACACATACAGCAGGAAGGCTCCCTGCTCCCGGCACCCCTTCAAAATCACCAGCTCCAGACCCTGTCGGCTCAGCGTTTGCCGCAGGCATTTGTACTCTCTGGCGAACTCCTGCTGATCTTCCATGAGGAATCGGTACAGGCTGGCCACCTTGATTCCGGCCAGAGTGGGCGAGCAGTGATTCACCAGCGATTGTTCCAGACACATGTTGGTCAACCTCCTTTGGTTAGAAATGACTAACCTTGTTTGATTTGAAAAAGCCTCACCCGCTGTACTTTGGTTAGGCTTATCTAACTCACACTGATACTATACCACGCCCTCCCCCGTCTGTCAAGGGGGTTGTGGAAATTTTTCAAACTTTTTTTGCGGCGATAGACGCTTTTGGGTTTCTGTGTGGAACACTTCTCCAAAAATAATTCCACATTTTCAGTGTTTTCTCCATCTTTTTTTCATTCAGAGGTTGCAAAAGTGTAGCTTTCTGCTATAATATAGGTATCATCTCGTGAATTCAGACAGAAGCACCGGAGGGCGTGGCGAAATGGCAAAACGAATCGTGATTGCAAACCAAAAAGGCGGCGTAGGCAAGACCACCACGGCGGTGAACCTCTCCGCCACCCTGGCTCAAAAGGGCCAGCGGGTGTTGCTCTGTGACTTTGACCCTCAGGCTAATGCCACCTCCGGTCTTGGCGTGGATAAGAACAGCGTGCCGGTGAACATCTATGACGTCCTCATTAGCGGCGCAGATCCAAAGCGCGGCATCGTGAAAACCAAGTGGTGCGATGTGCTGGCCTCCAACAAGGCACTGGCCGGCGCGGGAATTGAGATGATCGACCGCCCTCACCGGGAGCATCTCCTGGACAATGCCCTGAACCAGATCGAGGACGGCTATGACTTTATCCTCATCGACTGCCCCCCTTCCCTGGAGCTGCTGACCCTCAACGGCCTGTGCGCGGCGGACAGTGTATTGATTCCGGTGCAGTGCGAGTATTATGCGCTGGAAGGACTCAGCGACCTGCTGGGCACCCTCCGGGCGGTGAAAAAACGGCTGAACCGGAAAATCTCTGTGGAGGGCGTGCTGCTGACCATGTATGATGGACGCACCAATCTGTCTCTCCAGGTGGCGGAGGAGGTCAAACACCACTTCCCTGGCAAGGTGTATGCCACCGTGATTCCCCGGAACGTGCGGCTGTCCGAGGCCCCCAGCCACGGCAAGCCCATCATTGCCTATGACCGGTTCAGCAAAGGGGCGGACGCCTATCGGCGGCTGGCAGACGAGGTGCTGCGGCAGAATTCCTGAGTGTTTCACGTGAAACAATGGTTTCCGGAAATACATCCTTTTGTTTCACGTGAAACACTGGCTCCCGAAAGATACCCCATTGTTTCACGTGAAACATGAGCTTTTGAATTTACCCTCATGTTTCACATAGAACATTGTGGGATACAGGAACAGGTCAAAGTTTGTTTCACGTGAAACATGGCAATACTGAATCAGAAAGCTGCCGTGTTTCACGTGAAACAACCGGGAGAGGTCTCTCCTCTCCAACTAACCATACAAAAAGAGAAAGGAGCGTGGAAGAATGACAAAACGAAGCGAGAGCTTCGGCCTGGGCCGGGGTCTGGACGATCAGCCCCGTGGCCGGGGATTGGACGCCCTCCTGGGGGATGGCAGCACCGAGCCGGAGCAGTCCGGCGTCCTGAAACTGCCCATCGCCAAGGTGCAGCCCAACGCCGCCCAGCCCCGGAAGATGTTCGACAGTGAGAGCCTCAGCGACCTGGCGGACTCCATCCGGGAGCACGGCATTTTGCAGCCCATCAACGTCCGGCAAATGGCCTCCGGCTACTATCAGATCATCTCCGGCGAACGCCGCTGGCGGGCCGCCAGAGAGGCGGGGCTGGAGGAGGTTCCGGTGCTGGTGCTGGAGGCGGACGACCGGGAGGCAATGGAGCTGGGCCTCATCGAAAACCTCCAGCGGGAGGACCTGAACGCCATGGAGGAAGCCCAGGGCTATGAAACCCTGATGAAGGAGTACGGCATGACCCAGGAGCAGGTGGCCGCCCGGGTGGGCAAGAGCCGCAGCACTGTGGCCAACGCCGTACGTCTGCTGGGCCTGGCGGACAACCTCCAGGCCATGGTGGAGGACGGCAGGCTGTCCGCCGGTCACGCCAGAACCGTCCTCAGCGTCAGCGACCTGACCGCCCAGAACCGCCTGGCGGAGGAGATCGACAAGCGGGGCCTCAGCGTCCGGGAGGCGGAGCAGCTGGCCGGCAAGCTCCGGGAGCAGCAGGAAAAGGCTCCCCTGCCGGAAACACCCAGGGATGAGCTGACGGTGGACTACGCCGCCCTGGCCGCCAAAGACCTGGCGGACCTGCTGGGCCGCCGGGTGAAAATCACCCAGGGCAAGCGGAAGGGTAAGCTGGAGCTGGAATTCTACGGCGTGGACGACCTGAACGATCTGCTGGACGCCATGAAGCTGCTGCCCCGGAAAGGCGGGTGAGGTCCATGAATTTGGAAACCCTGTCGGCGGGCTTCGCTGATCTGTGGGAAAGCATTCTGGCCAACAGCTGGCCCACCACCTTCTGCGCCAACGTGCTGGGGATAGAGGCCTCCACCGGGGCTGTGGTTCACACCTGGATGGAGCTTTACCTGGTGGTTTACGGCCTGTGTACCGCCTCCGCCCTGACCCTGCACTTCTTCCAAAAACAGAAGGCCGTTACCGGCTGGGTGAGGAAGCTGGCAGACGGTGGAATGACGCTGATCGTGATTCCCCTGCTCCAGGTGCTGGGCAGCACCGTTCAGATGGCGGTGGCCCGCATCGGCGCCGTAGAAGGGAGCTTTTCCTTCTCCGACGACGGCGTGCTGTGGGTCTGGAATGTGTTGAAGGCCATCTTTGCTCCCTTTCTGCTGTGTGTTGTGGTGATTGCACTTCTCGCCATTCCATTGAGCGTGGCGTTTGAGTACTTTCAGCGCTACAAAAGCGCCGGAGTGCTTTGGGTGGTTTTCGACGTGGGGCTGGTGCCGGCCGTTCTCAGCGCTATGGCCCTCTCCATGTACTACGGGGACCGGTGTTGGTATATGGTCATCGTCCTGTGCCTGCTGGCCACCCTGCTGGGACAGACCGGCAATTATATCAACCCCCGGGACGAACGGAAAAAGGCGGCAGCGGCCAAAAAATAGCCTGAGAGAGAAAGAAACCAATTTGAGGAGTAAAAACGTATGCTAGACATTAAATTTGTCCGGGACAACCCGGACATCGTCAAGGAAAACATCAAAAAGAAGTTCCAGGATGAAAAACTGCCCCTGGTGGACCAGGTCATCGACCTGTACAATCAGGCCCTGGAGGCCAAGCAGAAGGCGGAGGCCCTCCAGCAGAACCGGAACGTCCTGTCTAAACAGATCGGCATGCTGAAAGGCAAGGCCAAAAAGGAGCCGGAACAGGCTGCCGCGTATGAAGCACAGGCGGCCAAACTCCAGGAGCAGGTGGTGACGGAGTCTGAGGAGCGGGAGGCCCTCTTCGCGCAGGAGGCGGAGCTGAATGCGAAAGTGCGGGAGATCATGCTGGTCATCCCCAACATCATCGACCCCAGCGTGCCCATCGGCCCCGACGACTCCTGCAACGTGGAGGTGCAGCGCTTCGGGGAACCGAAGGTGCCTGACTTCCCCATCCCCTACCACACGGATATTATGGAGTCCTTCAACGGCATTGACCTGACCAGCGCCCGCCGGGTGTCCGGCACCGGGTTTTATTACCTGATCGGCGATGTGGCCCGGCTCCATGAGGCGGTGCTGGCCTACGCCCGGGACTTCATGATCGACCGGGGCTTCACCTACGTCATCCCTCCCTATATGATTCGGGGGGAGATGGTGGAGGGGGTCATGTCCTTCCCGGAAATGGACGCCATGATGTACAAGATCGAGGATGCCACCAACACCGACCCGAAAAACAGCCTCTACCTCATCGGCACCAGCGAACACTCCATGATCGCCCGGTTCAACGGCCAGATCATCCCCGGCGACCAGCTGCCCCTGACCCTGACCTCCTATTCCCCCTGTTTCCGGAAGGAAAAGGGCAGCCACGGTCTGGAGGAGCGGGGCGTCTACCGCATCCATCAGTTTGAGAAGCAGGAAATGATCGTCATCTGCAAGCCGGAGGACTCCATGGCCTGGTACGAGAAGATGTGGCGGTACTCCGTGGACCTGTTCCGCTCCCTGGACATCCCCGTCCGGCAGCTGGAGTGCTGCTCCGGCGACCTGGCGGATTTGAAGGTGAAGAGCTGCGACATCGAAGCCTGGTCTCCCCGGCAGCAGAAGTATTTCGAGGTCTGCTCCTGCTCCAACCTGGGGGACGCCCAGGCCCGCCGCCTGGGTATCCGCTACACCGAAACGGTGGAGTTTACCGACAAAAAGGGCCGGAAAAAGACAAAAACCAACAACGTTTTGGCCCACACTCTGAACAACACCGTGGTGGCCCCGCCCCGAATGCTCATCGCCTTCCTGGAGAACAACCTTCAGGCCGGCGGCACCGTGGTGATTCCCAAGGTGCTGCAGCCCTATATGGGCGGCAGGGACCGGCTCCAGGTGGCCAATACCTATGTGCCCAAGCAGGATTGAACCATAAACCATACCCAACCAAACAACACAGAAAAAGAAAGGATGTATCATCATGAAAAAACCCAGCTGGATCGACGAATTTAAAACCTTCATCATGCGCGGCAATGTGCTGGACATGGCAGTCGGCGTTGTGGTAGGCTCCGCCTTTACCGCCATTGTCACCTCCATCGTGGAGAACCTGCTGACCCCCATCATCGCTCTGATTATGGGCGAGATGGACTTCTCCGGCATCACCGTTGGCCCCTTCGGCATCGGCGCTGTCATCAACGCCATCATCACCTTCCTGATCACCGCCTTCGCCGTGTTCTGGATCGTCCGTGTCGTGAACAAGTTCAGCAAGAAGAAGGAGGAGGAAGCGCCCGGCCCCGCCCCGCCCCTGCCGGTCCCAACCAGGAGGAACTGCGCACCGAGATTCGCGACCTGCTGAAGGCTCAGCAGGCTGACAAGCCTCAGGAGTAACGGATGCACCGAAAACGCATCTGGGCCATGATGGGTGTGGTGTATGTGCTCATCGCCTTCCTGCTGGTGCTGTACTGGATGGCGCGGATGACGCTGATCCGGGGCATCACCGGCATCCTGGTCTTCCCTGCCTGCGGCGCCCTCAGCGCCCAGTTCTTCAATCAGGCGTGGATCATCCGCCACGGCCGCTTGGGCCACGTGGAGGAGGAGGATTTTCAGGAGCCGGACACCCCCCAGCCTGGCTGGCAGCGCAGCGCCGCCCTTGGGGCAGTCTTCGCCCTGCTGACCGTTGTTGTGCTGGTGCTGGGCATCCGCGAGGTGATGGACTGGTTCGCAGCAGGCGGCGCGGCGGGACACAGCTGACCCGCTTTTCCGTCCACATCTGTGGGAAAAATGGTGGAAAAGTAGAAAAACTCACCCCGATACCGGAGCGCAGGCTGCGTTCCGGTATCGTTTTTTCCACATGTTTGGAAATCCTGTGGAAAAAACACAGCAGCGGGCAAAAATCGACAAGGGATTTTGCTTTACAGAAGAAGTGAGAAGCGCCTCTCCCCTGCTCCGAAAAAACGGTGCCGCCCGTTGACAAAAGGCAGACGGTGGTATATAATACAACTGTAAATTCAGCTGCGAAGAAGCAGGATGAGTACCCCGCACCGCCGGACAGAGACGCGCCCCAGGGCTGAAAGGGCGCCGCGGCACAGGGCGGGGGAAAGACGCCTGCGGAGCAGGCCGGGAGACCGGCGCGGTCCCCTTCCCGCCGAAGCGAAGGCAAGAGGGCGCGGCTTGTATGCCGCGCTGAAATTGGGTGGCACCACGGCAGCGTTTTTTCGCTCTCGTCCCAAGGATTGGGATGGGGGCGTTGTTTTTTCCAGAGATGAAAAAGGATAGGGTGGCGTATGAACCCTCCGCCGGCTGCTGCCGGTCCCCCTCCGCCGTCAAGCGGCATTTCCGCTTCGCTCCCTACCCTTTCAGGGGAGACAAGGGAGCTGCGGAAATAACCACGTCTTTAGCTCCCCTGAAAGGGGAGCTGTCAGCGAAGCTGACTGAGGGGTGGGAAAGTCGGACAGCTCCTCCCTATCGAACACTGTCTAAAGAGAAAAACTGGCGGGGCCCCTACTGGACATCCCAAAAATAAACCCCCATTTTGAATAAAGGAAGGAATCACACCATGGCAAAACAGAAACCCCGCACCCTCTCCGGGTTTATGGAGCTTCTCCCCGCCCCGCAGCAGCAGATGGAGCGCATCATGTCCGTCCTGCGGGAGACCTACGCCCTCTACGGCTTCACCCCCCTGGACACCCCCATCGTGGAGGACGCCCAGGTGCTGCTGGCCAAGGGCGGCGGCGAGACGGAGAAGCAGATTTACGCTGTCTCCAACTACAACGAGGGGGGCGGCAGGGACGCCGGCTTCGCCATGCGGTTCGACCTGACGGTGCCCCTGGCGAAGTATGTGGCCATGCACTACGGCCAGCTGACCTTCCCCTTCCGCCGGTACCAGATCGGCAAGGTCTACCGCGGGGAGCGGCCCCAGCGGGGGCGGTTCCGGGAGTTCTATCAGGCGGACATCGACATCATCGGAGACGGCAAACTGGACATCGCCAACGAGGCGGAGATCCCCTCCATCATCTACCAGACCTTCACCCGGCTGGGGCTGAAACGGTTCCAGATACGGGTCAATAACCGGAAGATTTTAAACGGTTTCTACGCCATGCTCGGGCTGACCGAAAAAAGCCAGGATATTATGCGCACCGTGGACAAGCTGGACAAGATCGGCCCGGAGAAGGTGAGGGAGATTCTGACGGACGACCTGGCCCTGACCCGGGACGCCGCAGAGGAGATTCTGCGGTTCATCGCCATCAGGGGCACCAACGCCCAGGTGCTGACCGCTCTGGAGGGCTATCTTGGCCGGGATGACCTGTTCGACCAGGGATACCGGGAGCTGTCCACCGTGGCCAGCTACCTGACCGCCTTCGGTGTGCCGGAGGAGAACTTCGCCATCGACCTGACCATCGCCCGCGGGCTGGACTACTACACCGGCACCGTGTACGAGACCACCATGCTGGACCATCCGGAGGTGGGCAGCGTCTGTTCCGGCGGGCGGTATGATAACTTAGCGGAATATTATACGGATAAACAACTCCCCGGCGTGGGCATTTCCATCGGACTGACCCGGCTGTTCTTCGTGCTGGAGGATCAGGGGCTGCTGAATCCGGCGGTGAACATCGCCCCGGCGGACGTGCTGATCATCCCCATGACGGAGGATCTGTCCGCCGCCATCGCTCTCGCCACCCGATTCCGCGGGGCGGGCATCCGCACCCAGCTCTACACCGAGCAGAAGAAGTTTAAACAGAAAATTGCCTATGCCTCCAAGCTGGGGATTCCCTTCGCCGTGTTCTTGGGGGAGGATGAGATCGCCAACGACACCGTCACCCTGAAAAATCTGGAGAAGGGGGAGCAGGAAACTGTCCCCTTCGACCAGGCGGCGGAAACGGTGCAGGCTGCGCTGGCGGAGCAGGAAAAAGTGAATATAATACTGGAATAAAACGATAGCTCTTAAACGAATAAAATAATTGTATTTTATTTGCACTTGAAAACGAAGCAGAACCCCTCCACCGGCTATCGCCGGTTCCCCTCCCCTTTCAGGGGAGGCAGAAGGCTTTTGTAACCGCTGCGTCGTTGGCGCCCCTGAAAGGGGAGCTGTCAGCGAAGCTGACTGAGGGGTTACATCGTTGCAAAATTCATATGCACTACCATAAAGGATAATTGTCGAACCCTTCCACCGGCTGTCGCCGGTCCTCCTCCTCTTTCAGGGGAGGCAGAAGATTGTGGAAATCCCAACGTTGATGGCGCTCCTGAAAGGGCGTAAGTGCCGCGAAGCGGTAGAGCTGTCAGCGAAGCTGACTGAGGGGTTACATCAACAAGCGTCTGATAGCTTCTCCAAGAAGGGAGGAGTAGTGATGGAAAATAAAGGTAAAAAAGACTACGGCTTTACAGGGTATAATCCGCATCTACGGGATACTGCACGTTGTCTCCGTCACAGGATGACTCCTCAAGAATGTCGTTTATGGTATGGTTTTCTACGCAAATATCCTGTAAAATGGTATCGTCAAAGAGAGATTGACCGATTCATAGTAGATTTCTACTGCTCTAAGGCAAAGCTTGCAATTGAGCTTGACGGTTCCCATCACTATACGCAGCAAGGCCATGCACATGATGCGGAACGTAATGCCATTTTGACACAGCATGGTATATCTGTTCTGCATATCTCAAACACGGAACTTGAGCAAAACTTTTATGGTATCTGTAGGTTAATAGACCATAAGGTCAAGAATTCAGAATAAATTTCATAGAAAAGAGGTCATCCCCATGCTGCAAAC
>JAJQCJ010000023.1:3905-11477 GCA_021202775.1 Clostridiales bacterium | reverse complement strand
CTAAAAATATGCCCCCGGCATATTTTTTACGCAAAATCCGCCTAAGAACCCCTCTTCTATCCCGCCGGGGCTTCGCGCTGTCAAGTCCATAAGTGGTCTGTCAGGCAACAGACGATGTAACTTATTACGCACCAAAGCTGCCGCCGATGGCGGCTGGGTACGATTGCCGCCCGTTCCGCCCTGCCGGAGGCGAGCGGAACGTGGCGTCAATTTTGTTATCCTTCGGTCGTGGACATCTGACGGTACAACTACGCTATTCCCCACAACCCAAGATAAATTGTATCCTAAGTTGATGACATTGCTCGTTAGTGGGTAGTTGCTGGTAGCTGGCCGCTCAGCGCCCCGCCTCATAAAGAGAGCAGCACACGCTCCGGATGGGAACGTATGCCGCTCTGCATCTAGGGAACCCCTGAACAAATGAACTTCGGCGCCTTGCGGTAAATTTGCGCCATAAATGCGTTGCAAAACCTTGAAATCCGTCAGGATTCCTGCGGTTTTGCGCCTTTTTCTGACGCAAATTTCCTCGCAATTCGCTCTCGTCCATTTATTCAGAGGTTCCCTGGATTCGCTGCAATCAGGCTTTGGCCTTTTTGACCGCCTCGGTCAGGGCAGGCAGCACCTCGAACAGGTCGCCCACAATGCCGTAGTCCGCCACGGAGAAGATGGGGGCGTCCGGGTCCTTGTTGATGGCGATGATGGTGTCGCTGGCCGACATACCGGCCAGATGCTGAATCGCACCGGAGATGCCGCAGGCGATATAGATTTTCGGGGCCACCGTCTTGCCGGTCTGGCCCACCTGATGGGCGTGGGGAATCCAACCCGCGTCCACGGCGGCGCGGCTGGCGCCCACGGTGGCGCCCAGGGCGTCCGCCAGGTCCCGGACCAGCTGGAAGTTCTCCGGTGCCTTCAGGCCCCGGCCTCCGGAGACGATGATCTCCGCCTCCTCCAGGTTCACCGCCTCGGCCACTTCCTTCACCCGCTCCACCAGCTGCACACGGATCTGGTCGGCGGGGATGTGGACATCCTCCCGGCAGATCTCGCCGGTGCGGGTGCTGTCCGGCACGGCCTTCTTAAAGACGCCGGGGCGGACGGTGGACATCTGGGGGCGATGGTCGGGGCAGGCGATGGTGGCCATCAGGTTGCCGCCGAAGGTGGGACGGGTGGAGGCCAGCAGGCCGGCGTCGTCAATGTCCAGCCCGGTGCAGTCCGCCGTCAGGCCGGTGTGGAGGCTGCACGCCACCCGGGGGCCCACATCCCGGCCGTTGTTGGTGGCGCCGTACAGGACGATGAAGGGGTTGTACTTCCGAATCAGGGTGGTCAGGGCATAGGTCTGGGCGTCGGTGTTGTAACGCTCATACTCGTCGCCCTCCACCAGAATGACCTTGTCCGCGCCGTAGGCGATGGCCTTTTCCGCCACGGACGCCACGTCCTTGCCCAGGACAACGGCCACCAGCTCCTGGCCCAGCTTGTCCGCCATGCTGCGGCCAGGGGTGAGCAGCTCATAGCCCACATTCTTCGCCTGGCCCTCATCGGTCTCGATATAGACCCAAAGATTTTTGTATTCCATGTGAAAGATACCCTCCTCTGACACTTACAGCAGCTTGGCCGCCGTCATCAGGCTGACCAGCTTCTCCGCGGCCTCGGCGCCGCCCAGGCCCTCGATTTTCATACCGTTCTTCTCGTGGGTGGGGGTATAGGTCTTTCTCACCTTGGTGGGGGAACCGGCCAGGCCCCGTTCCTCTGCCGGGACGACCACTTCGGCGGAGCTGAGCTCGTGAATCTCCGCATTGCGGGCCGCCCGCTGGCTGATGAAGTTGGGGTAGCGCAGGTCATAGGGGGTCTTGTTCACCGTGACGATGCAGGGGGTCTTGGCGGCATAGTAGTCATAGCCCTCATCGCTCTCCCGCTTGCATTTCAGGCTGCCGTCCTCCTGGAGGGCAACCTCCACCGCGTAGGAGATCAGGGCGCGGTTCAGATGCTGGGAGATCTCCGGGCCGACCTGGCCGGTGTCTCCGTCGATGGCCTGCTTGCCGCAGAAGATGCAGTCAAAGGGCTTGCCGTTCTTCTCCTCCAGCACGCCGATGGCAGTGGAAATGATCTTGGAGGTGGCCAGGGTGTCGGAGCCGCCGAACACCCGGTCGGTAATCAGATAGGCTTCGTCCGCGCCGGCGGCCAGGCACTCCCGCAGGGCGTCCTTGGCGGCGGGCAGACCCATGGAAATCACCGTCACCTTGCCGCCCACCTGGTCCTTCAGCCGCAGCGCGGTCTCCAGGGCGTAGGTGTCAAAGGTGTTGACGATGGCGGGGACGCCCTCACGAATCAGGGTGTGCTTCACCGGGTCGATTTTGATCTGGGTGGTATCCGGCACCTGCTTCACGCAGACCAGCAGGTTCAGCTCCTTGCCGGGGACGGGTGCCGCCTTGGGGGCCTCCACCGGCTTGGGGGCGGGGGCGGCGGACTTGGGGGCCTCCGACTTCTTCGCCGGAGCGGAGGAGGGTGCCTTGTGGCCGTCCTCGTTGTACTTCTTCTTCATCTGACCGGCGATGACGCCCCGCTGCACCTGGTTGGTGCCCTCGTAGATCTGGAGGATTTTGGCGTCACGGTACAGCTTCTCCATGGGATAGTCCCGCATATAGCCGTAGCCGCCCATGACCTGGATGCCGTCCACCACGTTGGCCATGCCCGCGTCGGAACCGGCGGTCTTGGCGATGGCGGCCTCCATGGTGAAGGGCTGGCCCGCGTCCATCAGCTCGGCGGCGTGGAGGTACATCTGGCGGCCGGTCTGGGTGCGAATCTCCATGTCGGCCAGCATCTGCTCCACCGCCTGAAGGTTGGCCACCGGCGCGCCGAACTGCTTGCGCTGCTTGGCGTAGACCGTGGCGATCTCGCAGGCCCGCTGGGCAATGCCCACGCCGAAGGCGCCCACGCCGCCGCGGCTGTGATCCAGGGTCTCCATGATGATTTTGAAGCCGCGGTTCTTCTTGCCCAGCATATGGTCCTTGGGCACACGGACGTTGTCAAAGATGACCTCAGAGGTGCAGCTCAGCCGCATGCCCATCTTGTCCTCTTCCTTGCCGATGGAGATGCCGGGAAGGTCCCGCTCCACCATGAAGGCGGTGAGGCCCAGGACGCCCGCCTTGGGACGGGTGGAGGCCAGCACCGTATAGATTCCGGCGATGGGGCCGTTGGAGATGAAGCTCTTGGTGCCGTTCAGGACGTAGTAATCCCCGTCCTCCACGGCGGTGGTGCGGACGCTGCCCGCATCGGAACCGGCCCCCGGCTCGGTGAGGCAGAAGGCGGCCCACTTCTTCTCCAGCATGGTCTTGAACCAGTACCGCTTCTGTTCATCCGTACCCACCAGCAGCACCGGGTAGGAGGCCAGGCAGTTGCCGATGAGGGTGGTGCCGATGCCGATGTCGCCCCGGGCGACCTCTTCGGCGATGGAGAACACCTGCACATTGGTCAGGCCGGGGCCGCCGTACTCGGCGGGGACGCACAGGGCGTTCAGGCCCATACCGATGGCCTTCTCCAGCAGCTCCTCCTCGCCCTCGTTATTGTTCTTTTCAATCTCTCCCACGTTGGGGATAATTTCCTTATCTACGAACTCCCGCACAAGTGCGACGAGCTCTTGCGTGTCTTGGTCAAGAATCATGAAACAAACTCCTTTGCATTGATTTGCAATGTAACGCAGTTTAATTATAACACGTCATTCGCCCCTTGGCAATTCTTAATGGACAAATTTTTTGCATTTTTTTGCGCTTTTGGGATGTTTCCTCCGGTTTGGCCGACTACGGGCGGAGCCAGTCGCAGGCTCTCTCGATGATGCGGGCGCAGCGCTCCAGCCCCGCCTGGTCCTCCCCGTCAAACCGGTTCAGATGCGGGCTGTCCATGTCCAGCACCGCCGCCACCTGTTCCCCGTCGTGCAGGGGCAGGACGATTTCGGAGCTGGAGGCGCAGTCGCAGGCGATGTGGCCGGGGAAGGCGTGAACGTCCGCCACCCGCTGCACCCTGTCCTCCCGGACCGCCGCGCCGCAGACGCCCCGGTCAAAGGGGATGCGCACGCAGGCCACCCTCCCCTGGAAGGGCCCCAGCACCAGCTCCCCCTCCTTCACCAGGTAGAAGCCCGCCCAGTTCAGCTCCGGCAGGCCGTGATAGAGGACTGCGGCGGCGTTGGCCAGGTTGGCGACGGTGTCCCGCTCTCCGGCCAGCAGGCTTTCCAGCTGGGCGCAGAGGGTGTTGTATTGACGGGTTTTCGGTGTGATGGGTTCCATAGTGGGTCCTCCTCAGTGCAGGTATTTGGATTTATTATAGTACAAAAAGGGGGGATTGGGAATAGGGGGTCGGGGATTTTGTGGTGCGCAATGTCATCAACTGAAAATGCAATCTATCCTGAGCTGAGGGGAATAGCGTAGCCTTACAGTCAGATGTCCACGACCAAAGAACGAGAAAATTGACGCCATGTTCCGCCCGCCTTTGGCAGGGCGGAACGGGCGGCAATCGTACCCAGCCGTCATCGGCGGCAGTCTCACCACCTGAAAGTTACTTCGTCTGTTGTCTGATAGACCACTGACAGGCTGGACAGCGCGAAGCCCCAGCGGAATAGGAGGAGGGTTCTTAGGGAGGAGCGAGGCCCCGAAGCTCCTCCCTAAGCCGCCCTCTTTCCCCCCTTTCTCGGCGGAGCGAGAAAGGGGGCCCGCCCGGAGGGCAAAAACGCAGTTCCTTCATCAATCCTTATCTTAGGAGGTCACTCTCCTTAGGTTACGGACATTGCCTGAAACGGGGAAAAGAAGCAAAAAAACATCCCCGCTTCCGAAGAAGCGGGGATGCGTTTTACCTCGAATCCTGTTCAGGTATTCAGCCGGTCAGGCGATTAGCCCAGCTCGGAGAAGTACTTGATGGTGCGGACCATCTGAGAGGTATAGGAGTTCTCGTTGTCGTACCAGGAGACGACCTGCACCTCAGAGGTGCCGTTGTCCAGGTTGATGACCATGGTCTGGGTGGCATCGAACAGGGAGCCGTAACGCATGCCGACGATGTCGGAGGAGACGATCTCATCGGTGTTGTAACCGAAGGACTCGGTGGCCTCAGCCTTCATCTGAGCGTTGATCTCTTCCTTGGTGGGGGTGCCCTCCACGATGGCGGTCAGGATGGTGGTAGAGCCAGTGGGGGTGGGAACACGCTGGGCGGAGCCGATTAGCTTGCCGTTCAGCTCGGGGATGACCAGGCCGATGGCCTTGGCAGCGCCGGTGCTGTTGGGCACGATGTTGACAGCGGCAGCGCGGGAGCGGCGCAGGTCGCCCTTACGCTGGGGGCCGTCCAGAGTCATCTGGTCGCCGGTGTAGGCGTGGATGGTGCACATAATGCCGGACTTGATGGGGGCGCAGTCGTTCAGGGCCTTCGCCATGGGGGCCAGGCAGTTGGTGGTGCAGGAAGCGGCGGAGATGATGGTATCCTCGGGCTTCAGAGTCTCATGGTTGACGTTGTAGACGATGGTGGGCAGGTCGTTGCCGGCAGGAGCGGAGATGACGACCTTGCGGGCGCCGGCATCGATGTGGGCCTGAGCCTTGGCCTTGCTGGTGTAGAAGCCGGTGCACTCCAGCACCACATCAACACCCAGCTCGCCCCAGGGCAGCTCAGCGGCGTTGGCCTTGGCATAGATGGTGATCTCCTTGCCGTCCACGATGATGGAGTTGTCGGTGGCGGAGACGGTGTCAGCCAGAGCGTACTTGCCCTGCGTGGAGTCATACTTCAGCAGGTGAGCCAGCATCTTGGGGGAAGTCAGGTCGTTGATGGCGACGACCTCATAGCCCTCAGCACCGAACATCTGACGGAATGCCAGACGGCCGATACGACCAAAACCATTAATAGCAACTTTAACAGCCATTGTGATATACCTCCTAAAATTTTTGGGTATCAAGTTTACGCTCTTATTGTACCCCATTGTGAATAATTTGACAAGCCTTTTTTTGGTGATTTGCGCCCTTTTCTGGGGCAGTTTCTTTGTGTACAACGCCGAATTTCAACGTGTCCCGAAAAAACGGACGGCGGCGGCAGCCCCTGGCGAACCGGCAGGAAAGTTCACAGAACGGCTTGCATTTCCGGATAAAAGATGATACTATTATGTCTGGGTAAAGGGCTTCTCATTGTCCGCCCCGGAAGGATCTGAAAATTATGATAAAAAAAAGAACTGTTTGACCCTGCTTCTGGCGCTGGCGATGGCCTTCTCCCTGGCCGCCTGCGGCGGCAGCGATGACGCTGACACAAGCTCCAGCACCTCCTCGGAAAGCACTGCCGACAGCAGCGCCAGCTCCGCCACAACGTCGGAGGACACCTCTTATGCGGACGCTCTGGCCTGCTATGAGGAGCTGTCCGCCCTGACGGACGACGAGGAGCGGCTGGAAGCCTTCATCGAGGCCCAGGCCGAGCTGAACTATGACGGCAACACCGACGAATTTCTGGTGACGCCGGACAGCTCCCTGGTGGACGGCTTCTCCGACGCGGTTCTGGCCCTGGATGAGTACGGCGTCGGCCTGAGCGACGAGACCAGCTACGGCTACTTCGTGGTGATTCGCCTGCCTGTCGCCGATGAGGACATCGCCGACATCGACGAGGACGACATTGAGGACATCAAGGAGGAATATATCAGTGATATGTTCAACGCCCGCCTCAGCG
Source organism: Clostridiales bacterium (assembly GCA_021202775.1). Taxonomy (GTDB): domain Bacteria; phylum Bacillota; class Clostridia; order Oscillospirales; family Oscillospiraceae; genus Onthomonas. Next base: position 4,805 of record JAJQCJ010000023.1, on the reverse strand, counting down.
AGGTCCTGTCGGCCGCCGAGGTGGAGCGTTCCGACCTGCTGGACGAGGTGGACTATTTGGCCCTCTTTGAGAAGCTGGAGACCCTCCAGGAGGAGCTGGACGAGGTGGACAGCTCCCTGACCACGGAGGACGAAGCCGAGGCGGACGCCGACGAGTCCGGTACCACCGCTGAGGTGGACACCGTCACCGATGAGGAGCTGGAGGAGGCCCTGCTGGCCGTGGTGCCGGAGGAGTTCCTGGAGGACGCCACCGCCTACCTGACCGACGGCGTGCTGACCAACGACACCATCGTTCTGACGGTGGACGGCGTTGAGGTCCCTGCCTGCACCTACATGTACTTCCTGTGCTATAACGAGACCTATTACTCCTCCATGTACACCTATTATTACGGCAGCTTCGACGTCACCGAAGCCTACTCCGACGACATGACCTACGCCGATGTATTTGCCTCCATGTCGGAAAGCTACAGCACCCAGTACGCCGCCGTGCAGGCCATGGCCGAGGCTGAGGGCGTCGCCCCCAGCGAGGAGGATGTGGCCGGTCTGACCGAGACCCTGGACGGCATGAACCTCTCCGATATGGCCTATGTGGGCTGCAACCGCGTCGGGCTGGAGACCACCTATACCTACAGCCTCTACGGGGAGGCCCTGCAGAACTACCTCTACGGCGAAGGCGGCCCGGAGGAGCTGACCGACGAAAATGCGGTGGATTATGCGCTGGAAAATGGGTATTATTATAATTGCCGGTATATCCTGTTCGCCAGCTCGGCCCTGACGGGGTCGTAATCGGGAGCGGTGGCGGCCGCCGGGGGGGGAGCCCCGCCCGGTAAAAAAACACCCGCCAACCCCGGGCGGCGGGTTGTAGCCCCCGGCAGGGGGGGGATTAAAAAGTGTGGCGCGG
>JAJQCJ010000023.1:0-3895 GCA_021202775.1 Clostridiales bacterium | reverse complement strand
GTGGGGGGGGCGGGGGCCCGCGTCGCGGGGCGCGCGCGCTGCGGGCGGGGCGCCCGGGGGGCGGGGGGGGGGGGGGGGGGGGCCGGGGGGGGGGGGGGCCCCGCCCCCCCCCCCCCCACGCCGGTAAAAGAACCTCCCTCCACCGGCTGTCGCCGGTTTCTCTCCCCGTTCAGGGGCAGTATAAAAAGGTGAGACGCGGCCGGGCGCACACTGTGCGCCCCTACTGAGAGAAGGAGAAGTACGCTGCTCGTGCTTAAAACGAATCCTATCCACCACCCAGACCGAAAAGGAGGCAGCCTATGAGTTTTGAAGAAGTCAGCCAGCCGCTGCTGGCCTTACCGGAGGTTCAGCAGCTGCGGCAACTGCGCCATCACCATCACGTCAGCCGGTATGAACACTCCCTCCGGGTGGCGGAGCAGGCGTTTACCCTGGCGGGGCGGCTCCATCTGGACGCCGATGTCTGCGCCAGGGCGGGTCTGCTCCACGACCTGTTCCTGGACAACGGCCACTGGGAGGGGTGGCACAGGGTGGTGCATCCGCCTCTGGCCATTACCCACCCGGAAATGGCGGAGCACAACGCCGAGGCCCTGGTGCCCCTGACGGAGAAGGAGAAGAACATCATCCTCTCCCATATGTGGCCCGTCACCCGGCACTGGCCCCACTCCCGGGAGGCGTGGCTCATCATCGTGGTGGATAAGGTGGTGGCGGTGCAGGACTATCTGCACGCGTAAGCGATATGTACTTTTTCACCTATGAATCCGACCTGCCAGACGAGGTGGGCTTCGCCCATTTCAGCCCCGTCCATCTGGTCTGGCTGGGCGGCATCGCCCTTGGGATTGCGCTGCTGTCCCTCTGTTATGTGGGCCGGAACCGGCAGGAGCAGCAGCGGCTCAGCCGGGCGCTGGCCTGGCTGATCTGCGGCAACATCGTGACGGAATACTGCATTCTGGCCGTCACCGGCCACCTGAGTACTCATCATCTGCCCCTGCAGCTGTGCGAGCTGGCCCCCTTCCTGTGCCTGCTCTTCGCCTACACCCGCTGGGACTGGGTGGGGCAGACCCTGTACAGCCTTTGCTGGGCCGGAGCGCTGTCCGCCCTGCTCTTTCCCAACTGGAATATGTACCCACAATGGAACTTTATGAACCTGACCGGCTTCCTGACCCATGCCGGACTGCTCCTGTTCCCCCTCTGGCAGCTGCTGGGCGGGACGCTGCGGCCCCGGATGCGGGCCATGTGGAAGCCGCTGGTGTTTCTGGCGGCGGTGGTGCCGCCCCTGTACCTGCTGAACCGGCACTGGCACACCAATTACTTCTTCCTGCTGGGGGATTCCCCCGACTCCCCGCTGACGGTGCTGTACCGGCTCTTCGGGAAGGCGGGCTACCTGCCCGCCTATGCCCTGCTGGTGCTGACCATTATGGTGCTGGAGTATCTGCCCTGGCGGAGGCGGGAAACGTGGGTGTACCACCCGGAGGGGTAGCAATGTCCTCAGCGGAAAGCAATTCCCTTCCTCAGGCAAAAAAGGGATGTGGGGATTCGCTTTCCACTTACTGTGATAGCCGGGTTTCCTGTCTTTCCGCCCGGGCGTACACTGTGCGCCCGGGCGGAGCGGCGGGAAACCCGATTTTGTGCAAAACATTCCCTGGCATAGTTTTGCGTAGCCTCCAAATTCCGCGCATCTTCTCCCGCCCCCGGACATAGAATAGTGGGTATTCTTTGGGAGCCGCCCGGCGGTTCCCGGCATGGGAGGGAACCGTATGCGCGAGAAAGAGAGGCCCCGGCAGACGCCGGAGCCGAAGCGGGAGCAGGATTTGGACGACCTGATCTATGCCCATTCCGACGTGCCCACCGTCAGCGACCGATAGGCAAAGCCCGGTTCATGCGAACCGGGCTTTGCTGTTTCTTTCAGGGATGTGCCGGGAACCGACGCTCAGCGGGGGTTCTTGATGGCGGCCTGGGCGGCAGCCAGCCGGGCGATGGGTACCCGGAAGGGGCTGCAGGAGACGTAGGTCAGGCCGATGTCATGGCAGAACATGATGGAGGTGGGGTCGCCGCCGTGCTCGCCGCAGATGCCCATATGCATATTGGGGCGAACCTCGCGGCCATAGTCCACAGCGATCTTCATGAGACGGCCCACGCCGCGGCGGTCCAGCCGCTGGAAGGGGTCATGCTCCAGCAGCTTCTTGTCCAGATAGTCGCCTAGGAACTTGCCGGAGTCGTCACGGCTGAAGCCCCAGGTCATCTGGGTCAGGTCGTTGGTGCCGAAGCAGAAGAACTCCGCTTCCTCGGCGATGCGGTCGGCGGCCAGGGCGGCCCGGGGCAGCTCGATCATGGTGCCCACCTCATAGGGCAGCTCGATGCCGGACTCCGCGATGATCTTGTCCGCCACGGCGGTGATGATGCCCTTGACGTACTTCACCTCGCTCTTGGAGGCCACCAGGGGAATCATGATCTCAGGGATGACCTTCATGCCGGTCTCCCGATAGACGTTCAGCGCGGCCTCGATGATGGCCTGGGTCTGCATCTCAGCGATCTCGTTATACTTGATGGGCAGACGGCAGCCACGGAGACCCATCGTGGGGTTGACCTCCTGGAGGCTGACCACCACGGCGTTCAGCTCGTCAAAGGTCATGCCCATGGTCTCGGCCAAGGCGGCGATGTCCTCCTTCTCCTTGGGCAGGAACTCATGGAGAGGGGGATCCAGCAGGCGGATGGTGACGGGCAGGCCCTTCATGGCCTTGAAGATGCCCTCAAAGTCGCTCCGCTGCATGGGCAGGATCTTGTCCAGGGCCTTCTTCCGCTGCTCGGCGGTGGAGGCCACGATCATCTCCCGGACGGCGGGGATGCGGTCCTCGGCGAAGAACATATGCTCAGTACGGGTCAGGCCCACGCCCTCCGCGCCGAAGTTCAGGGCCACCCCTGCGTCATGGGCGTTGTCGGCGTTGGTGCGGACGGACATCTGGCGGTACTTATCGGCCCACTCCATAATGGTGGCGAAGTCGCCGGAGATGCTGGCCTCCTCGGTGGCCAGCTTGCCCAGGTAGACCTTGCCGGTGGAGCCGTCCAGGGAGAGGAAGTCGCCCTCGTGGATGGTGACGCCGCCCAGTACGGCGGTTCTGGCGTCCTCGTCCACCACCAGGTCGGCGACGCCGGCCACGCAGCAGCGGCCCATACCACGGGCCACCACGGCGGCGTGGGAGGCGCGGCCGCCGTGAGCGGTCAGTACGCCCTCGGACACCTGCATGCCCACGATGTCCTCGGTAGAGGTCTCCTGGCGCACCAGCACCACGGGGCCGTTCTTGGCGTGGGCCTCGCAGTCCTCAGCGGTGAAGTAGGCCGCGCCGCAGCCTGCGCCGGGGGAGGCGGGGACGCCGGTGGCGATGGGGGTAGCCTGGGCCAGGGCGTCCTTGGTGAAGTTGTCGTGGAGGACGGCGTCCAGGCTCTCCGGCTCCAGCATCATCAGAGCCTCCTGCTCGGAGATCATGCCCTCCTTCACCAGGTCAACGGCGATCTTCAGCGCCGCGCCGGGGGTGCGCTTGCCGTTCCGGGTCTGGAGCATATAGAGGTGGCCCCGCTCGATGGTAAACTCCATGTCCTGCATATCCCGGTAATGGTTCTCCAGCCGGGTGGCAATCTCCACAAACTCGTCATAGACGGCGGGGTTGACCTTCTTCAGCTCGGAGATGTCGGAGGTGCGGCGGATGCCGGCCACCACGTCCTCGCCCTGGGCGTTCATCAGGAAGTCACCGTACAGCTCCTTCTCGCCGGTGGTGGGGTTCCGGGTGAAGGCCACGCCGGTACCGGAGTCATCGCCCCAGTTGCCGAACACCATGGTCTGCACGTTGACGGCGGTGCCCCAGTCGGCGGGGATGTCGTTCATGGCGCGGTACACCTGGGC
>JAJQCJ010000020.1:22626-64024 GCA_021202775.1 Clostridiales bacterium | reverse complement strand
CCGGGGGCAGGCCCCCGAACAGACCACCCTGCCCCTCAGCGTCTTGCAGGACGGGCAGGTGCTGTCCGGCAACCTCCGCGCCGCAGGCCACGACGAGCAGTGGCTGGACCGGGCGCTGACGGGGCGGCAGCTGGGGCGGGGCGACGTCTTTCTGGCCTATATCGGCCAGGGCGGGGCGCTGCGCATCTTCCCGAAGGGGTAGCAAAAGAACTTTTGGGATACTTTGCGTTTCATTATAACATGGCTTTTCTTTCGATACAAGCTAATTTTTCCGTTTTATCTCAGTGATGCGTGAAAGCGGACGGACAGTTTGGGCCGCTTTATAACGCATAAACCTGTTTCCCCTGCCTCTTCGCCTGCTTTGCAAACTGCGCCGCACCGCCATAAGGCCGGCGGATATACGTCACCACATAATCTGCCTGCTTCAACATCCATCTGTTCCGCCAGACAATGGCAAAACGCTTTGGAACGGTTTCAATCCCCTCTGGCAGCATAGTTTCTTCGCTGTACAGATGATGCAGCGGATCAGCCTTTCCGGGCATATAGGCCAGCACAACGCAAAAGTCAATGGAGGGGTAATCCTTTTTCAGCTCTCGCAAAACGCTTCGCGTGATGCTGTCAAAGCGGCCCTGGTTTCCAACATAAAACCGGCTTACCCCGTTCTGTTCAATGAACTTTCTCAACAGTGCCTGAAGCTGTGGCTTCACGGATTCCGGGCAATCCCGGTGACCAAAGAAGGTACAAATCGCCATTTTTTCATCCATAACGTTCCTCCCCGCCAGGCACCGCTGTCTGGCAAAATTTTCTCGTTTCCGCAGCGCCGTTGACCAGTATCGCGGACAACATTTTCCAAGAGTATAGCATAGGATAGGCTTAGTTGCAACCAATACTGGTTAATGCCTGTGCGGGGTGAGGAAATGGAGCAAAAAATTCGACGGGATCGCAACATGGGCGGCAATCTGCGCAAACTGCGCACAGCCCACGGTCTCTCCCAGGAAAAGCTCTGTGCAGAACTCCAGCGCCGGGGCTGCGACATTGGCCGCACCACCTACGCAAAGTATGAAGCCGGAGAGCTGAATATTCGGGCCAGCGTTCTGATAGAACTACGAAACATTTATCACTGCACCTATGACGCCTTCTTTGAGGGGCTGGACCGCAGCGAGGAACTGTGATAAACGCGCTTTCCGCGCAAATAAAAAGCCGGCTAACAACCCGCCTGCCGACGCCCCAGGGCGTCCGGCAGGCGGGTTTTCGCGCATCCCCTTTGTGCCTTTTGCGGATAGCCGCGCGCAAATTCCTTCCAGGGAAAGACGTTTCGTCCCCCGTTTTTGTGATTTTCACTAAGGGAACGGGACGGTATTCCAAAGTTTTCTCCAATAACGGTTCATAAAAATGCTCTGTTTCTCCCATTCACTCTGCATGTCGGAATCATTCGCCGGTTTTCTCGGAAAATCATTTTTGATACTCAATTCCACAAACGGATAAGTTTATCCCACGTCGCAACATTGTCAAATGTTTTTCCAGCGGTTATACTTATGATAATCTCCTTGAGGCATGAGCCCTCCGGGAAATTTCATATTTTGACAGGAGGAACAAGCAATGAAACAACTCAAACAACTGATGACGCTCCTGCTGGCTCTGGCGATGGTGTTCGCCCTGGCGGCCTGTGGCGGCAGCAGCGACTCCGGCAGCTCGTCCGGCTCCGGGGACTCCGGCGGGGACAGCTCCGGCGGCGCCGACAGCACCGCCACCGAACTGGACAGCTCCGCCGAGCTGCAGGTCTGGGTCTGGGACTCTGACCAGCAGGACGGCATCCAGGAGATCTGCGACCTCTTCACGGAGGACACCGGCATCGCCGTCAAGGTCAACGTGGTGACCTGGGACAACTACTGGACCCTGCTGGAGGCCGGCGCCTCCGGCGGCGAGATGGCCGATGTGTTCTGGATGCACGTCCAGGAGGCGGACAAGTATATGTCCAACGATATCCTGCTGGACCTGACCTCCTACATCGAGGCGGACGATGGAATCGACATGGCCAACTACTACGAGGGCGCTGTGGACACCTTCACCTATGACGGCAAATACTACGGCATCCCCAAGGACCACGACATCAACGTCATCCTCTACAACAAGGCCATCTTTGACGAGTACGGCTTCGACTATCCCGACGAGACCTGGACCTGGGAGACCTACTATGAGGTGGCGGCGGGCATCACCGAGGCCAGCGGCGGCAGCGTCTACGGCGCGGCCATGAACACCACCAATGACCAGGACGGCTGGTGGAACATCGTCTATGCCATGGGCGGCACCGTCATCTCTGAGGACGGCACCACCTCCGGCCTGGACTCCGACGCCACCAAGACCGCCATGGAGTTCGTGGGCAAGCTCATTGACGACGCCTTCGCCCCCCAGTCCCTGGTCTCCGAGAACGGCACCAGCGGCCTCTTCACCAACGACCTGGTGGCCATGATCTGCCAGGGCAACTACACCCTGGCCGGCTTCACCGACTATGACGGCTCTGAGAACTACGCCACCGCTGTCCTGCCCTACTACGACGCCAACGGCAACGGCCAGTGCGACGACGGCGAGCGGGTGACCATCTACAACTCCCTGGCCTGGTCCGCCTCCGCCACCTCTGAGCATCCCGACGAGGCCGCCGCCCTGGTGCTGTGGCTCTCCAGCTACGATATGCAGGTCAAGCAGGCCGAGCTGGGCGTGACCCTGGCCGGTTATGTGGGGGCTGACAGCGCCTATGCCGACGTCATCACCGCCAAGGGCATCGACGCCTCCGCCGTCCAGGTGATGAACGACTCCGCCACCCTGATCTCCTATCCCCACAGCTACTACACCACCACCTGGCAGAACTACTACCGGGAGCAGCTGGTGAACGCCTGGCTGGACACCTCCACCATGAGCTCTGTGCTGGATGACTGCGCCGCCTATATGAACAACATCCTGGCAACAGAGTAACATCCGCCTGAGTTTCCCTCCCCCTGGGCCGGGGCATCCCTCCGCCCCGGCCCCCTTTGAATGAACCCCATGGAAAGGAGCGCATATGGCTAAAGCAGCTAAAGTGAAAATGTCCAAGGCGGAAAAGAATGAAGCCATGTGGGGCCTGATTTTCGTGGCCCCCACCATGATCGGCCTGATCGTCCTGAACTTTTACCCCATCGTCTACACCATCTATCAGTCCTTCTGCAAGACCGGCGACTTCGGCAGAGGCAACACCTTCATCGGTCTTTCCAACTATCAGAGCGTTCTGACCAGCTCCGAGTTCTGGAGCAGCTTGCTGAACACCCTGAAGTATGCTATCATTGAGGTACCCTTCGGCATCGGCATCGGCCTGGTGCTGGCCGTCCTCCTGAACCGGAAGATCAAGTTCCGGGGCGGGTACCGCACCATCTTCTTCCTGCCCATGGTGGCGGCCCCGGCGGCGGTGGCCATGGTGTGGAAGTTCCTGTACAACCAGCAGTTCGGCCTGCTGAACAACCTGTTCGGCCTGAATGTGGCCTGGATCTCCGACGCCAACATCGCCTGGATCTCCATCGGCGTCATCGGCGTGTGGTCCATCGTAGGCTACAACATGATTCTGTTCCTGTCCGGCCTGCAGGAGATCCCCCACGACTACTATGAGGCGGCGGACATCGACGGTGCCTCCGGCATCCGGCAGTTCTTCTCCATCACCATCCCCCTGCTGAGCCCCACCACCTTCTTCATCCTCCAGACCCGCATCATCGGCGCCCTCCAGGTCTTTGACCTGGTGTACATGGTGATGGACAACACCAACCAGGCCCTGTCCTCGGTGCAGTCGGTGGTCTACATCTTCTATAAATACACCTTCACCAACAGCCAGCGGGGCTATGGCGCAGCCATTGTGGTGTGTATGCTGGTGATCATCATGGCCATCACCTTCCTCTTGCAGAAGAGCGAGAAGAAGTGGGTCTTCTACAACTAAGGAGGTGCGCACATGGAAAGCTATCAGGCTAAGCAGCGGGCCACCCAGGCCCTGATTCACTTCGTCCTCATCATCTGCTCCATCACCATGCTGGTGCCCTTCCTGTGGATGATCCTGACCTCCTTCAAGACGCTGTCTGAAGCCACGTCGGTGAACCCCTTCGTCATCTTCCCCTCCAGCTGGAAATTTGACAGCTTCGTCTCCGTCTGGAAAAACTACAACTTCCTGTACCTCTACAAAAACACCATCCTGATGATCTTCTGGCGGGTGGTCTGCGCCGTGCTGACCGCCACCCTGGCGGGCTACGCCTTCGGCCGTCTGAACTTCCCCGGCAAGAACTTCCTGTTCTCCCTGATTCTGATTCAGATGATGGTGCCCAGCCAGATCTTCATCATCCCCCAGTACGTCATGGTGACCAGTCTGGGCTGGACCAACACAGTGGCCGGCCTGGTGTTCCCCGGCGTAGTCACCGCCTTCGGCACCTTCCTGCTGAAGCAGGGCTATCAGGGCCTGCCCAAGGAGCTGGAGGAGGCCGCCGCCATCGACGGCTGCAACATCCCCCAGCGGTTCCTCCGCATTATGGCCCCGCTGACCCGGTCCTCCATGGTGAGCCTGGGCATCTTCACCGCCGTGTTCGCCTATAAGGACCTGATGTGGCCCATGATCGTCTGCACCGAGGTGGAGCATACCACCCTGTCTGCCGGACTGGCCAAGATGCAGGGCCAGTACAGCTCCAACTATCCGGAACTGATGGCCGCCGCGCTGATGGCCTGCGTCCCCATGATCGTGCTCTATCTGGTGTTCCAGAAGCAGTTCATTCAGGGCATCGCCACCTCCGGCAGCAAACTGTAACCCCACATACCCATTCTCCTTTCACCCCTGCCTCCGGCGGTTCCCCTCTGTCGGAGGCAGGCTATTGATGCTTTTCATCGAACCCCACCCGACGCCTCAAGGAGGTGCCCTCATGGCAAAGACGCAGTTTTTCTTCAAAGCGGGACAGTACCGGCTGTTCGAGATGACCTATATGAACCGCCAGACGGAGTCCCTCTATCTCATGGGCTGCGGCATCGAGAAGTGCCGCCCTGATTACACCTTCGGCCCCGTGAACCGGCCGGGGTACCACTTCCACGTGGTCATGTCCGGCGAGGGCTGGCTGGAGGTGAACGGCACCCAGCGGCCCGTCCACGACGGCCAGATCTTCGTGGCAAAGCCCCACGAGACGACCAGGTACGGCGCCAGCCACGCCAACCCCTGGGCCTACTGCTGGATCACCTTCGGCGGGGAGAAGGCCCCCTACTATCTGGAGCAGGCAGGATTTCCGGAGGGGGTCAACCTGCGGGACTGCAACACCGACCCCGCCGACTTCAGCTCCCTGATCTCCGACCTGCTGGACAGGACGGAGCTGAACCTGACCCATGACCTGTGGCGGCTGGGGGTGCTCTACCAGTTCCTGGGCCTGGCCATCCGCTCCGGGAGCAGCGCTGCCCGCAGCACTCACTCAGAATATGATCCCAATGACTATGTTCAGCATGGGTTGACCTATATACGCAGCAACTTCGCCTCCATGAAAATCGGAGAGGTGTCCTCCTCCATCGGCATTGACCGCAGCTACTTCACCAAGCTGTTCACCCAGAAGATGGGCATCTCCCCCATGGACTATATGATCCTCCTGCGGATGCGGGAGGGTGCGCGGCTGCTGGCGGAGACCAACCTGCCGGTGGAAACCATCGCCAGCATGGTGGGTTACACCAGCGTTCAGTCCTTTAGCCGCATCTTTTCCAAACACTTTCAATGCAGCCCCAGGGCCTACCGTCAGCAGCCGGAGGAGACGCGGGTACACTTGGAGTGTCCGGAAGGGGAGCTGCTCCCCCTGGACGAATAAAGACACACACACGGAGGAAACCAGACATGAGCATTTCTTTTCAAGTGCAGGATCGCCTGTTCACCCTGCACACCCGCACCACCACCTATCAGATGCAGATCGGCCCCCTGGGCTACCTGTGCCATCTGTACTATGGCCGCCGGACAGAGGGCAGCCTGAGCCACCTGTACCGCCCGGAGGAGTTCGGCTTCTCCCCCAACCCCTACCCCCTGCGGCTGCAAAAGGTGACCAGCCTGGACACCATGCCCCAGGAGTACACCGGCTGCAACACCGGGGACTTTCGGGTGAACTGCCTCACCGTCTCCGGGGCGGAGGGGGCCTATGGGGCGGAGTTCCGGTACGTCTCCCACGCCATCCTCCCCGGCAAGTACGCCGTGGAGGGGATGCCCTCCGCCTTCGCCGGAGAGGGCGAGGCGGAGACGCTGGTGATCACCCTGGCCGATACGGTGACGGGGCTGGAGCTGGAGCTGTACTACGGCGTGTTTGAGGAGCGGGATGTCATCACCAGGGCGGCCCGGCTGCGGAACGCCGGGGAAAACGCCCTGACCCTGGAACGGGCGGCCTCCCTGTGCCTGGATTTCCCCTTCGGGGACTGGGACCTGCTCCACTTCCAGGGGCGGCACAACATGGAGCGGCAGGTGGTCCGCGCCCCCATCACCGGCGGGATTCAGACGGTTTCCTCCCGCCGGGGGGCCTCCAGCCATCAGCACAACCCCTTCGTCATCCTGGCGGGGCGGGACGCCACCGAGGACCAGGGCGACTGCTGCGGCCTGATGCTGGTCTACTCCGGCAGCCACCGGACCGATGTTGAGCGGGACCAGAGCGGCGGCACCCGGGTGGTCATGGGGATTCAGGACGGACAGTTCCGCTGGACCCTGGCCCCCGGCGAACACTTCCAGACGCCGGAGGTGCTGCTGACCTTTTCCCATGAGGGGCTGGGGCAGCTCTCCCGGAACTATCACCGGTTTATCCGCGGCAACCTGTGCCGCAGCCCCTGGGTGAACCGCCGCCGCCCGGTGCTGATCAACAATTGGGAGGCCACCTACTTCGACTTTGACACGGACAAAATCATCTCCATCGCCCGCCAGGCCAGCGCCCTGGGGGTGGAGCTGCTGGTGCTGGACGACGGCTGGTTCGGCAGCCGGTATGATGAGAACCGGGGCCTGGGGGACTGGTTCGTGAATGAGAAGAAGCTCCCCGGCGGGCTGGACAGGCTCATCTCAGAGGTCAACGGCCTTGGGATGCAGTTCGGGCTGTGGGTGGAGCCGGAAATGGTGAACGAGGACTCCGACCTGTACCGCGCCCATCCGGACTGGGCGCTGACCCTGCCGGGCCGGGCCCCCACCATGGGCCGGAATCAGCTTGTGCTGGACATGGGCCGGGACGATGTGGTAGAATATCTCTATCAGAGGCTGTCCGCCCTGCTGGAGCGCCACAACATCTCCTACATCAAGTGGGATATGAACCGCAGCCTCACCGACGTTTACAGCCGGGCCCTGCCGCCGGAGCGCCAGGGGGAGGCCGCCCACCGGTATGTGCTGGGGGTGTACGCCCTGCTGGAGCGGCTCACCGCCCGGTTCCCGGAGGTGCTGCTGGAGGGCTGCGCCGGCGGTGGGGGACGGTTTGACGCCGGGATGTTGGCCTACTGCCCCCAGATCTGGTGCAGCGACGACACCGACGCGGTGGAGCGGCTGTCCATTCAGTACGGCACCTCCTTCGGCTACCCCGTGTCCGCCATGGGCGCCCACGTCTCCGCCTGCCCCAACCATCAGACCGGGCGAATGGTGCCTTTGGACACCCGTGGGGTGGTGGCCATGCACGGCACCTTCGGCTATGAGCTGGATTTGAACCTTCTGACGGAGGCGGAAAAGGCGGCTGTCCGCCGCCAGATCGACCGGTTCCACCGTTACGCTGATTTAATTGGGCAGGGGGACTACTACCGCCTCACCGACCCCGCCCGAACCCCCGACCACTCCTCCTGGCAGACGGTTTCGCCGGACAAGTCCGAGGCCCTGGTCAGCGTTGTGGTCACCCACGTCCGGGCCACCACCCCGCTGATTCGCGTGCAGCTCCGGGGGCTGGAGGAGGACGCCCGGTACCGGGTTTCCGAGTTCGCCGTGTGCAGCGGCGGGAACGACTGCGGCCCCCTGTCCGCCCGGGAGGAGGGCAGGGTGTACACCGGCGGGGCGCTGATGTACGGCGGCTTCGTCCTCCCCCGGCTGTACGGCGACTGCCCCAGCGTTCAGATCCACTTAGAAAGGGAGCAGTGACATGGATACCCTGAAAGGGCGCATGGCCGCGGAGTGGAAGAAGATTTGCGCCCTGCCCCTGAAGGAGCGGCCCGGCTACATTTGGGACTACTATAAGCTGTGGATTCTGGGGCTGGCCGCGGTGCTGGTTTTCACTGTCACCATGACCTACCACGCTGTCACCACCCCCTCGGAGACCTGGTTCTTCGCCTGCTTCGCCAATGTGGAGGCGGATTTGGGGGAGGGCTCCGACCTGCACACCGGCTTTGCCCAATACGCCGGATATGACCTGACCACAGGCGTCCTCCAGTTTGAGGACGAACTTTACTGCAAACCCGCCACCAGCTCCACCGTGGGCAGCACCTATTACGAGCTGCTGACCGCCTACCTGGACGCGGGCACCCTGGACGTGCTGGTGATGGGGACGGACGACCTGCTGGCGGTGGGGGAGACGGGGCGGCTGATGAGCCTTGCCGATGAGCGGGTCTCCGACCTGGCGGAGCAGTATGCCGACCGTGTCCTCACCGTGGAGGCCGACCTGGAGGACACCGGGGAACTGACCCAGGTGCCGGTGGGCATCGACCTCTCCGGCTCCCGGCTGGAGGAGTATTACAGCGCGGGCTGCGCCCTGGGCATCTCCGCCAACGCCCCCCATATCGACCAGATTGACCTGTTTCTCAGTTATCTGTTTTCCTAAAATACGAACGGAGGTTCTCATGCGACTTTTACGCGGTTTTATGGACAATGACAGCGTCTTTGGCCAGCTGATGACCCGCTGCGGGATTCTCATCGCGGCGAACCTGCTGTTCGTCCTCTCCCTCCTGCCGGTGGTGACGGCGGGGGCGGGCTACGCCGCCCTGTACTTCACCCTGCTGACCTGCCTGCGGGAGAAGAGCTGCAATCCCTTCTCCACCTTCTGGCGGGGATTCAAGAACAATTTCAGGCAGGGCACCCTCTCCCTTCTGGCGCTGGCGGCGCTGGGGGCGGTGCTTTGGCTGGAGATCAGCTGGTGTAACCAGTTTGACGGGGCGATGGCCCTGTTCCGGTACCCGCTGATGGCCATTGGGGTGGCAGCCGTTGTGCTGGCCTGCTACATCTTCCCGGTGATGGCCGCCTTTCAGGTGAACTTCAAGCAGCTTTTGATGGATTCGGTGTACTTCGCGGTCAAGCGGCCCGTTGCCACCGTTGCCATATTGATGGCCAATATCGTCCCCATGGCGCTGACCTATCTGGATCGGGGGAACCTGCCCACCTATGCCTTTTTGTGGGTGCTGTGCGGCTTTGCTCTGGTCACCATGTTCAACGCCAGTCTGCTGCTGAAATCCTTCGCCCCTTACCTGGCGCAGGAGGAGGAAGAGGAGGCCCCGGGTGAGGGCCATGTGCAGACGGAGCGGGAGATCTTGGAGGACATGAAAAAGCTGGGAATGTGATCCCAAAAGGAGAAATGTGACATGACAGAGGAGTTTCAGACCAGGCTGGCCCCCCGCTATGACGAGCTGAGCCGGCTCTACGGCCAGCTGTACCGGGGCCGGGAGGACACCCTGGGGGCGCTGCTGACCGCCATGGAGGAGGCATATCAGGCCCGGCCCGCGGACCTGAAGGCGTCCGACCGGGCCCGGGAGGCTGACCCCGGCTGGTACCGGCAGCGCAGCCGTCTGGGGATGATGCTGTACACCGGCCCCTTCGCCGGCTCCCTCCGGGGGGTGGCGGACAGACTGGACTACCTCCAGGAGTGCGGGGTGAACTACCTCCACCTGATGCCCCTGCTGGAGAGCCCCAAAGGCCGCAGCGACGGGGGCTACGCCGTCTCCAACTTCCGGCGGGTGCAGCCGGAGCTGGGCACCATGGCGGATTTGGAGGCCCTGGCCGGGGACTGTCACCGGCGGGGCATTTCCCTGTGTCTGGACTTCGTGATGAACCACACCAGCGAAGAACATGAGTGGGCCCGCCGGGCCAAAGCCGGGGAGCGGGAGTATCAGGAGCGCTACTTCTTCTACGACAACTGGGACATCCCCAACCAGTACGAGCAGACGGTGCCCCAGGTGTTCCCCACCGACGCCCCCGGCAACTTCACCTGGCAGCCGGAGATCGGAAAGGTAGTCATGACCACCTTCTACCCCTACCAGTGGGATTTGAACTACGCCAACCCGGTGGTCTTTCGGGAGATGACGGAGAACCTGCTGTTCCTGACCAACCGGGGCATTGACGTGATTCGCCTGGACGCCGTCCCCTACATCTGGAAGCAGCTGGGCACCAACTGCCGGAATCTGCCCCAGGTGCACACCCTGGTGCGGATGCTGCGCATCGTCACCGAGGTGGTCTGCCCCGGCGTCCTGCTGCTGGGGGAGGTAGTGATGGAGCCCGCCCTGGTGGCCCCCTATTTCGGCACGCCGGAAAAGCCGGAGTGTCATATGCTGTACAACGTGACGGCCATGTGTACCACCTGGCACACGGTGGCCACCCATGACGTGCGCCTCCTGCGCCACCAGCTGAACCAGGTGGCGGCCCTCCCCAGAGGCTACACCTTCCAGAACTACCTCCGCTGCCATGACGACATCGGCTGGGGGCTGGACTACCCCTTCCTGGCCCGGTTCGGCATGGGAGAGGTGCCCCACAAGCGATTCCTGAACGACTACTTCACCGGAAAGCTGCCTTACGGGGCCAGCCGGGGGGCCCTGTACAACGACGATGAGCGGCTGGGGGACGCCCGCCTCTGCGGCACCACAGCCTCCCTCTGCGGCCTGGAGACGGCCATGGAAACGGGAAGCCCGGCCATGACGGAGCAGGCCCTGGTCCTGGATCTGATGCTTCACGCCTGCATGCTGTCCCAAAGCGGAATCCCGGTGCTTTACGCCGGGGACGAGGTGGGCCAGCGCAACGACTGGGGCTACTTGAACGACCCGGAGAAGGCCGGGGACAGCCGATACCTCCACCGGGGAGACTTCCAGTGGGACGAGGCAGCGCGGCGGCAGGAGCCGGACTCCGTCCAGAGCAGGCTGTTCCACGGACTGCAGCGGCTGGAGGAGGTGCGCCAGTCCGACCCCATCTTTGACGCGGACGCCGACTTCTGGACGGCGGACACCGGGAACGACGCCGTGCTGGCCCTGGGCCGGTACAAGGACGGGGAAAAGCTCTACGGCCTGTACAATTTCAGCCCGGAGCCGCAAAAGGTCTGGCTGTCCGAGACAGGCACCTACACCGACCTGCTTCGGGGGGCGCCGGTGGAAAACCCCAGCGTCCTGACCCTGGGGGGCTACGAATTCCTTTGGCTGCTGAAACGGATGTAAAGCACCGCACATAACCAAAATAACCGCACCGGCTCGTAGAACGGTTCCGAGCCGGTGCGGTTGTTGTTCTGTTTCGGTCAATTAACCTGTTCGTCAGACCCTTTGCCCTCATCCCATCCAAATAATTCGTTGGGAGAAACTTGCAAGATTTTTGCAATGCCGTCAATTTCGATGTCCGTGACGGCCCGTTTGCCATGCTCAATCCGGGAGATAGAACCCCGGCAGGTGTAAACCGCCAGCAGCTCCAGCCGCTCTGACAGCTGCTTCTGGCTGAGGCCGGCGGCCACACGGGCCGCCCTGATGCGGGGGCCAATCAGGTTGACTTGTTCTGTATCAATGATTCTTTTCATAGGCAACACCAAAATGTCTTGATTTAGGACAAAAGAAATGATTTTCAAAAACCGCCCCGCATCGGCCGTCGAAGGCCGACACGGGGCGGCTGCGCACTTGATTAGCCGGAGGCTTCTCCGCCCTCCCCGCCGTTTCCTCTGCGGGCAGGGCGCCGGTGCTCCTCTTCCTCCTGGGGTTCCGGCAGAACCACCACGCGGATTTCCAGCACCCGCATCCGGCGGATGGCCGTGACCGTCACCTCCAGGTTCTCGTAAGTAAACCGGTCCCCGGCCTTGGGAATGTGGCCCAGCTCATCCAGCACCCAGCCGGACACCGTGTCGCTGTCGCACTCCCCGCGAACGTCAAACAATTTAAATACATCGTCCAGATTTGCACTGCAGGCAATCAAATAGCTGCCGTCCGGCTGCTTTTTGAAGTTCTCCACCACCTCGTCATGCTCATCCCAGATCTCGCCCACCAGCTCCTCCAGGATGTCCTCCAGAGTGATCAGCCCCTCGGTGCCGCCGAACTCATCCACCACGATGGCCAGATGGGTCTTTTGCCGCTGCATCTTGCTCAGCACGTCCTGCACCGGCTCGGAGGGGGTAGTGTAGAGGGGTTCCGTAATCAGGTGGAGCCAGTCGTCCTCCGGCCCCAAGTGGGCCTGGAAGAAGTCCTTCTCGTTCAGCACACCCAGAATGTGGTCCCTGTCCTCGTGCCAGATAGGCAGGCGGGAATAGCCGCAGTCCCGGAACAGGGCGTCCATCTCCTCCGCCGTGGTGTCGTCCGGCGCGGATATCATATCCACCCGGGGGACGAAGATCTCTCCCACCTCCAGGTCGCCAAACTCGATGGCGGAGCGGATCAGCCTGCTCTCCCCCGCCTCCAGGCCGCCTTCGTTCTCCGCCTCGGACACCATGGTGATCAGCTCGCCGCCGGTGATGCCCTCCCCTTCGTCAAGCTTGAAGAAGTGGCTCAGCATCCGCTGCCACAGCCGAAAGATGGCGTTGATGGGGGTCAGCACCCACAAAATCCCCCGAATCACCGGCGTCACCGCCATGGCGAACCGCTCCGGGGCCTGCTTCACCAGGGTCTTGGGGGTCACCTCGCCGAAGATCAGCACCAACACGGTCATCACCACCGTGGAAAGGGTGGCGCCGTAGGTCACCCAGTAGCTGGTGAACAGCAGGGTGGCCAGGGTGGATGCGGTGATATTGACGATGTTGTTGCCAATCAGCACACCGGAGATCAGCCTGTCGTAATCCTCCACCAGGTTCAGGGTCGCCTCCGCCTTCTTGTCGCCGTCCTCCGCCCAGCTTTTCAGCTTGATTTTGTTGCAGGAGGAAAAGGCCGTCTCCGTGCCGGAGAAGAAGGCGGATGCCGCAATCAGCAATACTAAAATCAGGATGGTACTGCCTGTTTGACTGTCCATAAAGGGAACATCACACTCCTAAGATTTCGTCGTCGGGTCAGGGGCCTCGCTGCTGTCCCGCGCCAGCATGGTGCGGTACTGTTCTTCCAGCCAGTCCAGCACCTGCTCATAGCCCTCCGGGGTCATGGGAAACCGGGCCGTGTCCACCACATCGCTCTCCTCCAGGCAGAAGTCGCCATACCAGCACAGAGTCACCATGAACCAGTGCTTCCCTTCGGCGTCCTCCTCCTGCTCCGATTTCACCCGGAACCGCAGCCCCTGAAAGGAGCCGTAGAACGTGTTGTCGTTCTGGAAATGATGCAGATTGGGCAGATAGAATTTCTCATTATCACGCAGCATAACAGCCCCTCCGATAGCTTTATTGTACCGTATTCTGTGGAAAAGTCAAGGCAAACTCCCGCCAAAGGCTGCGGACCCTTCTACTTTGCCCGGCTGGGGTCCTTTGCCCCGCTCCACTTTCTGTAAAAACCGCGTGAGGCGGAATACTCCGGCCACACGCGGTTTTTTCACATTCTTATGAAATTTCTTGTCAGAAACCGGTGGTTACACCAGCTCCAGATAAGCGATTTCAGCAGCGTCGCCGCGGCGGAAGCCGATGCGGACAATACGAGTATAACCGCCGTTGCGGTCGGCATACTTGGTGCCCGCCGTGTCGAACAGATTCTTCGCCACAGATTCCTTGGTCACATAGGAGAGGGTCTGGCGATAGGCGGCCAGATCGTTCTTCTTTGCCAGGGTGATCATCTTCTCGGCGATGGGCTGGACCTCCTTGGCGCGGGTGACGGTGGTCTTGATGCGGCCGTACTCCAGCAGGTCAGTGGTCAGCTGACGGAGCATGGCCTTGCGCTGGTCAGACGTCTTGCCCAGTTTACGATAACCCATTTGATTCACTCCTTCGGAACGTTTACGTTACGCAAACAGTTTTGAAATTTGATCGTACAGAACTCAGTTGCTCTCTTCCTTGGCCAGGGAGAGGCCCATGGCGGAGAGCTTGTTCATGACCTCCTCCAGGCTCTTGCGGCCCAGATTCCGAACCTTCATCATCTCGTCCTCTGTCTTGGAAATCAGATCCTCCACCGTATTGATGTTGGCCCGCTTCAGGCAGTTAAAGGAACGCACAGACAAATCCAGCTCCTCAATGGTCATTTCCAGCACCTTGTCATGGGCGGCCTCCGGCTTCTCCACCACCGTGGAACGGCTGCCCACCGTGTCGGACAGGTCGGTGAAGAGGGCGAAGTGATCGCACAGGATCTTCGCGCCCAGGGAGACGGCGTCTCTGGCAGAGATGGTGCCGTCCGTCCACACGTCCAGCGTCAGCTTGTCATAGTCCGTCATGTTGCCCACACGGGTGTTCTCCACCGTGTAGTTCACCTTCAGCACCGGCGAATACAGCGAGTCCACCGGAATCACGCCGATGATGGTCTGAGCCGGCTTGTTGCGGTCGGCGGGGACGTAGCCCCGGCCATGACTCAGCGTCAGCTCCATGTTCAGGGTAGCGTCTGCCCCCAGCGTTGCAATGTGCAGCTCCGGGTTCAGAATTTCAACCTCGCCGTCGGACTTGATGTCCCCGGCGGTGACTTCGCCCTCGCCGGACGCCTGGATATACACCCGTTTGGTGCCGGTGCAGTGCAGCTTGGCGATGATCTGTTTGACGTTCAGGACGATCTGCGTCACATCCTCCTTGACGCCCGGAATGGTGCTGAATTCATGCTGTACGCCGGCGATCTTGATGGAAGTGGCTGCCGTGCCGGGCAGGGAGCTGAGCAGGATACGCCGCAGGGCATTGCCCAGGGTCGTACCATAACCGCGCTCCAGCGGCTCAACAACGTACTTACCATAGGAAGCGTCACCGGGATTTTCAATACATTCAATGCGTGGCTTTTCGATTTCTACCATTTCAGTTTTACCCTCCTCGTCAGCGGTACCAAAGTACCCTGGTTTGACAGCTCACCAATATGCGAGGGCCACGGATTACTTGGAATACAACTCGACGATGAGGTGTTCCTCCACAGGGAAGTCGATATCAGCACGTTCAGGCAGCCGGGTGATAACCACCTTCAGCTCGTCCTTGTTGGGACGCTCCATCCAGGTGGGCAGGGTGGCGATGATGGCATCCTCGCCCAGGAATCTCTTAAACTTCACGGAAGAGCGGCTCTTGTCCTTCACCTCTACGGTGTCGCCCGCCTTGATGAGATAAGAGGGGATGTTGACGCTCTTGCCGTTGACCAGCAGATGGCCGTGGGAGACCACCTGACGGGCCTCACGGCGGGTCATGGCGAAGCCGGCGCGGAAGCAGACGTTGTCCAGGCGGCGCTCCAGGGTGGTCAGCAGGATCTCACCGGTGATGCCGTTCTGACGCTCGGCCTTCTCGTAGTAGGCCCGGAACTGCTTCTCCTGCACGCCGTAGACGAACTTGACCTTCTGCTTCTCGTTGAGCTGAGTGGCGTACTCAGACTGCTTGCGGCGCATCTGGCCCTTGGGGTTGCGGTTTGTCACTTTCTTGGAATAACCCATCACAGCGGGGGACAGGCCCAGCGCCTTGCAGCGCTTTGCGACGGGCTGCATATTTCTTGCCATAACGATAACTCCTCCTTCTTTGAATCAGACACGTCTTCTCTTGGGAGGACGGCAACCATTGTGGGGGACGGGGGTGACGTCCTTAATCAGCGTGACCTCCAGACCGGCAGCCTGGAGCGCACGGATGGCCGCTTCACGTCCCTGACCGGGGCCCTTGACGTACACTTCCACGCTCTTCAGGCCATACTCTTGAGCGGCCTTGGCGGCAGTCTCAGCAGCGGTCTGAGCGGCAAAGGGAGTGGATTTCCGGGAGCCACGGAAGCCCATTTCACCGGCAGAGGCCCAGCTCAGCGCGTTGCCCTGCAGATCGGTGATGGTCACCATTGTGTTGTTGAAGGAGGAACGAATATGCACGGCGCCCTTCTCAACATTTTTACGGTCCTTGCGCTTGCGCACAACCTTCTTCTTATTGTTAGCCATGTTTCAAGTTCCCTCCTTTACTTCTTCTTGTTCGCCATGGTCTTGCGGGGGCCCTTACGGGTCCGGGCGTTGTTCTTAGAGCTCTGGCCCCGGACGGGCAGCTTCTTACGATGGCGGCTGCCGCGGTAGGAACCGATCTCGATGAGGCGCTTGATGTCCATAGCGACGTTACGACGCAGGTCACCTTCCACCGTGTAGTGCTTTCCGATTTCCTCACGCAGTGCGCTCTCCTGCTCTTCCGTCAGGTCCCGCACGCGGATGTCGGGGTCGATCCCCGTCGCAGCCAAAATCTTTTTGGAGCTGGTCAGGCCAATGCCATAGATATAGGTCAGGCCGACCTCAATACGCTTGTCTCTCGGCAAGTCAACACCAGAAATACGTGCCATATGATCAATACACCTCCTTTAACCCTGTCTCTGCTTATGCTTGGGATTCTCACAAATCACCATTACTCTGCCCTTGCGCTTAATGACCTTGCATTTTTCGCACATGGGCTTTACGGACGGTCTTACTTTCATCGTTTTATACCTCCTGTTTTGCCTGTCGCGGAGGGTTCCCTTGTCCAGAGGGCGTGCTCCGCGGTTCCCGGATGATGAATGTTCCGGGGTTATTTGCTTCTCCAGGTAATCCGGCCGCGGGTCAGGTCATAAGGGGACATCTGGACTGTCACCTTATCTCCCGGGAGGATCCTGATATAGTTCATTCTGAGCTTGCCAGAAATGTTCGCCAGAATGGTGTGGCCTTTGCCAATGTCTACCTTGAATACAGCGTTCGGCAGAGCCTCGACGACCACGCCTTCCAGCTCGATCATATCTTCTTTGGACAAGAGAACAGCCTCCTTATATGGGACTTGATTCGCGGAAGGCTGCAAGTGCTGCGCGCAGGGCGCGGTTAGAAATCTTGCCGCCTCTCTGCAATCCTACGATTGCCGGATGTGCGCTGGTTCCTACGCCCCGAAGATGCTTCACGCTCTTCTTTTTTGGCGCGTCCAGCTTTCTCCCCTTTCCGTCCGCCAGCAGGCAGTAGCCCTCCTCCACGCTGAGTACGCAGAAGAGCTGGCCCCTGTCATGTCCGGCCAAGGAGAGAACGATTTCGTAAGGGTGGATAGCTTCCATATCAATCTCCGCACCGGGTGAGGATTTCAGGCTCACCCTCAGTGATGAGAATGGTATTTTCATAATGGGCGGCGTACTTGCCATCGGCCGTTTTCACCGTCCAGCCGTCGGGCATCTGCTTGATGTGGCGGGTGCCGGCGTTGATCATGGGCTCCACGGCGATGGTCATGTTCTTCACCAGCCGGGGGTTGCCCCCCAGACGGTGCGGCTCGACGAAGTTGGGCACCTCCGGCGCCTCGTGCATCTTGGTGCCCACGCCGTGGCCCACGTACTCCCGGACCACGCCGAACCCGGCAGCCTCCGCACAGGTCTGCACCCCTCTTGAGATGTCGCTGACCCGGTTCCCGGCCACGGCATGCCTGATGCCGGCCCAGAAGGACTGCTCCGTCACTTCAATCAGCCGCTTTGCCTCGTCGCTGATCTGCCCCACGGGGTAGGTGCCAGCGCAGTCGCCGTGGTACCCCCCGATGGGCAGGCCCGTCTTTTTGTCAATGCCCTCGTAGCCGATGCAGGCTCCGATGTCGATGGAGACAATGTCCCCCTCCTCTAGCCGCCGCTTGCCGGGGATGCCGTGAATGATCTCGTCATTCACCGAGATGCAGGCTGTGCCGGGGAAGCCGTACAGATGCAGGAAGGAGGGATAGCCGCCGTTGGCGATGATGAACTTGTACATGGCCTTGTCAAGTTCCTTCGTCGTAATGCCGGGGCGCACCAGGGATGCGCCGTAGGCCCGGGCCTCAGCGGTGAGCCTTCCGGCCTTCCGCATCAGCTCGATTTGCCGCTCCGACTTGATGACGATGCGATCAGCCATGATTATTCACCCAGAACTTTCATGATGGCGGCGTTGACCTCGTCCACGCTGCCCCGGACGTCCACCACCTTCAGCAGGCCCCGCTGGGCGTAGAAACCCTTCAGCGGTTCGGTCTGCTGATGATAGGTGACCAGACGGCTCTTCACCGTCTCCGGCTGATCGTCCTTGCGCTGGCCCAGGGCCTCGCCGCACAGGTCGCAGATGCCCGCCTGCTTGGGGGGATTGGCGACGATGTGGTAGGTGGCCCCGCAGGCCGGGCAGGTGCGGCGGCCCGTCATGCGCTGCTCGATCTCGGCGTCGGGTACCTCGATGGATACCACCGCGTCGAACTGGATGCCCGCGCTCTCCAGGGCCTCGGCCTGGGCGATGGTGCGGGGGACGCCGTCCAGAATATAGCCGTTCTGGGCGTCGGGCTCCTGGAGCCGCTCCCCGATGACCCCGATGATGACCTCATCGGGCACCAGGGCCCCGGCGTCCATATACGCCTTGGCCTTCAGCCCCACCGGGGTGCCGTTCCGCACAGCGGAACGGAGGATGTTGCCGGTGGAGATGGTGGGAATGTTCAGCTTTTTGCTGATGATCTCAGCCTGGGTGCCTTTCCCTGCGCCGGGTGCCCCCAACAGAATCAGTTTCATGCCAGGTAGCCTCCCATCAGCCGTTCAGGAAGCCCTTGTAGTGGCGCATCATCATCTGCGCCTCCAGCGCTTTCTGGGTGTCCAGCGCCACGGAAACCACGATCAGCACAGAGGTGCCGCCGATGGACAGGGCGCTGATGTTGAAGATGTTGCCGGTGATGATGGGCAGGATGGCGATGACCATCAGGTACAGGGCGCCGAACATGGTGATGCGGTTCAGCACCTTGCTCAGGAAGTCCGCCGTGGGACGACCGGCCCGGTAGCCGGGGATGAAGCCGCCCTGCTTCTTCAGGTTGTTGGCCACCTCAACGGGGTTGAACTGAATCATGGCGTAGAAGTAGGAGAAGCCTACGATCAGCAGCGCATAGATGATGCAGTACAGCACACCGTCGGTGTCAAACACCTGCATAAAGGCGGAGTTGGCAAAGCTGGGCACAAAGGCCGCAATCGTTGCGGGGATGGAGGCAATGGTCTGGGCGAAGATGATGGGCATCACGCCGGACATATTGACCTTCATGGGGATGTTGGTGGACTGGCCGCCGTACATCTTCCGGCCCACCACGCGCTTGGCGTACTGGACGGGGATGCGGCGCTCCGCCAGGGAGACAAAGACCACGGCCACCAGAATCAGCACCACGCCAATGATGATGACGGGCACGAAGGCGGGATGGAGCATGACGGCGTCCTCGTCGGTGGAACCGGCCAGCCAGTTGGACACGCCGGTGTACATATAGTACACCGCGTTGGGCAGCCGGGACAGGATGCCGCCGAACAGGATGATGGAGATGCCGTTGCCCACGCCGTACTCGGTGATCTGCTCACCCAGCCACATGACGAACACGGAGCCTGCCGTAAAGGTCAGGACGATGACGATGCCGGCCCAGACCGTCTCGTTGGACAGGAAGTCATAGTACCGAATCATCATATAGTAGCCGAAGGCCTGCAGCAGGCCCAGGCCCAGGGTGGTGTAACGGGTGATCTGCTCCAGCCGTTTCCGGCCCCGCTCACCGCCGTCCCGCTGCATCCGCTCCAGGGCGGGGATGGCAACGGTCAGCAGCTGGATAATGATGGATGCGTTGATATAGGGCTGAATACTGAGGGCCAGCACGGTGGCGCTGCCATAGCCGCCGCCGCTCATGACGTTCAACAGACCGAGGATGTTGCTCCCCTGGGCGTTGAAGTAGCTCTGCAGGCTGCTCGTGTCGATGAACGGGACGGGGATGTTATTGCCCAGGCGGAAGATCAGCAAGATGAAAGCGACGAAGAGCAACTTTTTACGCAGCTCAGGAATTTTCCAAGCGGTGCGAATCGTCTCAATCACTTAGATCACCTCGGCCTTTCCTCCAGCAGCTTCGATTTTCTCCTTTGCGGAGGCAGAGAAGGCGGTCGCCTGGACAGTCAGCTTCCTGGTCAGCTCACCGTTGCCCAGGATTTTCACCCCGTACTTGCACTGGGTCACCAGGCCGGCGTCCATGAGGGACTGGAGGTTCACGGTGGCCCCGTCCTCAAACTTGTTCAGAGCGGAGACGTTGATGGCGGTCAGGGGCTTTGCGAAGATGTTGTTGAAGCCGCGCTTGGGCACCCGGCGGGCCAGAGGCATCTGGCCGCCCTCGAAGCCAATGCGGACGCCGCCGCCGCTGCGGGCCTTCTGACCCTTATGGCCGCGGCCTGCGGTCTTGCCGTTGCCGGTGCCGGCGCCACGGCCCTTCCGCTTGCCGACCTTGGTGGAACCAGCGGCAGGAGACAGGTTGTAGAGTTCCATAGTGCTGTCCTCCTTACTGCTCCTCGGTCACCTGGAGCAGGTAACCGATCTGAGCGATCTTGCCGCGGGTGGCGGCGTTGTCAGGCTGCACAGTGGTGTCGCCAATCTTGCGCAGGCCCAGAGCGGCGGCGGTGGCCTTATGGGCGGCGATTCTGCCGTTCAGGCTCTTGACCAGCTTAATATTGATGTTTGCCATTGTTGTCAGCCTCCTTACAGAATCTCTTCCACGCGCTTGCCGCGGGTGGCTGCCACCTGCTCAGGGGTGCGCAGATCCTTCAGCGCGGCGAAGGTCGCCGCCACCACGTTCTCAGCGGTGTGGGAACGCAGGCACTTGGTACGGATGTCGGTGATCCCGGCAGCCTCCATGACGGCACGGACGGGGCCGCCGGCGATGACGCCGGTACCGGCGGAAGCGGGCTTGAGCAGGATGCGGCCTGCGGCATACTCACCGATGACCTCGTGGGGGATGGTGGTGCCGGACATGGCGACGGTGATCATGTTCTTCTTCGCGTCCTCGATGCCCTTGCGGATGGCCTCGGGGACCTCGGCGGCCTTGCCGATGCCGAAGCCCACCTTGCCCTTGCCGTCACCGATGACCATCAGTGCGGAGAACTTGGAGACCCGGCCGCCTTTGACGGTCTTGCTGACGCGGTTCAGATAGACCAGCTTTTCAATATATTCGCTGGCCTCTTTTTCATATCTGGGCATACTGTTTCCTCCTCCCATCAGAATTGCAGGCCGCCCTCACGGGCGCCCTCAGCCAGGGCCTGGACACGACCGTGATAGACATAGCCGCCGCGGTCAAAGACCACAGTGTCGATGCCCTTGGCCTTGGCACGCTCTGCCACGTTCTTGCCCACCAGGCGGGCGGCGGCTTTCTTGTCGCCGTCGCAGGTGAAGCCCTTGTCCAGGGAGGATGCGGAAGCCAGCGTCACGCCGTTCACATCATCGATGATCTGGGCGTAGATGTTGGTCTCGCTGCGGAACACGTTCAAACGGGGTCTTTCGGGCGTGCCGGAGATTTTGGCACGGACGCGCTTATGCCGCTTCAGACGCTGCGCGTTGGTATTGGGACGGGTAATCATTTAGGCACACCTCCTTATTTCTTCTTGGCGCCGGTCTTGCCTTCCTTGCGGCGGATGACTTCATCGGCGTACTTGATGCCCTTGCCCTTGTAGGGCTCAGGCGGCCTCTTGCCGCGGATGACGGCGGCGAACTGGCCCACGACCTGCTTATCGCAGCCACGCACCACGATGGTGTTGGCGTCGGGCACTTCCATGGTGATGCCGGGGATCTCCTCCACCACCACGTCATGGGAATAGCCCAGCTTCATGGTGACGGTGTTGCCCTTCTTCTCCACACGATAGCCGATGCCGTTGACCTGGAGGGTCTTGGTGAAGGTTTCGTGGCAGCCAACCACCATGTTGTGCAGCAGCGCACGGGTGGTGCCGTGGAGGGAACGCATCTCCTTGCTGTCATTGGGGCGGGTGACCAGCAGCTCGGTCCCCTCCTGCTTGATGGTCAGGTTGGGGTTAAAGGCCCGCTGCATTTCGCCCTTGGGTCCCTTGACCGTCACCAGGTTGCCGTCGGCAATGGTGACCGTTACACCGGCAGGGACGGTAATCGGCGCTCTTCCTACTCGAGACATATTACGATACCCTCCTTACCAAACGAACGCCAGGACTTCGCCGCCGACGTGCTGCGCCCGGGCAGCTTTGTCGGTGAGGACGCCTTTAGAGGTGGATACGATGGCGATGCCCAGGCCGTGGAGCACCTTGGGCAGCTCGTCCGCGCCGGCATAGACCCGCAGGCCGGGCTTGGAGACCCGGCGCAGGCCGGTGATGGCGCGCTCGTTGCCGTTGTACTTCAGGGTGATGCGGATGATGCCCTGGGTGCCGTCGTCGATGAGCTGATAGTTCTTGATATAGCCCTCATCCAGCAGAATCTTGGCGATGGCCTTCTTCATGTTGGACGCAGGAACATCGACGGTGCTGTGCTTCGCATTGCTCGCATTGCGAATCCGGGTCAGCATATCAGCAATAGGGTCTGTGATGTGCATGATGAATGACCTCCTTAACATGGATGGTTACAGGGGTTTCAGCTTTTTCGCTTAAATGCCCTCTGTTCAAAGCGCCAGGGTATCAGGGGAACCTTGGGCTGACGCCCGGAGGCGGGCCGGGTATTCCGCCTGACTTCTGACGCTGGTTGACAAATCAGGGTTCCCGGTTTACCAGGAAGCCTTCTTCACGCCGGGGATCTCGCCCTTATAGGCCAGCTCCCGGAAGCAGATACGGCAGACGCCGTAATTGCGCAGGTAGGCGTGGGGACGGCCGCAGATCTTGCAGCGGTTGTAGCGGCGAGTGGAGTACTTCGGCTCTCTCTGCTGCTTCAGTTTCATAGAAAGTTTCGCCATGATGTTCTCCTCTCGTTATTTCGCAAAGGGTGCGCCCAGCTGAGCCAGCAGGTCCCGTGCTTCCTCATCGGTCTCGGCGGTGGTGACAAAGACCACGTTCATGCCGCGGATCTTGTCGATCTTGTCGTACTCGATTTCGGGGAAGATCAGCTGCTCCTTGATGCCCAGGGCATAGTTGCCGCGGCCGTCGAAGGCGTCGGGGTTGATGCCGCGGAAGTCACGGACACGGGGAAGGGCGATGTTGAAGAGACGGTCCACAAACTCCCACATCTTATCCTGACGCAAGGTGACCTTCACGCCAATGGGCATGCCCTCACGGAGCTTGAAGTTTGCGATGGACTTCTTGGCCTTGACGATGACGGGCTTCTGGCCGGTGATGGTGGCGATGTCGCCCACCACGGCGTCCATGACCTTGGCGTTCTCCTTGGCCTCGCCAACGCCCACGTTCACCACGACCTTGACCAGCCGGGGAATCTGCATGACGCTCTTGTAGCCATACTTCTGCATGAGTGCAGGAGCGATCTCGGCATTGTACTTATCCTTTAAAACAGGCATTGTTCGTTACGCTCCTTTCTCAGATTTCTTCGCCGCACTTTTTGCAGGCGCGGACTTTCTTGCCGTCCACAAACTTGTGGCCGACGCGGGTGGGCTTGCCGCACTTGGGGCAGACCAGCATGACCTTGCAGGCATACAGGGCGCCCTCCTTCTGGATGATGCCGCCCTCGTCGCCCTGACGCTGGGGCTTGGTGTGACGGGACTGGATGTTGACGCCCTTCACAATGACCTTGCCCTCGGCGGGCATGGCGGTCAGGACCTCGCCGGTCTTGCCGGCGTCCTTGCCGCTGAGGACGATGACGTTATCGCCCCGCTTGATGTTCATCTTCATATCTCGGTACCCCCTTAAATCACTTCGGGAGCCAGGGACAGGATTCTCAGATAATCCTTGTCACGCAGCTCGCGGGCCACCGGGCCAAAGATACGGGTGCCCACAGGGGTCTTATCCTCCTTGATGAGAACGGCAGCGTTCTCGTCAAAGCGGACGTAAGAGCCATCTGCACGGCGCACACCGCGGACGGAGCGGACGACAACGGCCTTCACCACATCGCCCTTCTTGACCTGACCGCCGGGGGCAGCCTTACGGACAGAGGCAACCACGGTGTCGCCGATGTTGCCGTACTTCCGCTTGGAGCCGCCCAGTACGCGGATGGTCTTAATCATTTTGGCGCCGGTATTATCGGCAACCTTCAGATAGGATTCTTCCTGAATCATACCGGTACCTCCTTACTTTGCCTTCTCGATGATTTCAACCAGTCTCCAGCGCTTATCCTTGGACAGGGGGCGGGTCTCCATCACGCTGACGCGGTCACCCACATGGGCCTGATTCAGCTCGTCATGGGCCTTCAGCTTATAGGTTCTCTTGACGATCTTCTTGTACAGGGGATGGGCCACGCGGTCGGCGATGGCCACAACGATCGTCTTATCCATCTTATCGGAAACAACCAGGCCGACTCTGGTTTTGCGGGAAGAAGTTCTTGCCATAGTTGATCCCTCCTTACTGCTCGGTGGAAGCAGCGATCTGCTTCTCACGGATGATTGTCTTGACCCGGGCGATGTCCTTCTTGACATCGGCGATACGGCCGGGATTGTTCAGCTGATTGGTGGCGTTCTGGAAGCGCAATTCGAACAGCTCTTTCTTCAGCTCCACCAGCTTGGTCTCCAGCTCAGCGGGGGTCATGCCGCGCACGTCAACAGCCTTCATTACGCTTCAACCTCCTCTGCCGCTTCCTTCTTGATGATCTTGGTCTTGATGGGCAGCTTGTACGCAGCCAGGCGCAGAGCCTCACGGGCGGCCTCCTCGGAGACGCCGGAGATCTCAAACATCACCCGGCCGGGCTTCACCACGGCCACCCAGAACTCAGGGGAGCCCTTACCTTTAC
This sequence comes from Clostridiales bacterium, assembly GCA_021202775.1. Classification (GTDB taxonomy): domain Bacteria; phylum Bacillota; class Clostridia; order Oscillospirales; family Oscillospiraceae; genus Onthomonas. The sequence goes on along the minus strand of JAJQCJ010000020.1, from coordinate 39,219 downwards.
CCATACGGGTTTCGGCAGGCTGCTTGGTGATGGGCTTATCAGGGAAAATCTTGATCCAGATTTTGCCGCCACGCTTGGTGCTACGGCTCATGGTGACACGGGCCGCTTCGATCTGACGGGAGGTGATCCATGCCGGCTCCAGAGCCTGCAGGCCGTACTCGCCATAGCTGACCGTGTTGCCGCGGCTGGCTTTGCCGGTCATGCGCCCGCGCATCTGCTTGCGGTACTTGACCCTTTTCGGCATCAGCATTACTGATCTCCTCCTTCCTTACGGGGTTGACGGCTGCGGCCGGTGTTCTGGCTGCGGCCATTCTGATTGCGGTCGTTGCGGTCGTTCCTGCGGTCGTTGCGGCGGCGGGGACGGTCGCTGCGCTCATGATAGGGCTTGCTCAGGTCCAGCGTCCGGGGGGTGGTGCGCAGGGTCTGCTGGAGCACCTCGCCCTTGTACACCCAAACCTTGATGCCGATGCGGCCATAGGTGGTGGCAGCCTCAGCGAAGCCGTAGTCGATGTCGGCCCGCAGGGTCTGCAGGGGGATGGTGCCCTCATGGTAATGCTCGGTGCGGGCGATCTCGGCGCCGTTCAGACGGCCGCCGATGCTGACCTTGATGCCCTTGGCGCCGGCCTTCATGGCGCGGCCGATGGAGTTCTTCATGGCCCGACGGAAGGAGGTACGCTTCTCGATCTGCTGGGCGATGTTCTCGGCCACCAGCTGGGCGTTGGTGTCCACCTCGCCCCGCTTCACCTCGACGATGTTCAGCGCCACGGTCTTGCCGGTCATCTTCTCCAGCTGGGCGCGGAGCTTCTCAATCTCGGTGGCGTCCTTGCCCAGGATCATGCCGGGACGGGCGCAGTGGACATAGACGGTGACCTTCGCGTTGTCACGCTCGATCTCGATCTTGGGCACACCGGTGGCATACAGGGTCTTCTTCAAAAACTTGCGAATTTTGTTGTCCTCAACGATCAGGTCGCCGACCTTCTCATCGCTGGCGTACCAACGGGAATCCCAGTCCTTAATGACACCCACACGGAAGCCGTGGGGATTTACTTTCTGTCCCATTTTCTTGCCTCCTTATTCCTTCTCCGCCACCACGACGGTGATGTGGGAAGTTCTCTTGTCGATGCGGCAGCCGCGGCCTTTGGCCCGGGGGCGCATACGCTTCATGGTCATGCCGGCGTCGGCGTAGGCCGCCTTGACAACCAGGTTATCGGGGTCCATGCCGTGGTTGTTCTCGGCGTTGGCCGCTGCGCTCTGTACCAGCTTGACCAGCAGTTCAGAGGCTGCTTTGGGAGTATTGTTCAGGATGGCGGTGGCCATCTCCACGTCCTTGCCACGGATCAGTTCACAGACCACGTTCACCTTCCGGGGGGAGATGCGGGCGAAGGACAAGCTCGCTTTAGCTTCACTCATGATTCATGTCCTCCTTACTTGGTCTTGCCACCGCTGTGGCCCTTAAACGTGCGGGTAGGCGCGAACTCGCCCAGCTTGTGACCCACCATATCCTCGGTCACATAGACGGGGATGAACTTCTTGCCGTTGTACACGTTGATGGTGTGGGAGACGAAGGAGGGATAGATGGTGGAGCTGCGGCTCCAGGTCTTGAGCACCTTTTTCTCACCCGTTGCGTTCAGTTCATCGACCCGCTTCAGCAGCTCAGGGGCGCAGAAGGGGCCTTTTTTGATCGATCTGCTCATGCTAATGCCTCCTTACTTCGCACCGCGATGGCGGACGATAAACTTCTCGGTACGGTTCTTCTTGTTCCGGGTCTTGTAACCCATGGCGGGCTTGCCCCAGGGGGTGACAGGGCCGGGACGGCCAACGGGGGCGCGGCCTTCGCCGCCGCCGTGGGGATGGTCGTTGGGGTTCATGACGGAGCCGCGGACGGTGGGACGGACGCCCATGTGGCGCTTCCGGCCGGCCTTGCCGATGTGGATGTTGCCATGATCCTCATTGCCGATGCCGCCGATGACGGCGCGGCAGTCGGCCTTGATCAGGCGGTACTCACCGGAGGGGAGACGGACCTGAACGTACTTGCCTTCCTTGCCCATCAGCTGGGCGGCTTCACCGGCAGCCCGGACCAGCTGGGCGCCGTGGTTGGTGTGCATCTCGATGCAGGAGATGACGGTGCCCACAGGGATGTTGGCCAGGGGCAGGCAGTTGCCGGGGAGGATGTCGGCGTTGGGGCCGGACTCCACCTTGTCGCCCTTCTTCAGGCCGGACTGGGCCAGGATATAGCTCTTGGTGCCGTCCTCGTACTGGATCAGGGCGATATAAGCGGTGCGGTTGGGGTCATACTCCAGGCGCAGCACCTCGGCCTGACCTTCCTTATCCCGCTTGAAGTCGATGATGCGGTAAATCTTCTTGTTGCCGCCGCCCTTGTGGCGGACGGTGATGCGGCCGTAGCTGTTGCGGCCGGAGTGCTTGCTCAGCTTTTGGGTGAGGCTGCGCTCAGGCTTGGCCTTCTTGTCGATCCCGTCGAAGCCGGACACGGTCATACCGCGGCGTGCCGGGGTGGTCGGCTTATAAGTCTTTACAGGCATGATGCGTTACCTCCTTTAAACCATTTCGTCGAAGAGCTCGATGGTCTTGGAGTCCTCAGTCAGCTTGACGACAGCCTTCTTGTAGGCGGGGCGCCTGCCCATAGGACCGTTGCCCATACGCTTCTTCTTACCATCATAGTTCATGGTGTTGACCTTCTCCACCTTCACATCGAAGATCTTCTCGATGGCGGAGGCGATTTCGGTCTTGTTGGCCCGCTTGTCCACCACGAAGGTGTACTGCCGGTCGCTGGTAGCCATCATGGAAGCCTCGGTAACGACGGGCTTCCGAATAATATCATAAGCAGTCATTACTGAAATACCTCCTCAATCGTTGCCAGGGCGGCCTTATCGACCACCAGGCTCTTGGCGTTGACGATGTCATACACGCTCAGGATGGTGGCGGGGGTGGTGACCACGCCGGGGATGTTCCGGGCGGACAGCACCACGTTCTGCTTCACGCCGTCGGTGACAACCACGCTCTTGCCCGCGTCGATGGCGGTGAGCAGCTGAACCATCTTCTTGGTCTTGACCTCGTCCAGGTCCAGGCCGTCCACCACATACACGGCGTTCTTGGCGGCCTTGTCGGACAGAACGCTCTTGAGCGCCAGGCGCTTGAGCTTCTTGTTCAGGGTGTAGCTGTAGCTGCGGGGCTTGGGGGCAAACACGATGCCGCCGTGGGTCCACTGGGGGCTGCGGGTGCTGCCCTGGCGGGCACGGCCGGTGCCCTTCTGTCTCCAGGGCTTCCGGCCGCCGCCGGAAACCTCAGCGCGGGTCAGAGCGGACTGCGTACCCTGCCGGCAGTTTGCCAGGTGGTTCTTGACCACGGCATGGACAGCGGCCTCGTTGGGTTCGATGCCGAACACAGCGTCAGACAGCTGGATATCGCCGGTCTGAACGCCGGTAATATCATATACATTAGCCTTAGCCATTGTAATCTCTCCTTCCCTTTAATTAGTGGTTTCTTGCGGAAGCCTTCTGCGGGTTCCGGCCGGAGGCCTTCTGCGGGTTCAGGCTGATCGCCGCGCCGGCCTTCTTCTCCACCAGGACCTTGGCAGTGCTCTTCAGCACGACAATGCCGCCCTTGGGGCCGGGAACTGCGCCCCGGACTGCGATCAGGTCGATCTCAGGGTCAACCTGCACCACGGTCAGGTTCTGAATGGTGACCTGCTCCGCGCCCATCTGGCCCGCGCCGATCTTACCCTTGCGGATACGGGACGGGGTGGAGGTGGAGCCCATGGAACCTGCGTGACGGTGGACAGGGCCGCCGCCGTGGGTCATGGGGGTGCGCTGTGCGCCGTAGCGTTTGACCACGCCGGCGTAGCCTTTGCCCTTGCTGATGGCGGTGGCGTCCACATGCTCGCCTGCGGCGAACACATCGGCCTTCAGGATGTCGCCCACTTCCAGCTTGTCATACTCGCTGAACTGGACTTCCTTCAGGACCTTCAGGTTCTCGTCGGTGGCCTTGGCCAGGTGGCCCTTCTGGGCCTTGGTCAGGTGCTTCTCTGTGGTAGGCTGATAGCCCAGCTGGATGGCTTCATAGCCGTCCTTCTCGGCTGTCTTTTTCTGGACGACGGTGCAGGGGCCTGCCTTGATGACCGTAACAGGAACGACCTTGCCGTCTTCGTCAAAGATCTGCGTCATGCCGACCTTTGTGCCGATGAGTGCTTTTTCATTGGCCATTTTTTGTTTTCCTCCTTAAAGGTTATTGGTTGAGGTAGTTGGCCCCGCCGCGCATTGGGCTCACGCGTCAGCCATTGCTCTCTCAACATGACCCTCCCGGCTCGCAAGACGCCGGGAAACGGGTACAACGAAGTTGATTGCGTCCCCTCTGTTTCAGGGACGTGTGCCGTCTCGGTCTTACAGCTTGATGGAGATATCCACGCCGGCGGGAAGCTGGAGGTTCATCAGAGACTCCACCGTCTTGGGGGTGGGGTTCTGGATGTCGATGAGCCGCTTATGGGTGCGGCGCTCGAACTGCTCCCGGGAGTCTTTATACTTGTGGGTGGCCCGCAGGATGGTGACGACCTCCTTCTTGGTGGGCAGCGGGATGGGGCCGGAGACGGAAGCGCCGGTGCGCTTGGCAGTCTCGACGATCTTCTCTGCGCTGGCGTCGATCAGCTGATGATCATAGGCCTTCAGACGGATACGGATAGATTCGTTTGCCATGATTTGTGTTCCTCCTTGTTTCGTACATTAGACGTACATGGCTGGAAGGGATGGGGGTGGGCTGAATTTCTGTACACTCCGCCGCGTGTATCACTCCGCGGCACACAGAAAGCCGACAGAACCTGCCGGCTGGCCGCCATGCGCGGCGATATACTCGCCCCTGGCACAGCGTATGAAATCAGCCGCCCGAATCCGGTCCGGACATACTCAGCGGAAGTTACCGGCGCAGCGCCGCAATCTCCCGCGTCATCGCATAGTGACCCCCGTAAGAGGGCACCTTGCATAATGTACCATGTTCCGGGCGGCTTGTCAAGGGTTTTCTGGGAAAAAGTTTGCAGTTTTTTTGATTTTATCCTGTTTTCACTTTATTATTGTGGTTTCTATTTCTTTCGCAGGGGGAAAGAAGCGAATTCCTCCCTGCCTCCACCGGACATTCGTTTGTCAGACTGTATATTCAAAGGCGATGTCGCCTCTGACATACTCGTAATTGTCCAGCCTGACCTCCCGGAAGCCGAACTTTTCATAAATGTGGAGGGCGGGTTTGAGCCTGCTGTTGGAAAGGATAAACAGCCGCTGTGCGCCATGGTCCAGCGCCCAGTCCATGCAGGCCCGGAACACGGCGCTGCCTGCGCCTTTATGGGGGAGGTTTTTGTTCGAGCCAAGCTTGCAGATCTCCCACGTTGTGCCTTCCATCGGCGCCGCCATACAGGCGGCAAGGGCCGTATCCTCCTCCACAGCAAAGAAAATCATTCCGCCGCCCTGCAATGTTTCGTCGATGGTTTCAAAGGTTTCCAGGTCGTGTTCCTCCAGGCGTCCGAAGTTGGATACGATCCAGTCCGTGTTGAAGTCGATAAAATCCTGCCGATAGCGTTCCTCAAATGGTATGATTTTCATGTCAGCACACTCCTTTTCCAAGAATCGAAATAACTGTATCCAGCGCGGCGGAAAGGGCCTCACATTCGCTTTGGTCTAATCCTGACAGCTGAGATGTGATGCGGCTGTTTGTCAATGCAATCAAATGCGCGGTCTCCCAATTCCCAAGTTTGGTCAGGGTGATTGCCTCCGCTCTTTTATCGCTGTCACATTTCCGTTTCTCCACAAGCCCTTTCTCGGTGAAGCGGCGGATGATTCTGCTCAGATAGCTCTTGTCGATCCGCAGCGCTCTGGCAATCTCGCTCTGCACACATCCGCTATGCGTTTTTATCTCAAAAAGGATTCTTGTTTCGGTAACGGAATAAGCGGTTCCGAGATAACTGGCGTTCAGCAGCCCCATCTGCACGGTATAAAAGCGGTTAAACGTTCTGATTTTGCTGCACACCTCATCGTACATTCCCATGTTCATTGTCCCTCCAATCGCAGCAGACTTTCTACACGAAACAGTATAGCAGAATTAGTGGACAGAGTCAACCTTTTATAATTTTGTCCTGGCAGGTATCGGACAATGCCGCCTCCCCCAAATCTTAATAGAATCTTTATGGAATCTTAATTGCGCTTCGCCGGAGCCGGTGCTAAACTGGAACCATCGCAGGGGCTGCTCCCCTGCAGCCCATTCAGAAACGAGGTATGCTGTCATGTGCAACAAAAACGCTTTGCGTGGTTCCCGTATCGTCTGCCTGTTGGCGGCCGCCCTGGCGATCTGTATTCTGCTGTCCGGCTGCTCCGGCGCTGTGTCCAACGCCGACGATGTGAAGTCAGACTTCTCCCTCACCCTGCCCGCCTCCGCGTCGTCGGAGGTGCTGATTGAGAGCCACGGCGGTTTCCACGGGGACGGCGTCACCCTGATCCGCTACACCTTCTCCCAGGAGGACTATGACGCACTGGTGGCCCAGGCCCAGGACGGCGGGGACTGGCAGGCCGTCGGGCCGGACGGACAGCTCTCCGACATCCTGCTCATCGACGAGTCGGAGGGGTTCTGGGCCCAGAACCTGCCCGCCGACGGCTACTGGATGTATGCCGGGACGCCTGCACTGGACAGCACGGAGGAAATTTACTCCTACAATTTTTCGGTGCTGGTGCTGGACACCGACGCGGAGGCGCTGTATTATTACGCGCTGGACACCTGAGGACGGGCAATGCTGAATGTGCTTCTTGGGCAACGTTCGCTATAAAGGCATTGTTTGGCCGGTGGGCCTGCACTCCTTAGATAACGTTCAACATAAAGATTTTGTCCGGCCTTCCCTTGCCAGGGAAGCGGGGCCTACTTTTCTCGATTCGTCGAGAAAAGTAGCAAAAGAGGACGACTCAAGAGAGGGACCTGTGGCCCCCCTCTTAAGAATCTCCCCGTATCCCGCTGGGCTTCGCACTGTCCAATCTATCAGTAGTCTATCCCGTTAGAGACGATGTAACTTGTCACGCACCAAAGCTGCCGCCGATGGCGGCTGGGTACGATTGCCGTTCCGCCCCGCCGTCAAGCGGCATTTCCGCTTCGCTCCCTATGCCGAGGGCGGGCGGAACGAGCAATTTTATTATCCTTTGGTCGTGGACATCTGACTGTGAGGCTGCGTTATTCCCCTCAGCTCAGGATAGATGGTATCTTAAATTGATAATATCCCTCTCAAGGCGCCCCCGCAGCGGGCCGCCCCCGCAGCAAATCCCCGCGCACCATTGCGGTGCGCGGGGATGTTTTGTCCTCTGTCCGGAGGGTATACATTATAATAACATACTGCTCCGCCGGAGGCCGTCCGGCCTTAGTAGGCCACGCCCCAGACGATGACCTTCTTCGCCTTCTGGCCGCACACCGGGCAGACATCGCCCAGACGGGCATGCTCCTCCTCGGTCAGCTCCTGCTGGAGGGGCATGCAGCGGGAGGACACTCCCGCCAGCTCCTTCATGGCGATCTCGCAGGCCTCGTTGCCGCACCACATGGTGCGGGCAAAGCAGGTACGCTCCTCCATGGCGGCCTTGATGGCGGGGACGCTGTCGAAGTCCAGGGTGTTGTCCCGGAGGCGCTGCTCGGCGGCGGCGTACAGGTCGTCGTGGATGGCCTTCAAAAGCTCCTGCACCTTGGCCTCCAGCTCGCTCTGGGGAATCACGTACTTCTCCCCGGTGTCCCGGCGGGCCAGGACGCACTGGCCCTGCTCCATGTCCTTGGGGCCGATCTCCACCCGCAGGGGGACGCCCTTCATCTCATACTCGGCGTACTTCCAGCCGTTGGACTGGTCGCTGTCGTCGCACTTCACCCGGAGGCCCATGGCCTCCACCCGGTCCCGGAGGCTGTAGGCAGCCTCCAGCACGCCCTCCTTGTGCTGGGCCACCGGGATCACCACCACCTGAATGGGGGCGATGGCGGGGGGCAGCACCAGGCCGTTGTCGTCGCTGTGGGTCATGATCACCGCGCCGATGAGCCGGGTGGAGCAGCCCCAGGAGGTCTGATAGGGGTACTCCAGCTGGTTGTTCCGGCCCTGGAAGGTCACGTCATAAGCCTTGGAGAACTTGTCCCCAAAGTAGTGGCTGGTGCCGGACTGGAGGGCCTTGCCGTCCTTCATCATGGCCTCGATGGTGTAGGTGGCCTCGGCCCCGGCGAACTTCTCCTTGTCCGTCTTGCGGCCCTTCAGCACCGGCATGGCCAGGGCGTCCCGGCAGAAGTCGGCGTAGCAGTTCAGCTGCTGCTCCGTCTCGGCCACGGCCTCCGCCTCCGTCTCATGGATGGTGTGGCCCTCCTGCCACCAGAACTCACGGGAGCGGAGGAAGGGGCGGGTGGTCTTTTCCCACCGCACCACGCTGCACCACTGGTTGTACAGCATGGGCAGCTGCTTATAGGTCTGGAGGACGTGGGCCCAGTGGTCGCAGAACAGCGTCTCAGAGGTGGGACGGATGGCCATCCGTTCCTCCAGCTTGTCGCTGCCCCCCATGGTGACCCAGGCCGCCTCCGGGGCGAAGCCCTCCACCAGCTCGCCCTCCTTTTTCAGCAGGCTCTCGGGAATCAGCACCGGCATGGCCACGTTCTGGTGGCCGGTCTTTTTGAACATACCGTCCAGGATGTTGGTCATGTTCTCCCAGATGGCGTAACCGTAGGGCCGCATGATCATGAAGCCCTTGACGCTGGCGTAGTCCACCAGCTCCGCCTTCAGGCAGATGTCCGTATACCACTTGGTGAAGTCCTCGCTCATGGACGTGATAGCGCTGACCTTTTTCTTGCCGTTCTTTGCCATAAAATTACCTCATTTCTCCGTTTTTTGTGTATTCTACCCCTTTGGGGAGAAGAAAACGCCCTCCTCCCCGAATTGCTTCAAGGACGAGAGCGTGAACGCTTCGTGTTACCACCTGAGCTTCGCCCCCGCCTCACAGCGGGAGCCTCAGCGGGTGCATCTCCTGCACCCCACGCTGTAACGGGCGCGCCCGGCGGGGTTTACCCGCGGCTCCGAACCGGGTTCAGCGCACCTTCCCGAAGCCTTGCACCTTCCGGCTCCTCTCTCTGCGTCAGGGAACGCCTACTGTGTTTCTTCACAGCCATTTCGGGGATATTATACCGGGTTTCCCACCGGTTGTCAACGGTTTTCTCACCGGTTTGGCGCTTTTCAGTCCTCCGGCATGGTGTCATCCTCCCGCACCCAGTCCTCCACGTGTACCACGTTGTAATCCGTGGGGCTTTTGCGGATGATGACCTTCTCAATGCCGGCGTTGATGATGGTGCGGCGGCACATGGAGCAGGAGGTGGTGTCCGTCAGCAGGGCACCGGTGGCGGCGTCATGGCCCACCAGGTAGAGGGTGGCGCCGATCATGTCGTTCCGGCTGGCGGAGATGATGGCGTTGGCCTCGGCGTGGACGCTGCGGCACAGCTCATACCGCTGGCCGGAGGGCACCTTCAATTCCTCCCGGGTGCAGCGGCCCAGGTCCACGCAGTTCCGGCGGCCCCGTGGGGCCCCGTTGTAGCCGGTGGAGATGATCTCGTCATGCTTCACGATGATGGCCCCGTACTGCCGCCGCAGGCAGGTGGAGCGCTCCAGCACAGTCTCCGCGATATTCAGATAGTAATTGGTCTTGTCCACACGCTGTTCCACGCAGGTCGCCTCCCGTTCTTTTGTTCTGCACTCATTATAATAGAATCTCCGGGAAAAGGCAAGAGAAACACGCAGATTGCCGGAGGCCGGGCCGCTTTCACCCGCCGCCGGCGTACAGCGCATCCACGGTGCAGCCAAACAGAATGGCAATGGACCTCAGCTCGATATCCGTGATGAAGCGCTGGCCGGACTCAATGCGCTGAATTGCGTTTTTATCCAGATTCAGGCCGATGAGCTGGAGCTGGTCCGCCATCTGCCGCTGGGACCACTTGCGGGCGGTGCGCAGGCGGGCGATTTCCAAACCGCAGAGGTTGTTCCTGCCGTCTGCTGTTTTATTCGTAAACATAAGTTCCTCCAAAATTGACATTCAGTGCTTGTCACCTCCTTCAGTTTGTGCTATACTTGTAAAAGAATGACATTCAGTAAATGTCAATTCGAGATTGGAGGGTATTTTTTGAGAAATTCTGGAAATTGCCGCCTCCGCCTTCACCCGCCGCCAGCGGTGCGCCTGACCGCAATTTCGTTACTATTTGCAAAGTTAAATCTTTCTATCCAAGTTTCCCGTTATCGGAAATAGCAAATTGCACAAAAACCGGGCCGAAAGCATCCGTATTTTCCCGGTTCTAATTGTCATTTTTTACAAACTTCTACATCTTTTCATAGGAGGTCTTGCAATTTTCCACGAAAAGTGCTACATTGACTATTGTAAAGTAGTTGTAAAATAGTTGTAAAATAGTTATAAATCGCTCAATTGGGCAGCCCGGCTTTCCGCGGCTGTCAGTACCCCTCGAAGCCTCCTTCTTGCCGGAGGTGGGGGCAGTTCACCCACACGGAAAGGGGCCTTTGACGGGACATGGCGGAAAAAGAATTGCGCAGGATGAACCGCACGGAGCTGATCGAAATCATCTACGCCCTGCAGCAGAACGAGAAAACCCTCCGGGAGCAGAACGAGGTCCTGCAGCGGCAGCTGGACGACCGGCTCCTGCGGCTGGAGCAGGCGGGCTCCATCGCGGAGGCCTCCCTGAGCCTGAACCACATCTTTGAGGACGCCCAGCAGGCGGCGGCGCAGTACCTCTCCTCCCTGGAGGCGGCCAACGACCAGGCGCAGCAGCGTCTGACCCAGGTCGACGCCCGGCTGGCCGAGGCCCAGGCCCAGGCCGACCAAATCGAGGCGGACTGTCAGGCCCGGCTGGCCCGGGCAGATGCCGCCGCCGAAGCCCGGCTGGCCCAGGCGGAGGCGGACTATCAGGCCCGGATAGCCCAGGCGGAGGAATTCGCCCAACAGAAGGACGCCGCCTTCCGCCGGAGCGTCCGGCGGGCGCTGGAGAAGTACCCCGGCCTGGCCTGGCATATGTGGGAGGACGTATGGGAACAGAGGCTGGAGCCGTAGGATGTACGCACACAGGGCCGGTTCCGCCGGGGCGTTTGATTTCTGCCGGAGGGGAGGCCGGGTATGAACGAAAAGCCAAAGTATGTCACCCTCCCCACGGAGGAGGCCGTGGCCGCGGAGCGGGAACGGCTGAACTATCAGAAGCGGTACCTCCGGACCCTGCGCACCACCGTTTACGCCCTGGTGGTGGTGGCGGCGGTGGCGGTGCTGATTGCCACCATGGTGCTGCCCGTCCTCCAGGTGTCCGGCAGCAGTATGGAGCCCACCCTCTCCGACGGGGACGTCATCGTCCTGCTGAAAAGCGGGGAGTTCGAGACCGGCGACCTGGTGGGGTTCTACTACCAGAACAAGCTGCTGCTGAAACGGGTCATCGCCGGGCCGGGGGACGTGGTGGATATTGACGAGGATGGCAGCGTCTATGTCAACGACAAACTGCTGGACGAGCCGTATGTGACGGAGAAGGCCCTGGGGGAGACCGACCGGGACTATCCCTATCAGGTGCCGGAGGGCCGTTACTTTGTGATGGGGGACAACAGAACCACCTCCATCGACTCTCGCTCCACCGCCATCGGCTGTATTGAGACGGACCAGATTCTGGGGAAGGTGATTCTCCGCATCTGGCCGCTGGAACAGATTTCCATTTTGCATTGAAGGGAGGTATGCATATGATTTGTCCGAAATACAGGGGTCATCTGCACAGAGAGGTGGGGGCGCTGGTGCGCTTCCATCTGCGGATTTAGCGGCGGCCCTCGGCACAACACTGTCAACCCATTTTAAAAAATCTGAAAAAAAGGAGAATTGAATCATGCGTAAACTGAAAAAGCTGGCCAGCCTGCTGCTGGCCCTGGTGATGTGCTTCGGCCTGACCTGCCCTGCGTTTGCGGCGGACACCTATACGATCACCATTAACAACAGCACGGAAGGCTACACATACTATGCGTACCAGATTTTCAAAGGCGACTATTCCGACTCCGACGGCATACTGTCCAACATTGAGTGGGGCGACGGCGTCGATTCGGATGCGCTGCTGGCGGCACTGCAGACAGCCTCCGCAGATCCGGACAGCGCCCTGTACGGACTGTTCGACACCATTACAAGCACCTCGACGGCAGAAGATGTTGCGAAAATTTTGACCTCGGATTCTATTACAACCGACTCCGACGAAATGGAAGCGTTTTCAGAAATCGTTGCGGCTTGTGTTAATAATAGTGCTAAAATTGCGTTCACTTATGACGCCTCAACCGGTACTTACACGGCCACCGGCGTTGCGGCGGGCTATTATCTGATTGTAAATACAGACGTGCCGGACAGCACCAACGCTTCTTATTCCTTTAATGTCATCAAGGTCGTGGGCAATGCGCAGGTCAACCCGAAAACCTCCGTCCCCTCCGGCGAGAAGAAGGTCGGCGATGTGAATGATTCCTCCAGTACATCAACCACCACCTACGATTCTACTGCGGACTATGACATCGGCGACGATGTGCCCTTCACTCTGACCGCCACGCTGGGCACAAAATTCGGCGAGTATGACTTCTATAGCCTGACCTTCCACGATACGCTGTCGGATGGTCTGGAATTTAATGAGAGCTCTGTGACTGTAACCGTTACAAACGCCAGCGGCACAAGTATTGTGACCGTTCCCCAAAAGACAACGGTAAATGCAGTAACACATACCAACTACACCGTTGTTACTGACCCGACGGATGACTGCACCTTCGAGGTTGTCTTTGAAGATCTAAAGGCGCTCTATGACGAAAACGGTGACCTGATCACCGTGGCCGCAGGCTACACGGTGACGGTGTCCTATACTGCGGAGCTGTTGTCAACTGCAGCCTGGCAGGAAACCAACACAATGTACCTGGAGTACTCCAACAATCCCTATGATGATTTGGAGACCGGTACCACGCCGAAGGATATTGTGACCGTGTTCTACTTTACGCTGGTGGTCAATAAGTACGCGAACACCACCGGCACCGCTCTGAACGGTGCGGAATTTACACTGTACAAGTATAATGCGGAGACGGGTCAATATGAGGAAGTCGCCGTCATCACCGGGACGGACACCAACGTTTTCACCTTCACGGGCCTGGATGATGGCCAATATAAGCTTGTGGAAACCGTGACGCCGGCCGGTTACGACACGATTGACCCCATTTACTTTTGACCCCATTTACTTTAAGATAACTGCGGAGCACTCAGAAGACGCTAACGGAACTGGATATATTAAATCGCTGACTGTGGTTCAGACGGATGAAACCGGCGAAACGTCAGGTATTACGACTTCGCATACCTTTACTACGAGTACAACCAACGGCACGATTTCCACCAACATTATCAACTACTCCGGCAGTAACCTGCCCACCACCGGCGACATCGGCACCACCATCTTCTATGTGGTGGGCGGCGTGCTGGTGGTTGGCGCCGTGGTGGTGCTCATCACCAGAAGACGCATGAACAAGGACTGAACACCGTGAAACAGGGCTGACCCCGGCCCGCCGACAGGTTGGGCCGGGCAGACCGGGAGGGAGCGAAAGGGAAAGGGCCTGATGGAGGATGAAACGCAGCAAGAAGCAGCCCGGGGCGCGGAAACAGGGCCGGGCCGGCACTGTGGTGCTGGTGTGCGTGTTCCTCCTGGGCCTGTCCCTCCTGATTTACCCCTCCTTCAGCAACTGGTGGAACACCAGAGGGGCCGGCAAGCTCATTGCAGAGTACGACACGGCGGTGAACGAGATGGAGGAAGAGGACTATTCCGCCATCTTTGAGGCCGCCGACGCCTACAACCAGGCGTTGGCCGCCCTGGGCTCCGCCGCCGCCCTCCTGTCCGACGAGCCGGTGGAGGGCTATGAGGAAATTCTGGACATCAGCACCACCGGCATCATGGGCTACATCACCATTGAGAAAATCAATGTGGAGCTGCCCATCTACCACGGCACCAGCGAGGGCGTGCTGCAAATCGCGGCGGGCCACCTGGAGGGCAGCAGCCTCCCCGTGGGGGCGAGAGCACCCATTGCGTCATCTCCGCCCACCGGGGCCTCCCCAGCGCCCTGCTGTTCACCAATCTGGACCAGCTGGAGGTGGGGGACACCTTCACCATCACCGTGCTGGACCGGGTGCTGACCTATCAGGTGGACCAGATCACCATCGTCCTCCCCGCTGAGGCGGAAAACCTCTACATTGAGGAGGGGAAGGACTACTGCACCCTGATGACCTGCACCCCCTACGGCATCAACAGCCACCGGCTGCTGGTCCGGGGCGTGCGCATTGAGACCGAGGAAACCAAACTGATTCGCGTGACCGCCGAGGCGTACCAGATCGACACGCTCATCGTGGCGTCGGTGGCCGCCGTGCCGCTGCTGCTGATTCTCCTGATTTGGCTGCTGGTGAGCACCCGCCGGAAGAAGCACTAGGAGGCGAACCGTTATGACGCAATTCAATAGGCTGACCCGCTGGGGGCTGGCCCTGCTGGCCGCCCTGGCGCTGACGCTGGGCACCGCAGTGACTGCGTTTGCGGCGGCGGACACGTCTCCGGACCTGAGCAGAACCGGCTCCGTCACCGTGACTCTGACGGACGGGGACGGGAACCCGGTCTCCGGCGGGACACTCACCCTGTATCATGTGGCCACATTGTCCCTTGCGGACGGCAGCGCGGCGTACACCTACACCGAGGACTTTCAGGGCTGCGGCGCCGAGCTGGACGTGACGGACACCGCCCTGGCCGCCGAACTGGCCCGATATGCGGCGGACAATGACATCAGCGGCACCGCCGCTGACGTGGGGGCGGACGGCACCGTGACCTTTGACGGCCTGGCGCTGGGGCTGTACCTCATCGTCCAGACCACCCCCTCCGACAACTATGAGACCATCAACCCCTTCCTCGTCACCGTCCCCATGGACAGTGACGGCGTGTGGGACTATGAGGTGGACGCCAGCCCCAAGGTGGGGCCGGTGACGCCCACCGAGCCGGAGGAACCGGACGAACCCGATACCCCGGACGAGCCGGAGGAACCCGAAGAGCCGGACGAACCCGATAACCCAGACGAACCCGAAGAACCGGAAGAACCCGATACCCCGGATGAACCCGACGAACCGGACAATCCCGACGAACCGGACAATCCCGACGAACCTGACGAACCGGATGAGCCGGACACCCCCGACGAGCCGGAAGAGCCGGAGGAACCCACCCTGCCCCAGACCGGGCAGCTGAACTGGCCGGTACCGGTGCTGGCGGTCTGCGGCCTGCTGCTCTTCGCTATGGGCTGGCGGCTGAGGGCCTCCGGCGGGAAAGAGACAGACGAATGAGGAAGAAGCTCAGCACCCTTTGCATGGCGCTGGGGCTGGTGCTCCTGCTGGCCGCCCTGGCCCTGCTGATTTACAACCGGTGGGACGACTACCGGGCCGGAACCTCCGCCAACCAGGTGGAGGCCGCCCTGGAGGAGGTCATTCAGGCCAACGTGGAGGCGGCGGAGGCCGCCGCAGAGGACGCTTCGGAGGCCGAGGCCGAACCGGAGGCTGAGGCGGTGTCCGACGCTGAGCCGGAGGCCGAAGGGTCGCCGGAGGCGGAGGCATCCGACCCGCAGCCGGAGACCGTGGCCCTTGACGGCAATGAGTACATTGGCATTCTGACCGTCCCCGCCCTAGGGCTGGAGCTGCCCGTCATGGCGGAGTGGAGCTATGCGGGACTGAAAATCGCCCCGGGCCGCTACAGCGGCTCCGCGGAGGCGGGGAACCTGATCATTTGCGGGCACAACTACGCCCGACATTTCGGAAATTTGAAGTACCTGGAACCGGGGGACACGCTGTCCTTTACGGATCTCAGCGGCACCGTGTTCCAATACGCGGTTGAGGAAGTGGTCATTCTTCAGCCGACAGATGTGGATGAGATGATAAGCCAGCAGTCCGGCGCATGGGACCTGACGCTGTTCACCTGTACCGTCGGTGGACAGACCCGGGTGACCGTTCGGTGCAGCCGGACGGGCTGACAGGAATAGATTTCTGCGCCGGGGACGGCTCCCCGGACAACATCAGGCGGCAGCGGTGCCGCCGGGGCGAAAGCAGAGGTGGAGGTTTATGAAAAACATAGTGAATACCTATGTGGAGCGGTTCCGGGCGGACCATCAGAAGGCCCGCCGGATGACCTCTCTGCTGCTGGCTCTGGCGCTGCTGGTCGCCTGCGGCGTGTTCTGGCAGCTTCACTATACCGGCATCGCCCTGACCAACGAGACTTACTGCGGCCTGGAGGAACATACCCACACGGAGGACTGTTATGAGACGGCGCTGACCTGCACCCTGGAGGAGAGCGAAGGCCACACCCACACAGAGGACTGTTATGAAACGGTGACCACCCTGGTCTGCGAACTGGAGGAGTGCGAGGGCCACACCCACACAGAGGACTGCTATGACGAGGAGGGCAATCTGACCTGCGAGCTGGAGGAAAGCGAGGGTCACACCCACACAGAGGACTGCTATGAGACGGAGGAGGTGCTGGTCTGCGCCCTGG
>JAJQCJ010000020.1:0-22526 GCA_021202775.1 Clostridiales bacterium | reverse complement strand
CACACCCACACAGAGGACTGCTATGAGACGGAGGAGGTGCTGGTCTGCGCCCTGGAGGAATCCGAGGGCCACACCCACACGGAGGACTGTTATGAGACCGTGCTGACCTGCACCCTGGAGGAACACACCCACACTGTCGCCTGCATGAGCGACGAAACCGCCGACGTGGAGACCGCCGACGACTGGGAGGCCACCCTGCCGGAGCTCACCGGTGTCTGGGCGGAGGACGTGGCCGCCGTGGCGGAGAGCCAGCTGGGCTATACCGAGAGCACCGCCAACTTCACCCTGGACGAGGACGGGGAGACCCGCCGGGGCTACACCCGCTACGGCGCCTGGGCCGGCAACGAGTACGGCGGCTGGGACGCCATGTTCGCCTCCTTCTGCCTGTACTACGGGGGCGTCTCCACGGAGGACTTCCCGGAGTCCACCGGCGCTTACGCCTGGGCGGTGAAGCTGAATGAGTGCGGCCTGTATGCGGAGGCGGCGGACTGCGCCCCCGCATCCGGCGACCTGGCGTTCTTCGACACGGACGGGGACGGGAAGGCGGACCGGGTCGGCATCGTCACCGGTGTCGATGCCATCAGCGGCAATCTGACGGTGATCGAGGGCGACTGTGAAACCGACGACGGCGCGGACGCCGTGGCGGAAAACACCTATGCCGCCGACGATGGCACCATTCTCGGTTACGGCGTCCTGCCGGAGCAGGAGACGGAGGAAGAAGCCGAAGAAGGCTCTGACGAGGAAGGCTCCGACGAGGAAGGCGCAGACGAAGAAGGCTCCGACGAGGAAGGCGCAGACGAAGAAGGCTCCGACGAGGAAGGCGCAGACGAAGAAGGCTCCGACGAGGAGGGCGCAGACGAGGAAGGCGCAGACGAAGAAGGCTCCGACGAGGAAGGCGCGGACGAAGTCGAAACCGAGACTTACACCGCCAGCGCAGACGGCGTCACCGTCACCGTCACCGCGCCGGTGGGCGCTCTGCCGGAGGGCGCGGAGCTGTCCGTCGCCCTGCTGGACGAGGACAGCGACGCCTACGCCAACGCCGCCGAAGCCATCGGCTACGACGGGGAGGACGAGGACAGCGGCATGGCCGCCCTGGACATCGCCTTCCATGACGGCGACGGGCTGAAAGTGGAGCCCTCCGGGGCCGTGACCGTCAGCATTGACGCCTCCGCCCTTCTGCCGGAGGACGCCGACGCCGGCACCATCGAGGTTCAGCACCTGGCCGAGACGGAGGACGGGGTGGAGACGGTTCTGGTGGCGGACGCCAGCGAGGACACCGAGGGAACCGTGGACACCGAAACCGCAACCATCGAATTCGCGGTGGAAAGCTTCTCCACCTTTACGGTGACCTGGAGCAGCACCGGCCCTAATAACAAGACAGAAACCACTACGCTCGATGTCACAGTATATGTCGATGGAAGCGAGTATACAGGAACTGTCTCCGATGTCAGCCTGAGCGCTGGTAGCAGTGTTGACCTGACGACCCTGCTCAGTTCTGATGACTATACATTTTCCTATGCGACGGTGGTATACAATTCCGGTTCGACAAATGAAGCTACCGCCATTACTTACACAAAGCAAGGACCAAATGGAAGTTATACAATCACAACAACCAGCTCCTCTATTTCGAACGTAAGCAGCATTTCCTCCGTTTCCGTGTACTATGTCAGCAATACAAAGGACCCCAGCGTGTCCATCTCCGCCGAGGAAACGACCACAGGCTACACCCTGACCGCCACCCCGTCCAATTTCAGCGGAACGGATGTGTCCTACACCTGGACGGTGGACGATACAGCTTCCGCCAGCATTTCCGGGGGCGGGGAAACCGCCACGCTGACCTGGGCTTCGGACGTTTCGGACGGCACCGAGGTAACCGTCACGGTGACGGCCACCTATACCTATGAGGACGGCGGCGGAAACACCGTGACCGAGACGGCCACGGACACCTACACGGTCTATTACGGCGTGGCAGACGTAACCTTCACCGTGGTCTATCCCACCAGCAGCGGAACGTCTGCGGCGGCGTCCGGCGTGACGGTGTATGTGTACGACTCCAACGGAACCCTTGTGGACAGCGGCACAACAGACAGCAGCGGTCAGGTGACCTTCGAGTTGTCCAACGGCGCGACCTACACCGTCACCACGTCGAATTATACGGCCAACAACTACACCTACTCCTACAGCGGCTCGGTGACGGCGGACGCGACAAACGGGAACGTGATCAGCCTGGTGCGGGATACCAGCAGCGGAAAATACGAACATATCGACATCAAACAGGTGATAATGACCAGCACAAGTTCTTCTCTGACACTGACAGGTATTACAAGCGTCGTGGTGTATGACAGCAGCGGCAGCGAGGTTTATCACACCGTATCCATAACGGAAAACACCAGTGAGTCAAACTGGCAGTGCCACTTTGTCAGCGCCGGTTCCAGCTCCACCACCGGCAATCACAGCATCAGTTTCGACACAAGTTATACTGTGGTGATCACTTATACGGTTACAGATACGGATAGTGGTGATACTTATACTTATTCTGTCGCCATTGACTCCACCACGACCTACCCGGAGGGGAGCTATTATCCCGTAACTGCGGCCCGCGCCTGGCAGCTTTACAACTACATTTACGGCACCAGCTACACCTCCTCCACCTGGGCCAGCAGCCAGGCTTATCAGGACCTGGCGAACACGGGCATTGATATCAGCGGCATGACCTACTTTGAGGTGGCCATCGTGCTGTGCGACAGCTGGGGCGACTCCCGAAACGGCCTGGACTTTGCCCTCGACATTGGAAGTCTGCTGTATCTGTCCGCCGGCTGGGAGCCTTCGGTGCAAAAGACCTATGTGAACAGCAGCATGGCGAGCGGCGACTTCACCTTTAACCTGTACGAAGCCGACATAACCGAGGACGGAGCGACCTGGACGCTTGCCAGCGCGTTGGGCAGCCCTGTGGAGAGCGTGACAAACGGCGCCGCGACGGCCGATGCCAGCGGAGATTCCCAGTCTACGGTCAGCTTCTCAAAAATCACCTACAGCACCTCAGACGCAGGCACCTACTACTACATCATCAGCGAGACCCAGGGGGACGGTGAATATGTCACCTACGACGGCACGATTTACGGTGCGAAGGTGGTAGTTGCTGTAACATCCAGCACATCAGGGACTGTGACCACCTATGAAACCACTGTGACCACAACCTATTATGAGCTGACCGCCATTACAGACGGCAACGGAACCGTCACAGGCTACACCGCCACAGAGATCGATTTGAGCACTTCCGATGGGGCTGTGACCTTCACCAACGTCTATTCCTCAGGCGTCGAGCTCCCCTCCACCGGCGGCTCCGGCCTCTGGATGTACACCCTGGCGGGTCTGACCCTCTGCGGCGGCGCAGGCGTCCTGTTCTTCCGGCGCAGAAGGCAAGGCTGACCCCTCCGGCAAACCCGGAACAACCAAAAACGCGCAGCAAAGCGGCGGGAGCAAATGCTCCCGCCGCTTTTTGCGTATCGTGTTGAACCGTCAATGGGCATGATAGCTGCCGCCGCCGATGAACTCCCGCAGGACGCTGTCCTCCGGCACCAGCGCCGGGTCGATGGGCACGAACCGGTCAAAGGCCGCGATCATGTTCAGCATCTCCCTGCGGCGGATGTCCTCTTTGGGAATCGCCCGGAAGATGGGGGCGGCGTAGTGGCTCATGACCCCCACCTCGTAGGACAGGGCGGAGTCAAACAGCAGGTCGGCCCGGTGTTTGTAGGGGGAGATATACAGCTTCTCCCCCCGGCGGATATTGTCCCACATGGAGAGGGTCATCAGGATCTCGCTGCCCCGGAAGTTCAAATCCCGGACGCTGCGCCGCACCAGCCGCATCCAGGTGCCCTTAAAGACCACCTCGCCGTGGTTCAGCACGTTGGAGCGGGCGGAGAGGTAGATGCGGAAGGCCTCCGGGTGGGCCTCAAACAGGGCGTCATTCAGGGCGTGGATGCCCTCAAAGACGGCAATCTCGTCCTTCCCCAGGGTCAGCTCCCGGCAGCGGCTGGTATCCCGCATATGGCGGGGGAAGTCGTAATGGGGCACCAGAATCGTCTCCCCCCGGCTGAGGGCAGTGAAATGCTCGTTCAGCAGCTCCATGTCCAGGCACTCCGGGGATTCAAAGTCGTACTCCCCGGTGGGTGTGCGGGGGGAGGTCAGGGGGCTGACCGTCCGGAAATAGTCGTCCAGGGAGACGGTGTGGGTTTTGATGCCCCGGCGCAGCAGCGCATCCCGCAGCTTCAGGGAGGTGGTGGTCTTGCCGGAGCCGGAGGGGCCTGACAGCAGCACCACCGGACTCTCCTTCCTGTGGGCCGCCACCCGCTCGGCGGCGTCCTGCAATTTCCGGTCGTAGTTGGCCTCCCCCAGCTGGATAAAGCCCTGGGGGTCGGCCTTCGCCATCAGGTTGATTTCTTCTAACTGGAATGCCATAGCGTTTCTCCGTTTCGGGTTGGGTCAGGGTCGGGAGGCCATGGCCCGGTGGAATTCCACCAGGGGACGCTTCTCCGCGCAAAGCTGGTCAATGCGCTCGATATACTCCTTGGGATACTTGGGGTTGGTGATGCGGACGATTCTGCCGGTGGCGGGGTCGGTGAGCTTGGTGGAGCCGCCGGCCCCCAGGGCCAGGATGGTGTGCAGCTCCTCCATGATGCAGATGTTGTACAGCCCCTCATAACCGGGCTTGCACCAGCCGATGTTCTCCAGCGCACCGGACATATACTTCTGCCGGTACAGGTAGTAGGGAATCTGCCCCGCCTGCCGCAGGGCGGCCCAGGCATAGTCCAGCATGGCGGCGGTCTCCTCCCCGGAGGGGAGGGGGTGCTGCTCCAGCATAAGCCGGGCCCCCTTTTTCAGGGCCAGGGTGTGGACGGTGATGTTCTCCGGGTCCAGGGCCAGCACCTGGTCCAGGGTGCCCTGAAAGCCGGACAGAGTGTCCTCCGGCAGACCGGCAATTAAATCCATGTTCACCGCAGGGATGCCCGCATCCCGGACGATCTGGTAGGCGGAGAGAATATCCTCCGCCGTGTGTGCCCGGCCGATGGCCCGGAGGACGTTGTCCTCCATGCTCTGAGGGTTGACGCTGACCCGTGTGACCCCCCGGCGGCGGAGCACCGCCAGCTTCTCCGGGGTGATGGTGTCCGGACGCCCCGCCTCCACCGTCAGCTCCGTCAGGCGGGACAGGTCAAAGGCGTCCCGGAGGTGGGAGAGGATACCGTCCAGCTGCCCGGCGGACAGGGTGGTGGGGGTGCCGCCCCCCAGGTAAATGGTGCGCAGGTGCAGCCCCGCCTCCCGGAGCAGCCCGGCGGCGCAGTCGATCTCTTTGTGCAGGGCCGCCACAAAGGGCTCCATCAGCTTCATGGCCCGCTTCACGTCCGCCGAGACGAAGGAGCAGTAGACGCAGCGGGTGGGGCAGAAGGGGATACCCACATACAGGCTGATCTCGTCGGGCCGCAGGCTCTTCTTTGCCGCCAGCCCCGCACGGGCGGCGTCCAGGGCCAGCTCGGTGCGGCTGGGGGAGACGAAGTAGACCTCCCGGAACAGCTTCCGGGTCTCCTCCTCGGTCTGTCCCTGCTCCAGCGCTTTGGAGGCCAGCTTGGCCGGGCGGATGCCGGACAGCGCCCCCCAGGGGGGCTCCTTCCCCAGAATCTCCACGGCGGCTTTGTAGATGGCCTGCTTCAGGATACGCTGGAGCAGTCTGTCCCGTTCCAGCCCGTCCTCCGGCAGAGGGAGGGGGCAGCCGCTCTCCCCGGCGGCGGAGGCCCCGTCCCAGCCGATGGCGGCCCGGGCGGTGACGGACTCCTCCCCGCAGTCCAGGGCGGCAGAACAGAACCGCTCCCCCTGGCCGGGCGGGGAGGTGGGGTACTCCGGCTTCTCTCCGGGGAACAGCACCATCAGAATCTGCTCCACCGCGTAGCGGTAGTTGTGGCCGGTGAGGTATAACTTCATGGGTGGGGCTCCTTTTGGACTTATGTGTTGGTTCTCCTTAGGCAAGGTTTGATAAAGGAAATAGGTTTTTGCCCTCCGGGCGGGCCCCATTTCTTGCGCCGCCAAGAAATGGGGGAAAGAAGGCGGCTCAGGGGGAAGCTCGGGGCCTCGCTCCCCCCCTGAGAACCCCTCTCCTATCCCGCTGGGGCTTCGCGCTGTCTGGTTCATAAGTGGTCTGTCAGGCAACAGACGAAGTAACTTTCAGGTGGTGAGACTGCCGCCGATGGCGGCTGGGTACGATTGCCGTTCCGCCCTGCCGAAGGCGGGCAGAACGAGCAATTTTATTGTCCTTTGGTCGTTGAAATCTGACTGTACGGTTACGTTATTCCCCTCAAGCGAGGATAGATTGCATCTTTAAGTTGATGACATTGCTGTCTGAGGGGCGGACAGTCAGGCGCACAAAGCGCCCCTGCTGGACGAGGGAACACCCGGCGGTTCCAGCCACCGCCGCTAACAGCTAACAGCTAATAGCTAACAGCTAAACATGCTTCACCGCGTACCGCAGGAAGGGGTTCCCCTTCCGCTCCCGCTCCAAGGTGCTGGCCCCCTCGTGGCCGGGGCAGACCTTGTAGTCCCCCTCCAGCCGGGCCAGCCGGGCCAGAGAGCGGAGCATATCCGCTTGGGAGCTGGTTTCAAAGTCGGTGCGTCCGCAGGAACCGCAGAACAGGGTGTCCCCGGTGAAGAGCACGTCCCCCACCTGGAGGGTGACGCTGCCCGCCGTATGGCCCGGCGTCTCCAGCACATGAATCGTCAGACCGTCCATCGTCACCGTGTCCCCCTCTCGATAGAGGTGGATGTCCTCCAGCTTTCCCAGGCCGGTGGGGGAGTACGGCCCCGCCGGGGCGTAGGGATAGTCGGCAGGGTGGAGGTAAACCGGCAGGCTGCCCACCAGATTCCGCACCTCCCGCACCCCGTCCACATGGTCAAAGTGGCCGTGGGTCAGGAGGATCATGGCCGGTGTGTAGCCGTCCTCCGCAGCCATTTGGAGGATGTCCGGCGCCTGTGCGCCGGGGTCGATGAGGGCGCAGCGCTTCGTGGCCTCATCCCCCAGCAGGTAGCAGTTGGTGGCCACAGGGCCAACGGTGATGGCGTCTACAAACATGGTAAGGCTCCTTTCGTGCCGCTCCGGTGGGGCGGCGGTCACTGGTCGGTGTCGTACAAAAGGGTGACGGGGCCGTCGTTGACGCTGGCCACTTCCATCTCCGCGCCGAATTCCCCATGCTCCACATGGAAGCCCCGGCTTCGCAGCTCCTCCATGAAACGCTCGTACAGGGGAACGGCCTGCTCCGGCTTCGCCGCGTGGGAGAAGCCGGGGCGGCGGGAGCGGAGGTCGGCGTACAGGGTGAACTGGCTCACCACCAGAATCTCCCCGCCCACCGTGGCCAGGTTCAGGTTCATTTTGCCGTTTTCGTCGTTAAAAATGCGTAAATTGGCGATTTTCTCCGCCAGGCGGGCGGCCTCCGCAGAGGTGTCCCCGGGGCCGACCCCCAGCAGAATCAGGTATCCCCGGCCAATCCGGCCGACAGTCTGCCCTTCGATGGCGACGCTGGCGGATTTCACACGGGTCAATACTGCACGCATACGGTCCTCTCCTTATCCATGGACCCGCTCCACGTCCATCACGTCCCGCACGCCTTTCAGCTTGCGCACCACCATGTCCAGCTCGTACCGGTCATGGACGTTCACCAGAGCGCTGACGGTGGCGTAGCCGTCCGGCGTGCCCTTGGCGGACAGGCTGTCCACCCGCACCTTGGCGGCGGACAGGGCGGCGGCGATGTCCAAAAACAGGTTGGGCCGGTCCTTGGCGGTGATGGTCAGGGCGGTGTGGAACAGGTCCTGATTGCCGCCGCTCCAGGTGACGGGAATCCATCGGTCCTTCTCCTCCGGCCTGCGCCGGGCGGGGTCCGCATTGGGGCAGTCCTGCCGGTGGACGGAGATGCCATAGCCCTTGGTGATGAAGCCCACCACCGGGTCCCCCGGCACCGGGGCGCAGCACTTGGCGAACTTCACCAGGCAGTTCCCCACCCCCTCCACGATGATGCCGTTGGCGGTGTGGGCGATGCGCTTCTCCTCCCGCTTGCCGGCCAGCTCCGGCAGGGAGGTCTTGACGTGCATGGTCTCCTCCTGCCGCTCGGTCTGGCTGGCCAGCTCCAGGGCGGCGGCCTGATCCTTCCGCTCCTTGAGGATGCTGCTCATCTCGCCCCGGATACGGTTCACCATTTTCAGGGAGGTGGTGCCGCCGTAGCCGATGGCGGCGTACATATCGTCCAGGCTGCCGTACTGCACCTTCTTCAAAATCCGGGGCAGCACATCGTCGGTGGTGATCTCCGCCATGGTGTAGCCCGCCCGTTTCAGCTCCGATTCAAAGGAGGCCCGGCCGGTGACAATGTTCTCCTGGCGGCGCTCCTTCTTGAACCACTGGCGGATTTTGTTCCGGGCCTCGTTGCTCTTGCAGATGTTCATCCAGTCCCGGCTGGGGCCCTTGGCGGACTTGCTGGTGAGGATTTCACAGATGTCGCCGTTGTTCAGCACCGTCTCATAGGGGACAATGCGGCCATTGACCTTGGCGCCGATCATGCTGTTGCCCACGGCGGAATGGATGCTGTAGGCAAAGTCGATGGGGGTGGAGCCGGCGGGGAGGCCCTTCACCTCCCCCTTGGGGGTAAAGACGAATACCTCGTCGGAGAACAGGTCTACCTTTAAGCTCTTGACGAACTCCTCCGCCTCGGTGGTCTCCTGGCTCTCCAGCAGGCGGCGCACCCACTCGTAAGCCTTCTCATTCTCCGCGTCGGCGCCGGAGTAGCCCTGCTTGTACTTCCAGTGGGCGGCAATGCCGTATTCTGCCGTCTCGTGCATCTCCCAGGTGCGAATCTGCACCTCAAAGGGGATGCCCTCCCGGCCGATGACGGTGGTGTGAAGGCTCTGGTACATATTGGGCTTGGGGGTGGAAATATAATCCTTGAACCGCCCCGGCACCGGGTTGAACAGGTCGTGGACGTGGCCCAGGGCGTTGTAGCAGTCCGCCACACTGTCGACGATGATGCGCAGTGCGTACAGGTCAAAAATCTCGTCCAGGGTCTTGTGCTGGGTGTACATCTTCCGGTAGATGGAATAGGTGTGCTTGATGCGGCCTGTGATGGTACATTCAATGCCCTCGGCCTCCATCCGGGCCTTGATTTTGGACTGCATATTGCTCAGGAACTCCTGGTTGCGGTTGGCCCGGGCGGCCAGCTGCTGCTCGATGTCCGAATAGCCCACCGGGTCCAGGTATTTCAGGGACAGGTCCTCCAGCTCCCATTTCAGCCACTGCATGCCCAGGCGGTGGGCGATGGGGGCGTAGATCTCCATGGTTTCCAGGCTCTTCTCCCGCTGCTTCTTGGGGGTCTGGTACTGCATGGTGCGCATATTGTGGAGGCGGTCACAGAGCTTCACCAGAATCACCCGGATATCCTTGCTCATGGCCATGAGCATCTTCCGGAGGTTCTCCATCTGCTTCTCCTCCAGGGTGGCGTATTGCAGCCGGGTCAGCTTGGTGACCCCCTCCACCAGGTCGGCCACCGGCGTACCGAAGAGCTGGGCGATCTCCTCATAGGTGGAGCCGGTGTCCTCAATGCAGTCGTGGAGCAGGGCGGCCTCCAGGCTCTCCAAATCCATTTTGAAGTCCGCCAGAATCATGGCCACCTGCAGGGGGTGGGTGATATAGGGGGTGCCGTCCCGCCGCACCTGGGAGGCGTGGGCCTTATCCGCATACTGGAAGGCCCTGTACAGGGCATCCTTATCCAGGTTGGGATTGTAGGCCAGAACTTTTTCCTCCAGCGTCTGATACATTTCCAGAATAGGGTCCATATGCTTCTCCTCCCTCAAATTCTTCCGGGCCGCCGCTCTCTCCTTCAACGGCCCGAGACGGACTGCGGCGCCGCTATTTCAGGCTCCGCCGCAGTCGTTTCAGCACTTCGCTGCTCTCCAGGTCCACCTTCTCCGCCACCGGACGCAGCGCAATGTACAAATGCTCCTCCTTGATTCTCAGATCGATGAGGCCCCGCTCCCGGAACACCTCCAGGCACAGCAGCGTCCGGGACACCGGGGCCTCCGGCCCCTGCTTCCGGGTGAGGCGGATCAGGAACTCCTCCGTCTGATCCTCCAGGGGGGCCTGGCCGCACTCCTTGCAAATCAGCCGCCAGACCACCACAAAGTCCTGCCGCTGGGGCAGCAGGTGCTCCGCCTCCCGCCGGGTCAGCGTCCGTCCGCTGTGGAACCGGCGGTAGAGCTGCAATTCCCGCTGCTCCGGTGTGCAGCTGCGGCGGAGATCCGTCAGCACCAGCTGAACGGAGCGCACCCCCCGGAACTCGTTGATCTGGGGATAAAAGGCCACGTCCTTCACCGCCCCCATCCGCAGGTGCAGCTCCTGAGGGGTGGCGGAAAAGAAAATGGCGCTGAGGGATACGCCGTCCCGGGTGAACTGTATTCTGGTGTGCTTCCCGCCGCCGATGCCGGCGAAGCCGGTGACACAGGCCCCCTCCAGCAGGAAGGTGGGCTTGGGGTTGCCGCTGCCGAAGGGCTCCAGCTCCTCCAGGGCGGCCACGTTCTCCAGGGTCAGCAGCCGGGCGTCGGGAACGGCCCCGTCCAGCAGGAGCTGATTCTCCCCGGCTCCGGCCCGGGGCGCTTCTCTGGCAATGTCCAAGATACGGCGGCGGAACTGGGGCAGGTTCTCCTTCGGCAGGGTGAAGCCTGCCGCCTGCTCGTGGCCGCCGAAGGTGTCCAGCAGGTCGGTGCACTCCTCCAGGGCGGCGAACAGGTTGAAGCCCTCCGTGCTGCGGCAGGAGCCCTTCCCCTTGCCGTCCTCAATGCAAATCATAAAGACGGGCAGATGGTACCGCTCCACCAGGCGGGAGGCCACAATGCCCACCACGCCCTGATGCCAGTGCTCCCCGGCCAGGATGATGGCCCCCTCCGGCGGGGTGGTGTGCTGGCTGAGCTGGGCAATGCAGTGGTTGAAAATATCCATCTCCACCGCCTGCCGCTGGCGGTTCAGCTCGCACAGCTCCCGGGCCAGCAGCGTGGCCTCCTGCTCGTCCTGGGTCAACAGCAGCTCCACCGCCAGGTTGGGGCAGCCCATCCGCCCGGCGGCGTTCAGCCTGGGGGCCAGGGAGAAGCTGACGGCGGCGGCGGTGAGGCGCTTCCCCTCCAGCCCCGCCTCCCGGAGGAGGGCGGCCAGCCCCCTGCGGCGGGTGGTTTGCAGGTAGGACAGCCCCAGACCGACGATGGCCCGGTTCTCCCCGGTCAGCTCCATCACGTCGGCCACCGTGCCGATGGCCGCCAGGTCGGCGTAGGCCCGGAACAGCTCCTGCTGCCGCTCCCGGCCGCCCAGGGCCAGCACCAGTTTCAGCGCCACCCCTACCCCGGCCAGCTCCTTGTTGGGATAGGGGCACATGGGCTGATGGGGGTTCACCACCGCGCAGCAGCGAGGCAGCCGGGGTAGACATTCGTGGTGGTCGGTGATCACCAGATCCAACCCCAGCTGGGCGGCATAGGCCGCTTCGTTCAGGTTGGTGATGCCGCAGTCCACTGTCACGATCAGAGAGACCCCCTGTTCTTTCAGCCCCTCCAGGGCGGCCTTGTTCAGCGAATAGCCCTCCTTCAGCCGGTTGGGCACATAGGGCAGCACCTGGCCGCCCTCCCCCCGCAGGTAGGCGGTCAGCAGACAGGTGGAGGTGATGCCGTCCACGTCATAGTCGCCATAGACGCAGATCTTCTCCTTCCGGGCCAGGCCCTGCCGGATGCGGGCCACTGCCGCCGACATCCCCCGCATCAGCATGGGGTCGTGGAGAAGGCCCTCGTCCCTGCGCAGGAACTGGCGCACCTCCTCCTCTGTCTCATATCCGCGGCCTGCCAGCACCAGGGCCGCCAGGGGCGACACCCCCATGCGCTGGAACCGCGCCGCCAGCGCCCCATCCGGCTGGCTCAACTTCCAACTTTGATACTTCATCGAAACAATCCTCTGTCAGGCGGATGACCTCCCCCCGCCTGCGGTAAAAAGTTTGCATTTCCCATATTATAGCAAAGCTTTTGTCCAATAGCAACGGCCTGCGGCGGGATTTTGGGATTTTTCTTTTCTTGGGGTGGCTGGGGGCCTCTTTCCTTCCTTGTCTAAGGAACGTAATCCTCCCCCCCGTTGAAGTATCCCACAGTATAGCACAGGAGGAAAGGGGCTGTCAAATCAACCCCTGAAATCGCAGAACCGAAAGAAAGCGCCGCCCCACCGGTAAAACCAATGGGACGGCGTCAGGTTGTCTGTGGGGCGTCAGGTTCACTCCGCTTTCGCTTTGTCCGGCAGCGGGTCCACTTTCCGGCGTATCTCCCGGCGGACGCTGACGGCGCTGTACACCATCGCCGCCAGCTCGGCGATCCACATGGCGTACCAGGTATAGGAAATACCGAACCACAGGGTGAACAGGTAGACCAGCGGCACCAGCAGCACCAGCTGCCGCAGGGCTCCGCCCACCATGTTGATGACCCCGTTGCCCAGACCGGAGGCGAAGTAGCCGCACAGCATGGTCACGGCGGCGCAGACAAAGGTCACGGAGATAATGCGCAGGGCCGGAACACCGACGGCCAGCATCTCCTCACTGGCGGAGAACAGGCCCAGCAGCTGCCGGGGCAGCAGCAGGAAAATCGCCGTGGCGGCCAGGGAGAAGATCACGCCTGCAGGGATGATGATGTTCCACACCTCCCGGATACGGCCCCCATCCTTTGCGCCGTAGTTATAGCCCACGATGGGGATGACCGCCTGGCCCAGGCCGTTCAGCGGCATCATCAGGAAACTTTGCAGCTTGTAGTACACCCCGAAGAAGGCCACCGCCGTGGAGGAGACGGCCATCAGCGTGGCGTTGACGGCGAAGGTCATGACGCTGCCGATGGCCTGCATCACCATGGTGGGCAGGCCCACCCGGTAGATGTCGGCCACGTCCTGCCAGTCCCAGCGGTATCCTTTCAAATGGACGTGGATGGTGGGGTTCTTCCAGCGGTTCAGGAGCAGGGCCGAGGCCGCCCCCATGCACTGGCCGATGACGGTGGCAATGGCCGCCCCCCGGATGCCCATGGCAGGGCAGCCCAGCAGACCGAAGATCATGATGGGGTCCAGGATGATGTTGGTGCCGGCGCTGATGATCAGGGTGACCATGCTGAGCATGGTGTCCCCCACCGCCTGCAGGAGCCGCTGGCCGTACATATGCAGGAACATCCCGTGGCAGAACACCACGCAGACCCCCATATACTCCTTACAAAGCTCCTGTAACTCCGGGTCGCTGGTCATGGCCCTGGCGATGGGGTCAGAGAAGAAAACGCCCACCACCGTAAAGAGAGACGCCGTCACCAGCATCAGGATGATACCGGTGGTGGCGACCCGGCAGGCCTCCTCCGGCTTTCCCTTGCCCAGCTTTTGGGAGAGCAGGGCGTTCAGGCCCACGCTGGTACCCACAGACGCCGCCACCATCAGGAATTGGACGGCGTACACCAGTGAGGTGGCGGTCAGGGCGTTTTCGCTGAGCCGGGCCACGAAAATGCCGTCCACAATGTTGTACAGCGACTGAATCAGCAGCGACAGCATCAGCGGCACCGACATCTCCAGCAGCAGCTTTCTCATCGGCATGGCTGCCATTTTGTTTTGTTCCATAAAAATCCTCCAATCAACAAGGTACCTTGTCATTTATCACCTTTATCATACCCATTCTGACACAGGATGTCCAACACGAAAGGCAACCGGTGGTACAGGATTTTTCCTGTTGCAAAGGGCGTTTCCTGTGCTATAATGAGGGTAAGGAATCATCCCACGGTCAACGGCGGAAGGAGGAGCGCATGAACTTTCAGAATATCGAATACTTTCTCGCGGTGGTGGAGTACGGGAACTTCACCAGAGCCGCCCAGAGCCTGTACATCTCCCAGCAGTCCCTCAGCGAGAACATCCGGCGGCTGGAGGAGGAGATCGGCACCCCCCTGCTGAACCGGGGCCGCACCCTGACGCTGACCCCGGCGGGGGAGTGCTTCGTCAGCGGCGGGCGGAAAATCCTGAACACCCAGGACAAAATGCTCCGGGAGATCGCCGCCGTCAGCAACACCTGCCGGAGCAAAATCGTGCTGGGGGTTCAGCCCTTCGATCTGCCCCCCTTCCTGCCGGAGGCCATCAGCCGGTTTACGAAGCAGTACCCGGAATATGAGGTGTCCGTGGCCCCGCCCCATTCCACCGAGGTGCCCGATCTGACCTTTCAGGGGGGCGCGGTGGACAAGGGCCTGGAATCCATCCCCCTCATCACCGGCGACCCCTTCGCCGTGGTGGTGAACCGGGCCCTGGCCCGGCAGGTGTTCGGCGGGGAATGGGCGGCGGTGGAGGCCGCGCTTCTGGAGGAAGGGCGGCTGGCCGCCCTCCAAAGGCTGCCTTTCCTGCTGCTCTACGAGAACAGGCGGCTCCATCCCACCCTGGAGGCGCTGTTCCAGGCAGCGGGGTTCGTCCCGGTGGAGGCCTTCAAGTCGGAGGACGCCAGCCTGCTGGTCTCCCTGTGCAGCACAGGCACCGGGGCCTTCCTGGGGCCGGAGGACTATTGCAGGCGGAAGTTCGGCGCGCTGCTGCACCCGGAGGTGGGCGCCCTGCGGTGCTATCCCCTCCGGGATGTCCCGCCCATCAACCTCTCCGTCACCTACCCCAAGGGAAAGCACCTGAACCAGGCGGAGAAGCGGTTTGTGGACGTGCTGCGCCAGGTGGTAACAGAAGAAACGTAAGAGAACCCCCTGACAGCGGGAAACACCCGCTGTCAGGGGGTTGTTTTGTCTTTTTTGGGGAAGGTTAGCCCTTCAGCACTCTGTCCAAAAAGTCCAGACAGGTATCCGCCACCCAGGGCTCATGGTACCAGGGGTCACCGTGGTGGAGCTTTCCCTCGGCGATGTGCAGCTCCGCCCGCTCCGGCCCAGCCTGCTCCACAATGGTGTTGTAGAACCGGAGGGACTGCTCCACCGGCACCACTTCGTCAGCGGAGCCGTGGAAGATGCACACCGGCGGCACGTCCTTCGTCACATAGGTGCAGGGGCAGGCCAGCTTCACCAGCTCCGGAATCTCCGGCAGCGCCCGGCCCAGGAAGCGGGACTCCGGGGAGCCGGGCAAATCGTGGTCCGGCGTGCCCAGACCGCTCTGGCGGAAGGCCCTGTCCATCTCCAGGAAGCCGCCGCAGGGGCCGCACCAGTCCACCACGGCCTGCACGGCGCTGCTGTAACCGGGGTTGCCCTGGGAGAGATCCTCAAAGGCGGGGTTCCCCGCTGTGACCCCCACCATGGAGGCCAGCCAGCCGCCGGAGGAGGGGCCCCAGGTGGCGAACCGCTCCGGGTCCAGGCCGAACTTCTCTGCGTTGGCCCGGAGGTAGCGGACGGCGGCCTTGGCGTCGTACAGCTGAGCGGGGAAGAACGCCTCCCGGCTGCGGCGGTACTGGATACTGGCCACCGCATAGCCCCGCTCCAGACCCCGGAGCATGGGCTCGGCGTTGTTCTCCCGCTGGTCGCCGTTGGCAAAGGCGCCGCCGTGGGTGTGGACGATGACAGGGCAGGGCTGATCACTGGGCTCGTTGGGAAGGTACAGATCCAGAATCTGCATGGGGGAATCATCACAGTAGTGCAAATCCAGATATTTTCGTTGAATACTGTCCAGCAGCTCCTGGCTCAGAGGGTGAAATTTCTGTGGCATAGGGAGGGCCTTCTTTCCGTCAGTTCAGTCCGCGTCGTTGGGCTTGTTGTGGTAGGTGTCATACAGGTCGTCAATGTAGTCGCCCAGATGCTGCCACTCCAGCAGGGTGTGATAGGCCACCTTCCGGAGGTAGGCTTCGTCGCAGGGGGTCTTTTCGATGCGCTCGATTTTGCCGTCCTTGCCGGGACGCCAGCCGATCCACTCGCAGCTCCGGCGCTCAAAGCCGCCGTCGGGGCAGGGCCGAATCTGGCCCAGGGTCAGGTGGGCCCCTTCAAAGTCGAAGGACTCCCAGTCGCTGGTCAGGGGGCAGGCGATGCCGGAGGCTTCGATCTCGTCGATCTTCTCCTGGGTCAGGCCGTACTCCCGCAAGTCGTAGGTGTGGCGGAGGGTGTCATACTTCCGGTCGCCCTCGCCCATGTCCAGGCTCTCGGTGGTGAAGACGCCCTCGCTCTTGTCCCTCCAGTTGACGAAGTAGTGGTTCCAGTGGTCGGCGGGGTTCCAGATCTTATAGCGCAGGTTGCCGGTGCCCTCCGGCTGGCTCTTGCAGTGGAAGTTCAGCCAGTTCAGGTACCAGAACACCTTCTTCACGTCCAGGTCTTTGGGGAACTTCATGTAGGTGGCGATGTAGCCGCTGCCGTCGGCGAACATACAATAGGCGTTCTCATGGGCCAGGTACTGACCCTTGGGCTGGAGCCAATCCAGGAAGTGTTCCGGCTGAATGGCCTCGGAGGGGTCGATGGGGTCGCCGAAGATCACGTCCCTGACCTCCTGGGGCAGGTCGCGGACGGGGTAGCCGTAGTAGAAGCGGGCCAGAGGCATCTGCTGCTCGGCTAGGGACAGCTGGGGAAGTTTGTTATACATATAATAATACCGTCCTTTCGTATTGTCCAGGGCAGAGAGGCTGCCCCGGCGTTCCGTGTGAATTTGTTCAGAGGTTCCCTTGTTGTCTTTATCATAAACCGAAACGGTTCGCAAGTCCAACACGAAATGTCCTACGAGATACAGGAGGAAACCTGTGTGTCGCGGTTTGAAATACAGATAGCTATATTAAAATCATTTTATACGTTTTGTACACATTTTAAAGTCTCTTTTCCAAAAATCATCCACACAAAAGAATAATTAGCAACGGGCTTTATGCAAAAAGTGGATAAAAGTCCGTCAAAGTCTTTGTTGACATTTGAAAAACCACTGTGCTATAATTCCATCGTAAGGGCTTGCGAGTTTTTAAAAGTCCAAAAAAAACGTAAAAGGAGAATACCGTATGAAAAAAGTATTAGCTCTGATCCTCGCCCTGGCCATGGCCTTTAGCATGGTGGCCTGCGGCGGCAGTTCCAGCAGCAGCGGAACCTCCAACAGCGGAGATTCCGGCTCCAGCTCCTCCGACGGCGCATCCAGCGACGCCGAGGGCAGCAGCGCGGACTCTGAGGATGACTCCACCAGCAGCGACGGCACCACCGATTCCCTCCACGACACCGCCAACATTGACAACACCATCACCCGTTCCTCCCTGACCGTGGCCTGGCAGAGCGCCACCACCATCGAGCCCTGGGGCACCGACAACAACGTCCCCGGCAACTATGAAGTTTACGAAATGCTGTTCGAGACCTCCGCAGACGGCGAGTTCTACGCCCTGCTGGCCGATGCCAGCCGCGGCGAGTACGGCGGCTACGACCATGAGGCCGGCACCACCACCTACACCGTGTACATCTACGATTACATCTATGACCACGAGGGCAACCACATCACCGCATCTGACGTAGCTTACAGCTATATGTATCAGTATGAGAACGCCACCACCTCCAACTGGCAGACCCTGGTCTCCGTTGAGGCCGTGGACGACACCACCGTTCTCTTCACCTTCACCGAGGAGCTGACCGCTCTGGGCGCGCTGGAGAACTTCCTCTCCCGCTGCTTCATCGTCTCTGAGAACTGCTCCGCCAACCTGACCAGCGAGATGTGCGGCACCGGCCCCTACAAGTTCGTCTCCTACACCTCCGGCGCCACCCTGGTGACCGAGAAGAATGACGACTACTGGCAGACCGATGAGAGCCTGCGCCGTCAGGAGTCCCAGGCCAACGTGCAGACCATCACCTATCAGTTCGTGGACGAGGGCAGCTCCCGTGAAACCGGCGTGAAATCCGGCGCTCTGGACATGGTCTATGACATGGCCCTGGAGAACATCGACCCCTTCCTGGAGGGTGCTGAGTACGGCGACCAGTACAGCGTCTACTCCTATGCCCAGAAGTTCATCTACTACATCGCCCCCAACTGCAGCGACGATTCCCTCTGCGGCGATGTGAACCTCCGTCTGGCCATCTTCAACGCCATTGACCAGGACGGCCTGATCACCGCTCTGGGCAGCGGCTACACCCGTGTGTACTCCTTCGCCACCGACTACTACTCCGACTTCAGCTATGTTGACTGGTCCAGCCTGGACAACTACAACACCAACGACGGTGCCAATCTGGACGCAGTCTCTGAGTATCTGGCTCAGTCCTCCTACAACGGCGAAACCCTGACCATCCTCTGCATAAGCTCCTTCAACGATGTGGCCACCGTCATCGCCGCTCAGCTGGCCGCCGCCGGCATCAACGCCACGGTGAAGGGCCTTGACCAGGCCTCAATGTCCTCCACGCAGGCTGACTCCGCCGCCTGGGATCTGGTGCTGGGCATGATGGCCGGTGACTACAACGTCAACGCCTGGAGCCATGGCTTCGACTACAACTCCAACGGCGGCTCCGGCACCGCCACCGGTTACTTCACCGTCGATGACGAGTGGCAGGCTCTCCTGGAGCTGTGCAACACCGCCGACGGCCACACCAGCGAGAACATGGAAGCCTGGTGGCAGATGGCCGTTGACAACGGCTATGTCATGGGCCTGTACGCCGGCAACTGCTACGACATCGTTCCTGAGGACTGCACCTACGTCTGCCTGTCCGACCGTCTGAACCTACTGCCCGGCGCCTGCTGCTTCGACGGCTCCGTGGAGTAACACCGCAAAGCTGACACAACCGAATAAACTTTCCAACTGAAACCTGCGGCTCCGCTCGTAAGGGCGGGGCCGCTTATTCAGAGCTGAATTTCAGCAAGATAATTCTTGATTGATTGCGCCGCGGGGAGCTGTGACCCCAGGCGCAACCCCAAAAAAAGCAAAAAGAGTGAGGCGTGAATATGTGGAGATATATCGTTAACAGATTGCTCTGGTTGATCGTCATCATGCTTTGTGTGGCCGTCATTATCTTTACTATCCTGTGGTTTGTGCCGGGTGACCCGGCCCAGATCATCCTCGGTACCGGCGCCACCAATGAGGACATTCAACGGCTGCGAGAGCAATTAGGGCTGAATGAACCATACTTAGTACAGCTGACCACCTTCCTCAGCGACACCTTCCTGCACCTGGACTTCGGTGAATCCTATGTGTACGGCGTCCCCGTCATTCAGGAGTTTGCCACCCGTCTGCCCCGTACCCTGGGGCTGGGCCTGATTTCCATGGCGCTGAACATCATCATCGGCATCCCTCTGGGCGTCAACGCCGCCATCCACCGCAACACCATTTGGGACCAGGGCGTCCTGGTGCTGGCCATGGTGTTCATCTCCGTGCCCCAGTTCTACCTGGGCCTGCTGATGGTGGTGCTGTTCTCCGTGCAGCTGGGCTGGCTGCCCCCCTTCGGCATCAGCGGCGACTATCCCGCCTGGACCTACTGGGTGATGCCGGTGCTGGCCAACTCCCTCTCCGGCCTGGCCATGAACGCCAGGCAGACCAGAAGCGCGGTGCTGGAGACCATCCGGGCCGACTTCGTCACCACCGCACGGGCCAAGGGCCTGCCGGAAAACACCGTCATTTACAAGCATATGCTCCCCAACGCGCTGATCCCTGTCATCAACGCCCTGGGTATGCAGCTGTCCATGGTGGTCGGCGGCTCCGTGGTTATCGAGAACGTGTTCTCCTTCCCCGGCATCGGCCAGTACCTGCTGACCGGCGTGAACTCCCGTGACTACCCGGTTATCCGTGGCTCCGTCATGATTCTGGCCCTGTTCTCCGCCGTTGTCACCCTGCTGGTGGACCTGGTCTATGCCTTCCTGGACCCCAGAATCAAAGCTCAGTACGTCAACTACGCTGCCAAGAAGGGCAGCCCCAAGGAAAAGAAAGGTGGGAAGAAAAATGGCTAACGCAGCAACGAAGACGGCCACTTCCGCACCGAAGCGGAAAAAGGATACTCAGTTCCGGCAAATCATGCGGCGGCTCGTGAAGAGCAAAACCGCCATGATCGGCCTGGTGGCGTTGGTCATCATCATTCTGGCCTGCGTCTTTGCACCCTTCATCGCGCCCTATGACCCCAATTACATGGACTATTCGGCCATGAACGCCACCCCCTCCCTGGCCCACATCATGGGCTGCGACAACCTGGGCCGTGACATCTTCAGCCGTGTGCTGTACGGTGGCCGCCTGTCCCTGGCCCTGGGCTTCACCGTGGCCATCGTGGGCATGGCCTTCGGCGTGTTCTTCGGCAGCCTGGTGGGCTACCTGGGCGGCCAGGTGGACAACATCACCATGCGTATCTGCGACGTGTGGATGGCCATCCCCGGCACCCTGCTGTCCATCATCATCTCCTCCGCCTTGGGCGACGGCTTCTGGTACACCGTGCTGGCCCTGTCCGTCAGCGGCCTGCCCGGCTCTGTCCGCGGCACCCGTGCCATGGCGCTGAAGGAGCGTGAGATGGAGTACCTGGAGGCGGCCAAGGCCATGAACTGCTCCAAGATGAAGATCATCTACAAGCACATGATGCCCAACACCATCGCCCCCACCATCGTGGGCACCACCGGCCAGATCGGCGGCACCATGATGACCGCCGCCGGCCTCTCCTACATCGGCCTGGGCATTCAGCCGCCCACCGCTGAGTGGGGCGCCATGTGCTCCTCCGCGCGGAGCTATCTGACCAGCTATCCCCACGAGATGATCATGCCCGGTCTGGCCATCCTGCTCACCGTGCTGTCCATCAATATGCTGGGCGACGGCCTGCGGGACGCCATGGATCCCCGTCTGAAGGATTAAGGAGGAATGAGAGATGAGTGAGAACTTTTTGACCATCCATGACCTGGTGGTAGAATATTCCTCCGGCGGACAAATCGTCCAGGCCGTCAACGGCGTGGACCTGAAGCTGGCCAAGGGCCAGACCCTGGGCCTGGTGGGCGAGACCGGCGCAGGCAAAACCACCATCGCCAAGGCCATCCTCCGCATCCTGCCCATGCCCCCCGCCAGGGTGAAGCAGGGCGAGATCTACCTGGACGGCGAGGACCTGCTGAAGCTGCCGGAGAAGGAAATGCTGAAGGTCCGGGGCAACAAGATCGCCATGATCTTCCAGGACCCCATGACCGCCCTGAACCCCACCATGACGGTGGGCGACCAGATCAGCGAGGTCGTCCTCCAGCACAACGACTTCACCAAGTCCCAGGCCAGGGACCGCACCATTGAAATGCTGGAGATGGTGGGCATCGCCAGCGTCCGTTACATGGACTATCCCCATCAGTTCTCCGGCGGCATGAAGCAGCGCGTGGTCATCGCCATGGCCCTGGCCTGCGAGCCGGAGCTGATTCTGGCGGACGAGCCCACCACCGCCCTGGACGTGACCATTCAGGCCCAGGTGCTGGACATGATGAAGGAACTGCGCGTGAAGCTGAACACCTCCATGATCCTCATCACCCACGACCTGGGCGTGGTGGCCGAGACCTGCGACGACGTGGCCGTCATTTACGCCGGCGAAATCGTGGAGTACGGCACCAAGGAGCGGATCTTCCGCAACCCCATGCACCCCTACACCCTGGGGCTGTTCGGTTCCTTGCCCAAGCTGGACGACGATTCCAAGCGGCTGTCCCCCATCCACGGGCTGCCGCCTGACCCCACCAACCTGCCTGCGGGCTGCAAGTTCGGCCCCAGATGCCCGGACTGCGACGGCACGAAGTGCGGCGCGGACCAGCCCATGATCGAAGTGGAGCCGGGACATTTTGTCCGCTGCTGTAAGTTTGCGAAAGGAGGCGTGTAAGACATGGCCCTTCTCGAAGTAGAACATCTGAAGAAGTATTTCAGCGTCGGCGCGGGCACCAACCACGCCGTAGATGACATCACCCTGTCCATTGAAAAAGGCCACACCATGGGTGTGGTGGGCGAGTCCGGCTGCGGCAAGTCTACCCTGGGCCGCACCATCATCCGCCTGCTGGACACCACCGACGGCACCGTCCGCCTGGACGGCGAGGACATCACCTATGCCAAGGGCAAGGACCTCCGCCGCCTCCGCGAGAAGGTCAGCATCGTATTCCAGGACCCCTACTCCTCCCTGAACCCCCGCTCCAGCGTGGAGGCCACCATCCGTGAGCCCCTTCAGGAGGCCCACCGGTTCACCAAG
The DNA here is from genome assembly GCA_021202775.1 of Clostridiales bacterium. Classification (GTDB taxonomy): domain Bacteria; phylum Bacillota; class Clostridia; order Oscillospirales; family Oscillospiraceae; genus Onthomonas. The sequence goes on along the minus strand of JAJQCJ010000020.1, from coordinate 389 downwards.
GCCCAGGTACAGCAGCGGACGGAGGAGCTGATGGACTTGGTCGGCATCGAGGAGCGGCTGCGCCTGGCTTATCCCCACGAAATGGACGGCGGCCGCCGCCAGCGTGTGGGCATCGCCCGTGCCCTGGCCCTGAACCCCCAGTTCATCATGTGCGACGAGCCGGTATCCGCTCTGGACGTGTCCATTCAGGCCCAGGTGCTGAACCTGCTGATGGATTTGCAGGAGAAGATGGACCTGACCTATATGTTCGTCACCCACGACCTGTCCGTGGTGCGGCACATCTCCGACGACATCTGCGTCATGTATCTGGGTCAGCTGGTGGAGACCTCCCCCTCCCGGGAGCTGTTCCGCCGCCCCCTGCACCCCTACACCAAGGCGCTGCTCAGCGC
>JAJQCJ010000168.1 GCA_021202775.1 Clostridiales bacterium | reverse complement strand
CTCCAACGGGCGGCGGACGCCCTGGAGACGGAGGACTACCGCCGGCAGCTTCGGGAGGAGCTGGCCGGGGGCCGCTCCTTCGCCGCCGCCCGGGAGCGGGCGGTGGCAAAGCTCATCGGGGAAGATGCCCAGGTGCTCCGCCAGCCCAACGACCTGCTGGCGGTGGAGTACCTCCGGGCCCTCCGGGGCACCGGCATCCGCCCCTTCCCCGTCCGGCGGCAGGGGGCGGCCCACGACAGCGGAGCGCTGGAGGGGGAGGTGGTGTCCGCCTCTGCCCTGCGGGGGCTGCTGTATCAGGGGCAGTTCCGGGCGGCGGCGGAGAAGATGCCGACAGAGGCGGGGGAACTGCTGCTGCGCTTTGCCGGGGAGGGCAGGCTCCCCGCCGACCTGAGCCGGTGTGACCGGGCCGTTCTGGCCGCCCTCCGCCGGGCCACGCCGGAGGATTTCGCCCGCCTGCCCGACGTGTCGGAGGGGCTGGAGCATCGGCTCTACCGGGCGGCCCAGGAGGCCGTCTCTCCGGAGGACTTCTGCCGCCGGGCCAAAACGAAGCGCTACGCCTACGCCCGGCTACGGCGCATCCTGATTTACTGCTGGCTGGGGGTCACACGGGAGGACTGCCCGGCGGAGCCGGCCTTTGTCCAGGCCCTGGCCCTGGACGAGGGGGGTCGCCCCCTGCTGCGGCAGCTCCGGGAGCGGGACGGCCCGCCCCTGATTGTGCGCCCGGCGGAGGGGAAACGCCTCACCGGCCTCGCGGGGGAACAGTTCCTGCTGGAGAACCGGGCAGACGACCTGTGGGGCCTCTGCCTGCCGGAGCCTCTGCGGGGCGGCTGGAGCTACCTGGAGGGGCTGCGCAGGGCGGAACGATGAGAGAAATCCTGCATTTTACGCAAAAAATCGGTTCCCATTTTCAACCAGATGTGGTATACTATTTAATAACTGTCTGCCTTTGCTTCTGAGAAAAATATACGGGAGGGAACAGTATGAAAAATAAAGTCACTGTCACCGTCGCGGGCCGGAATTATATCCTGTCCAGTGCGGACAACGCCGCCTATGTGGAGAAGGTGGCCGCCTATGTGGACGCCCAGATGACGGAGCTGAAGGGGGATTCCCGGGCCTCCGCCCTGGATGTGGCGGTCATGACCGCCCTGAACGTGGCGGATAACTATTACCATGCCGTTGCCTCCAATGAGGACCTGCGCCGCCAGCTGAAGGAGGCCCTGGACGAGAAGGGCAAGCTGGACAGCCAGCTCAGCGAGGCCAAGCGGGAGATCGTCCGCCTCCAGCTGGGCAAGAAGTGAGCCTTTCCCGCCGATGATGGAGCTGCTATCCCCTGCCGGCGGGCAGGAGGCGGTCATCGCCGCAGTGCGCAGCGGGGCAGACGCCGTCTACCTGGGCTCCGGCAATTTCAACGCCCGCCGGGGGGCCGCCAACTTTGACGACGACGCCCTGAGGGAGGCGGTGGACTTCTGCCACCTCCGGGGGGTGAAGGTCTACCTGACCCTGAACACCCTGCTGGGGGACGGCGAGCTGGAGGAGGCCGCCCGGCTGGCCGCCTATGCCAGCGCGCTGGGCATTGACGCGGTGCTGGTGCAGGATTTGGGCGTGGCCGCCGTGGTGCGGCAGGTGGCCCCGGACCTGCCCCTCCACGCCTCCACCCAGATGACGGTGCACTCCCTGGACGGGGTTCGTGCCGCCGCCGACCTGGGCATGACAAGAGTGGTGCTGAGCCGTGAGCTGTCCCGGGACGCCATCGCCCACATCTGTGCCCACAGCCCGGTGGAGATCGAGGTATTTGTCCACGGGGCGCTGTGTATGTGCTACTCCGGCCAGTGCTTCCTCTCCTCCGTCATCGGCGGACGCAGCGGCAACCGGGGGATGTGCGCCCAGCCCTGCCGCCAGCCCTACGGCTGGGGGAACTGGGCGGAGGGCTATCCCCTGTCCCTGAAGGACATGAGCCTGGCGGGGCATTTGCAGGAGCTGGAGGACATGGGGGTGGCCTGTGCCAAAATCGAAGGCCGGATGAAGCGGCCGGAGTATGTGGCCATCGTCACCCGCATCTACGCCGCCGCCTTAAAGGAAAAACGCAGCCCCACCCGGGAGGAGCTGGAGCAGCTTCGGCTGGCCTTCTCCCGTCAGGGCTTTACGGACGGATACTATCAGGGCCGCACCGGCCCGGAGATGTTCGGCGTCCATGAGAAGGAGCCGCTGCCGGAGCAGCTCTTTGCCGAGGCCCGGAAGGGCTATCAGCGGGAGGTGCCTCTGGTGCCGGTGCGGCTGTCCGCCAGAGTGGAGGCGGGGAGCCCTGTCACCGTCACAGCGGAGGACCGGAATGGCCACTGTGCCGCCGTCACCGCCCCGCCGCCGGAGGCCGCCCTCCATCGCCCTGTCACGGCGGAACAGCTGGAGGGGCAGCTTGCCAAAACCGGCGGCACCCCCTATTTCTGCCAGGCCGTCCGGGCGGAGGTGGAGGCGGGGCTGTCCCTCCCCGTCTCCCGGATGAACGCCCTGCGCCGGGAGGCATTGGACGCCCTGTCCCGGCAGCGGGTGGCCCCGCCGGAGCGGCGGACAGGCGTTTATACGCCCTGCCCAAAGACAGAGAACGGAAGGTCGCCGTGCCGCTTCACCCTGTCCTGCGCCAAAGCGGAGCAGGTGACGGAGGAGCTGCTGGCCCTGCATCCCGCGCTGGTGGCGCTGGATCTGGAGGCCATGCTCCGGGCAAAGGACCGGGTGGACCGGATGCAGGCCCTGAGCATCATTCCGGCGGTGACGCTGCCCCGCATCCTGTGGGACAGGGAGCGGGAGGGCTGCCTGAACCGGCTGACCACCCTGCGGCGCTGGGGGGTGGACACCGCCTATGTATCCACCCTGGCCGGGATGGAGCTGGCGCGGGAGGCCGGGTTCCCGGTGGTGCGGGGAGACTTCGGCCTGGGGGTGTACAATTCGGAGACCCTTTCTGAGCTGAAACGGCTGGGCTTTGCCTCCGCCGTGCTGTCCTTTGAGCAGCGGCGGGAGCGGGTGCGGGACCTGGCCAAGTGCCTGGACACGGAGCTGCTGGTCTACGGCCGCCTGCCGCTGATGATTACGGAGAACTGTATTGTGAAAAACCGCACCGGCAAATGCACGGAGGGCTGCCGGGAGGTCCCCTCCCTGGTGGATCGGAAGCGGATGCGTTTCCCGGTGGTGCGGGCCTACGGCTGCCGGAACGAGATTTTAAACGCCGTCCCCCTGTTCCTGGCGGATAAGCCGGAGACCTACGCCCATGTGGGGCTGTGGGCGGCCCGGCTCCGGTTCACCATGGAGACGGGGGCGGAGTGCGCCCGCATGCTGGCCCGCTATCTGGGCCAAAACGACGATATGCCGCAGGCCTACACCCGGGGGCTGTACTTCCGGGAGGTGGAGTAAAAGCCTGCCAAAGCGAGGATACACTGTGATGGAACTGAAAATCAAAGCACTTTCGGACAAAATCGGCCGGGACATCCCCGTGCCCTACTACGCCAGCGCCGGGGCCGCCGCCATGGACCTCCACGCCTGCATGGAGGAGGCCGTGACCATCGCCCCCGGCCAGCGGGCCACCATCCACACCGGCTTCGCCATCGCCCTGCCGGACGCGGGGTATGTGGCGCTGATCTTCGCCCGCAGCGGCCTGGGGACGAAGTACGGCATCGCCCCCGCCAACTGCGTGGGGGTCATCGACAGCGACTACCGGGGGGAGATCATGGTCTGCCTGTCCAACTCCGGCGACGCCCCCTACACCGTCCGGCCGGGGGACCGCATCGCACAGATGGCCATCCTCCCCGTGGCCCAGGCGAATATCCGGCTGGTGGAGGATTTGGACGAGACGGAGCGGGGGGCCGGCGGCTTCGGCTCCACCGGGAAATAAGAGGTTCAGGTTTAGGGAACCTCTGAATAAATGCAACTGCGGCGCCTTGCGGTAAATTTCCGCCATAAATGCGTTGCAAAGTCTTGAAATCCGTCAGGATTCCTGCGCCTTTGCGCCTTTTTCTGACGAAAATTTCCTCGCAATTCGCTCTTGTTCATTTATTCAGAGGTTCCTTAGTTCAGGTTCAGTTAAGAAGGTAAGCGTATTATGAAACTGATTTTAGCATCCCAATCCCCCCGCAGGAAGGCCCTGCTGGAGCAGATGGGCTTCCGGGACTTTGAGACCATCCCCGCCCAGGGGAAGGAGGAGGCGGACCCCACCCTCCCGCCGGAGGAGTATGTAGAGCGTCTTGCCCTCCACAAGGCCAGAGAGGTGGCGAAGGATCAGGGCGAGGACGCCGTGGTCATCGGCGCGGACACCGTTGTGGTGCTGGACGGCCACATTCTGGGCAAGCCCAAAAACGCGGCGGAGGCGCTGCAAATGCTGAACGCCCTGTCCGGCCGCAAGCATCTGGTCCATACCGGCGTGGCCGTGGTCTGCGGCGACGAGGTGGAGCTGCGCCATGAGACCACCAAGGTCACCTTCTGCACCCTGACCCAGCGGGAAATGCTGGCTTACATCGCCACCGGCGAACCCATGGACAAGGCCGGAGCCTACGGCATCCAGGGCCGGGGCGCCCTCTTTATTGACAAGATCGAGGGAGATTATTATAATGTAGTGGGGCTGCCCATCAGCTGCCTGAACCGTATGTTGGGCCGATTTGGGGTGCAGTCCATCTGAAATCGCAGTTATCGTCTGACGCGGACGCCCCGGCGCTTCGCAGGAAGGGACGTTTTACCTTGAAGAATTTTTTCCGAAAAAACGGCATCTGGGTGGTGATCGCGGCGCTGCTGCTCACCGCCGGCCTGACCCTGGGCAGCGCTGTGGTCCCCAACTTTACGGCGCCGCTGACCAATCTGGTGGGGGTGGTGGCCACCCCCTTCCGCAACGCAGCCAACAGCTTTTTCTCCTGGGTGGAGGGCGTGTATGACTACGCCTTCCGCTATGAGGAGCTGCAGCAGAAGGTGGCCGACCTGGAGCAGGAGGTGGCCGAAATGCGGGAGGAGAACCGGGAGGCCCAGGACGCCTTGGACGAAAATGAGCGGCTCCGGGAGCTGCTGAATCTGGCGGAAAAGCGGAATGACATGGTTTTTGAGGACGCCAACGTCACCGGCCGCTCCAGCACCAGCTGGGAGTCCACCCTGACCCTGGATAAGGGCTCCTCCGCCGGGGTGGCGGTCAATCAGTGCGTCATCACCGAGACGGGCAACCTGGTGGGGGTGGTGGCGGAAGTTGGTACCAACTGGTGCACTGTCATCACCATCATTGACCCGGACATCAGCGTAGGCGCGGTGGTCTACCGCACCAACGATGCCGCCATGCTGGAGAGCGATCTCTCCACCATGAGCGCGGGCAAGTGTATGCTGACCTACCTCTCCTCCGAGGCCCAGCTCATCGCCGGGGACGAGGTGCTGACCTCCGGCGATACGGGCATCTATCCCTCCGGGCTGGTGATCGGTACGGTGGACGAGGTGCGCACCGACGCCGCCGGCATTGAGAACTATGCCATCATCACCCCCGCTGTGACCTTCAGTGAGCTGAGCGAGGTCTTTATCGTAAAAGAATTTTCCGCCGGCTGAAAGGAGGCCCTGCTATGCTGCGCAGTCGCGGCAGCCTGATGAAGTGGACGCTGTACACCCTGGCGTTTTTTCTGATGTTTTTTCTGGAGTGCTGCGTGTTCAACCGGTACCCCATTTCCGGCGGCGTCCCCCTGCTGGCCCCGCTGGCGGTGATCACGGTGGCCTGCCTGGAGGGCAGCTTCTCCGGCAGCCTGTTCGGGCTGGGGGTTGGGATTCTCTGCGCCCTGGTCTATTACCGCATTGGCGGCGTGATGATTCTGGCCTGCACCCTGCTGGGGGTGCTGGCGGGGGCCTTTGCCGACAAGATCGGACGCACCATCGTGGGCGTCCTGGTCAGCGATGTGGCGGGCATCGCGCTGCTGGAGGTGTTTCTGGTCTGGCTCCGGCACACCTTTTATCTCATCGAGCTGGACACCCTGCTGACCATTGCGGTGCCGGAGGGGCTGTACACCCTGGTGTTCGCCCTGCCCGCCTATCTGCTCTTTGGAAAGGTGCACCGGTGGTGCCAGCCGAAGGCGGACTGACCGCCGTATCCCGCGAGAAGGCGGAAGCCTTCCCGTCGCATTTTCTGATTTTGAGGTATTCCCGTGGAAGGTAAGAAATTTATGACCCGGACCCTGTCCATCGCCGTGGCCCTGGTGCTGGTGTGCGTCTACTACTTCTATCTGCTGTACGACGCCCAGGTGATCAACGCCATTACAGACTCCGCCTCCACCGACCTGAGCCTGACCACCTCCACCGAGACGGTGGAGGCCGCCAGAGGGAGCGTCTATGACCGGTACGGCCGGGTGCTGGTGAGCAACACCACCGTCTACAATGTGGAGCTGGACATTGACAGCATGGGAACCGAGGCAAACCAGGCCGCCACCGTGGTGAAGCTCATCTCCCTGTGTGAGGAGCAGGGCCTGGAGTGGAACAACAGCGAGTTCCCGGTGGAGTATGACGGGGAAACCGGCAGCTTCGCCTTCACCACAGACACCCCCTATCTGGTGGTGTCCAACGGCACCTACACCGCCACCCGGCTGAACACCCTGTGCCAGGAAATGGGCTGGGGCACCACCGGCACCAGCGCCAACACGCTGATTCGCCAGATGTGCAACACCTTCAGCATTGACGCCAGTCTGGACCCGGAGCGGAAGCTGGAGATTCTGGGGGTGCTGTACTCCGCCCTGCTCCGCGCCGGGGTGGATCAGATCGTCTGGACGGACTACTACTTCCTGGAGGATGTGGACTTTTCCTTCATCAGCGTGGTGAAGGAGGAGGGGCTGGACGGGGTCAACATCGTGGCCACCACCGAGCGCTCCTATAACACCGACTATGCCGGCGTCCTGCTGGGCCAGGTGGGGGCTATCTCCGCCGAGAGCTGGAGCGAGAATAAGGCCACCTATCTGGCGGAGGGGTACAGCATGGACTCCATCATCGGCCTCTCCGGCGTGGAGTCCGCCTTTGAGGAGTATCTCCGGGGGACGGACGGCACGAAAACGGTGACCAAGGACGCCGACGGCAACATCATCTCCGAGGAGTACGCCGAGGAGCCTCAGGCGGGGAACAACGTCACCCTGACCATTGACATCAAGCTCCAGGAGGCCGCCGAGGAGGCCCTGGAGAAGTACACTGCGGGCATCAACGACGGGGCCGGCGGCAGCGCCGCCGTGGTGGTGGACATCGACACCGGCGAGATTCTGGCCTGCGCCTCCTGGCCCACCTACTCCGCCGCCACCTACTCGCAGGACTATTCAGAGCTGGTGACAGACGAGCTGCTGCCCCTGTACAACCGGGCGCTGCTGGGCACCTACGCCCCCGGCTCCACCTATAAAATCTGCTCGGCGGTGGCGGGCCTCAGCTCCGGGGCCATCACCACCTCTACCACCTTTGAGTGCGACTACTCCTTCCAGTACTATGACTGGGTGTACCGCTGCTGGTACCGGGCCGGCCACGGCACGGAGAACGTGGCGGACGCCGTCCGGGATTCCTGCAACGTATTCTTCTACAATCTGGCCGACCTGGTGGGCATCGACACCCTGACGGACTACGCCCTGCAATTCGGCCTGGGGGTCTCCACCGGGGTGGAGCTGTCGGAGAGCACCGGCGTCAACGCCGGGCCGGAGTATTCCGAGTCCGTGGGGGCCACCTGGACCCTGGGCAATGTCATGTCCGCCGTCATCGGCCAGAGCGACAACCAGTTTACCCCCCTCCAGCTGGCCAACTATATCGCCACCTTCATCAACGGGGGCACCCGGTACTCCGCCCACTTCCTGAAAAGCGTGAAAACCTATGACAACAGCGAGATCGTCACCAGCGTGGAGCCCACCGTCCTGAACGAGGTGGAGATCAGCAGCGACGCCTACGAGGCCATCAAAACGGGCATGGGCCAGGTCATCGACGCGGATAACATCACGGACTTTGACACCCTCCGCTCCTGGGGCATCGACGTGGGCCTGAAAACCGGCACCGCCCAGCTGGGCACGACGGGGCTGTACAACGCCGTCATCGTGGCCTTTGCCCCCTATGACGACCCGGAGATCGCCATCTGCACCGTGGTGGAGAAGTCCCCCAGCCAGGGCGCCGATACGGCCATGATCGCCGCCGCGATTCTGGAGTACTACTTCTCCGACGACGCCACCCTGGAACGGGTCAACGCGGAAAACGCGCTGATCAACTGACTGATGTGGACAAACGCAACTCAAACCTTGGAAAAAATTGAGCGAAGGATTGATTCCAGTGTCTGACACCCCCATCTACAACTCTCGTGACCGGAAGTATAAGACCCCCTATGGGGCGGTGTCCTCCGGTACGACGGTGAAGTTTACCCTCCGTCCGCTGCGGACAGAGGGTTTTTCCCGGGCGACTCTGCTGGCATGGTTTGAGTTCCAGGGGAACCGACTGGTCACCGTCCCCATGCCCTGGACAGCCTCCGAGGGCGGCTATGACCTCTTCACTGGCACCCTGGACACCACGGATTATGTGGGCCTGGTCTGGTACCGGTTCCGGCTGGAGGGGCTGAACGGTAAATTTGTGGAGCTGGACACCCACCAGCTCACCGTCTATGACGGCGGCGAACAGGTGCCCGACTGGTTTGGACAGGGGATGTGCTATCAGATTTTCCCCGACCGGTTCTACCGGACGGAGATCCCCGACCCCACCGGCATGGTGGGGGGCCGCACCGTCCACCAGAGCTGGGACGATGCCCCGGAGTACGACAACGGCCAGCACCCCGCCGGGGAGCCGGTGGTGACGAACCGGGACTTCTTCGGCGGCAGCCTGAAGGGGGTGGCGGCGAAGCTGGACTATATCGCCTCCCTGGGGGTGGAGACTATCTACTTCTGCCCCATCTTCGAGGCGCCGGAGAATCACCGCTACGGTACGGCGGATTACACGAAAATCGACCCCATGCTGGGCACCAATGAGGAGTTTTCCGCCCTGTGCCAGGCGGCTCACAAGCGTGGGATTCGGGTGATTCTGGACGGGGTGTTCAACCACACCGGCTACACCTCCCGCTACTTCAACGGCGACGGTTACTACCCGGAGCCGGGGGCGGCCCAGTCCCAGGACTCCCCCTATTACGACTGGTTCGACTGGAAGCACTGGCCCGACGACTATGACAGCTGGTGGGGCGTCCGCACCCTCCCCGCCGTGAACGAGAACAGCTCTGGCTACCGGAACTTCATCTTCGCGGGGGAGGACTCCATTGTCCGCCGCTGGCTGCGGGCCGGTGCGGACGGCTGGCGGCTGGATGTGGCCGACGAACTGCCGGACGACTTCGTGGAGGGCATCCACGCCGCTGCCCGGGCGGAGAAGCCGGACGCCGCCGTCATCGGCGAGGTCTGGGAGGACGGCACCACCAAGGTGGCCTACGGCGTCCGCCGCCGCCATCTGCTGGGGAAACACCTGGACGGCCTGATGAACTACCCCTTCCGCACGGCGCTGATCAACTTCCTGCTGGGCGGTCCGGGGGAGGCGTTCCGGGACGAGATGGAGACCCTGCGGGAGAACTATCCGCCCTTTGCCTTCTACTCCGCCATGAACTCCCTGGGCACCCACGACACCCTGCGCATCCTGACCTACCTGGGGGTGGGCAGCGATATGGGCCAGCAGACCAAGGACTGGCGGGCGAACTATGTGATGACGGAGGAGCAGCTCCAGCGGGGCACCGCCCTGCTGAAGCTGGGGACCATGGTGCTGTTCACCTTCCCCGGCGCGCCTACGGTGTACTACGGAGACGAGGCGGGCATGACCGGCTTCGAGGACCCCTTCAACCGCGGCCCCTACCCCTGGGGGAAGGAGGACAAGGCCCTGCTGCAATGGTACCGAACCCTGGGCAACCTGCGGAAAACTGCCCCCGCCCTGCGGCAGGGGGAGCTGTCCTGGGGCAGCTGCACGGGGCACAGCCTGAGCTTCCTGCGCACCTTGGGGCGGGAGGTATACGCCACGGCGGTGAACGCGGGCAACGCTGTGGAGGAGATCACCATCCCCTGGGGCAGCTCCTTCGCGGTGGATGTCATGCGGGGAACCGTGGTGCAGGCCCAGCAGGGGGCGCTGCGTCTGCTGCTGCCGCCCATGAGCGGTGTGATTTTGAAGGCTGTCGCCATCTGAGCAATGAACAAGGCGCCGCCCAACGAGTTGCAGGTTGGACGGCGCCTTTTTTGCGGGGAATTACCGCTTTCTGCGGATGTTTTCGGAGATTTCGGTGAGGGCGTCGGCGGCCTCCGTGTCGCAGCGGCGGTTGGTGGCCAAATCCCCCAGGGAGACCATGCCCACCACCTTCCCGTCCCGCACCACCGGCAGCCGCCGCACCTGGGCGGCGGCCATCTGCCGGGCGGCGGCCTTGGGGTCGTCCTCTGGGCCGATGGTCTCCAGCTCACGGCTCATAATGTCCTGAACGGGGACCCGGTGGGGGTCCTGGTCGGCGGCCACGCAGCGGGTGACGATGTCCCGGTCTGTGACGATGCCCAGGAGCCGCCCGTCGTAGGAGCACACCGGCAGCGCCCCCAGGTTGTGCCGGGTCAGCAGCCGGGCGGCCAGGGAGGCGCTCTCCTCCGGCGTGATGGTGACCACGTTCTTTGTCATAATGTCCTGCAATTTCATAGCTCTGCTTCCTTTGATTGGGATTGGATTGTGCTGCATGGAAAAACGCCTGCTTCGGATAAGATCAGCTTATCCAAAAGCAGGCGCTTTTATGCGCGGGGCGGCTCACTCCATCAGCAGAGAGTCGATCAGGGTGACGGTGATCTCCCCATAATACTGATAGTCGTATTCGTACTCGGACGCCGCCTCCGACTCGGCGGCGACGGAGGAATCCGCTGCGTCCTCCCCGTCCTCCTCTGCCGACAGGTTCAGGTCCCGGTAGATCGTTAGTGTGACGGTGTCGCCAATCCCCAGGTCGGCGATCACTTCCTTGAACTCCTGCACCGTGGACACGGGGATGCCGTTGGCGGCGGTGATCAGGTCATAGAGCTGAATCCCCTGGGCGGCGCAGTCGGAGGCATCGTAAATATACTGCACCATCAGCCCCTCCGGAACACCGGTGATGGCGGAGGTGGCCTCGCTGATGCTGCGGCAGGAAATCCCCAGGGCGGGGCGATGCACCGTGCCGTCGTTGGCCAGCTGGCTGACGATGTTCTCCACCGTGGTGGAGGGAACCGCCATGCCCATACCCTCCACGGTGGCGGAACTGCTGCTGGAGCTGGAGGTGACCATTTTCAGGTTCACCACCCCCACCACCTGGCCGTAGATGTTGAACAGGGCGCCGCCGGAGTTGCCGCTGTTGACGGCGGCGGTGGTCTGAATCAGGGTCATGGCGTAGCCGTTGCTGGTGACGCTGCGGTTGACGCCGGAGATAATGCCATTGGTCAGGGAGCCCCGGAAGTTGCTGCCCAGGGGGTCGCCAATGACCAGGGCCTCATCCCCCACCTGTAACTCATCCGAATTGCCGAACTCCGCCGGGGTCAGGCCGGTGGCCTCAATTTTCAGCACAGCCAGGTCGGTCTGCTCGTCGGAGCCCACCAGAGTGGCGGCGTAGGCCACGTCGTCATAGGTCAGCACGGTGCAGGTGGCCGAGTCCGCCACCACATGGTTGCAGGTGAGGATATAGCCGTCCTCCGTCAGGATGATGCCGGAGCCGGTGCCGCCGGTGGTACCCGCCGTGACCGTAATGCTGACCATATAGGGGAGGCACTTCGCGTACAGCTCCTGATAGGTCAGGGCCGTTTTCCCCTCACTGGACGCCAGGGTGATGGACAGGTCAGAGCTGTCCCCGGTGTAGGCCGGCAGTTCATAGCTCTGTTCTTCCTCGCTGCTGTCCTCATCGCCTTCGCTGTAGTAGTAGAAGAAGTCGTTGTCGCCGTCATCGTAATAGACGCTGGTGGAGATACCGGAAAAGGTCTGTACCACTTTGATCACGGTTTCCGTGCCTACGACGATCAGCGCCACCAGCAGCACCCAGAACAGAATGTGATGCTTCTTTTTGGAGGGCGCTTCCTCGTCGTCCTCCTCGTCGAACAGCTCGTCCTCCGGGATGGGAACCGCCGGGGGACGGGGCGGTTTGGCCTCGGGGTTCGGGCCGGGCG
>JAJQCJ010000098.1 GCA_021202775.1 Clostridiales bacterium | reverse complement strand
CGCCGATGGCGGCTGGCAGGGATTGCCGCCCGTTCCGCCCTGCCGGAGGCGGGCGGAACGGGGCGTCAATTTTGTTATCCTTTGGTCGATGAAATCTGACTGCAAGGATATGGTAGTGCACCTGATGCAAAAAGTAATGGTTTATCACGCTTCTTGATGAGAGGTTGCCACCTTGCGGTTCAGGCAGATGTTATCCATCGTTGGATGATAAAATTGCTCGTTCTGCCCGCCTCCGGCAGGGCGGAACGGCAATCGTACCCAGCCGCCATCGGCGGCAGCTTTGGTGCGTGTCAAGTTACATCGTCTGTTGCCTGATAGACCACTTGCAGGCCGGGCGGCGCGAAGCCCAGCGGGATACGGGGAGATTCTTAAGAGGGGGCCACAGGTCCCCCTCTTGAGTCGTCCTCTTTTGCTGCTTTTCTCGACGAATCGAGAAAAGCAGGCCCCTGCTTCCCTGGCAAGGGTAGGGAGCGCAGCGGAAATGCCGCCTGACGGCGAAGGCCGGACAAATCCTCTATAGCGAACGCTGTCTAAGGAGAACCCGCCCCGCGGGAGGTCAAAACCCTGTCTCCTTCAAACATCCTTGTCTAAGGATGTCCATCCCTTCACCGTCTCCTCCGCCGGGCGGAGGCTCTCCCCTTCCCGCCGCCGGGCACCCCCGGCAGGCGCACCGGCCCGGTTTTCCGGAGCCTCGCCACGAAGAAGCCCTCAAACCGGCTGTCCGGACAGACGCACACCGTCCCCGCCAGCCGGGTGGGCAGCAGGGGCAGCGCCTCCAGCCAGTCCCCTTCGACGGGGACAAGCTCCACCCCGGCGCTTTCCAGCGCCCAGGCCACCACGTCCTCGTTCTCCGCCGCCAGGATGGAGCAGGTGGAGTACACCAGCTCGCCCCCCGGTTTCAGGAGCTGAAGCCCCTTGGCCAGCAGGGCCTTCTGGCTGCGGACGCTCTTCTCCACCAAGGCCTGGGTGAACCGCCCCGGCCCCGGCTCCGTCAGGGACAGGGTGCCGCTGCCGCTGCAGGGCGCGTCCAGCAGGACGTTGTCGAAGGAGAACCCGTCACTGAGCTGCCGGGCGTCCGTCACCATGACGTAGACGCAGGAGGCCCCCTGCTTTGCCACGTTGTATTTCAGCCGCTCCCCCCGGCGGGGATTCAGCTCGCAGGCGGTGATGTGGCAGCGGTTCCCCGCCAGCGCCGCCAGCTGGGTGGTCTTGCCGCCGGGGGCGGCGGCCATGTCCAGAATATCCATCCCCGGCTGGGGGTTCAGCACCAGGGGCGGCAGCATGGAGCTGAGGCTTTGGAGGTACACCTCCCCCGCCTCGTACATCGGCAGGGCCCGGACGGCCTCCTCCCTGGCCTGGGGTAGCAGGAAGGCGTCCGGGTACCAGGGCTGCTGCTCCGGCGCCAGACCGGCATCGGTCAGGGCGGCGGCCACCGCCGCCCGGTCTGTTTTCAGCGTGTTGGCCCGGAGGGTCACCGCCCGCTGGCAGCGGTACCCCGCCAGAATCCCCTCCGTCAGGGCGGGGCCATACTGCCCCTCCAGCAGCGGGGGCAGGAAGGCGGGGAGGGTTTCTGCCGGCCCCCTCAGGTCAGTTTCATATTCGGCCATCGTTCCTCCACAAATTCGTCGGAATAGTTGTTGTCGATAAACTCCTCCAGCACGGTGCCGGCCTCCAGGTCATAGCTCCGCTCCACATAGCGCAGCATCACCGCCCCGGTGAGCAGGGCGTCGGCGACCATCAGCAGCACCAGCGCCCAGGTGACCACTTTGGCGTAGAGGGTGGGGAGATGCTCGATCCACCCGCTGATGGCGGGGTAGAGCACCTTGATCCACACCACCGCCAGCAGCCCCCAGAAGATGCAGAACAGCAGGTTGGTGCGGCCATTGATGTTGAAGGGCATGTCGCTGTAGTCCCAAAAGACGGTGCCAAAGACGTACTCGGTGAACACGCTGCACATATACTCGTACACGCCGCCCACGACGGCGCCTCCCAAGAACACATACCGGTCCTCCTTCCCCGCCAGGGGCTGGAGCACCATGGTCAGCACCACCGCGCCAATGCCCCACACCACGGAGAAGGCCCCGTACAGCACGCTGGAGCGGCTCATCCAGAATCCGGCGGAGAAGCGGCAGAACACCGTCTCGATCAAATCCCCCAGAAAGGCGCAGATGATAAAGACCCAGAACAGTTTGTCCAGGCACACGCCCTTGGCGAACACGTAGTCCCCGGCGTCCCGTCCGTGCCGCCCCTCCATGTCGGGGTAGGCCCGGTTCAGCCGTCTCCAGACGTTGCGGCAGATGAGATTGCCCAGTTTGCCCTGAACGGCGGACTGCTCGCTCTGCTGCACTTCCTCCGCATGGGCCAGGTCTGCCCCGTTCCTGCTTTTGGACACGGCGTAGAGGACGCCCACCAGGTCAAACGCCATGATGCCCAGAATCACGCCGTCCACAATCCGCAGCAGCAGGACGGGCAGCAGGCTGACAAAGGTATACAGGAAGGGGTGGAGCAGCAGGATCACCAGCATCGCCGTCAGCGCCTTCCCCATGGCCATGAGCAGGCCCTGCCACTCGCCGGAGAAGAGGGTGGCCCGTTCGTACTGGCTCAGCTTCCGCCGCCAGGTGCGGCGGGTCAGGTCGCCGGCCAGAAAGTCCACCACCGACACCACCACCAGGGACAGGATATACTGGGTGATGACGTGCCCTTCCAGGGTGGGGAGGGCCACCATCAGCGCCACCGCCATAATGCCGTACTTGGGGCAGATGGGCAGGTCGAAAAAGCCCCGGTTGGAGAAGGTGCGGTCCTTCACCACGACGACGATCACCTCGATCAGCCAGCCCAGGAAGCCGTACAGCAGCAAAAAAGTGACAAGTTCGGTATAGGTGTAGTCCATAGGGAGCCTTCTTTCTGTTGCGTCAGGGTGGTGAGGAAGGGGCTGACGGCGCTTTTTCCGGAAAATCCCCGGAAAAACACTGTACAGCGGCGCCGAAAACGATTATAATAGGGACGCTGCGGCAGCCCTGAGGCAGTGTCATCAACTTAAGGAAATTGCTTCTCTTAGGAAATGTTATTTATAGGGAAAATGCCCGGCGTTCCCACCCCTCAGTCTGGCCTTGCGGCCAGCCAGCTCCCCTTTCAGGGGAGCCAAAGACGTGGTGATTCCTGCAACTCCCTTGCCTCCCCTGAAAGGGGAGGAGGACCGGCGGTAGCCGGTGGAGGGGTGCGTTTCCTTAAGTTGATGACATTGGGTCCTGAGGGCTGCTGCGCACACTGCAGCATTATTATACCGGTTCCCGGCAGAAAAAGCAACACGAAAGGGAGCGCCTCATGCGATTTGCCATTTACACCCTGGGCTGCAAGGTCAACCAGTACGAGACCCAGGCCATGGAGACCATCCTCCGCCAGCGGGGCCACACACTCACCGACTTCCACGCCCCGGCGGACGCCTACATTGTGAACACCTGCTCCGTCACCGCCGTCAGCGACAAAAAGTGCCGCAATATGCTGCGCCGGGTGAAGAAGATGGCGCCGGACAGCGTGTTGGCCGTCTGCGGCTGCTATGCCCAGGCCAAACCGGAGGAGGTGGCGGTCCTGGGGGCGGACGTGGTCTACGGCACAGGGAAGCGGCTGGAGTTTCTGGACGCGGTGGAGCAGGCGGTGGAGGAACGCCGCCGACGGCTGGACGTGGACGACGCGGTGCATCGCAATGCCCCCTTCGAGGTGCTGCCCGCCGGTGGGCTGACCGGCCGCACCAGGGCACTCTTAAAGGTGGAGGACGGCTGTGCCAACTTCTGCACCTACTGCATCATCCCCTACACCCGCGGCCCTGTGCGGTCGGAGACGCTGGAGGACGCGGTGGCCCAGGCCCGAGGGCTGGCTGCGGCGGGGTACCGGGAGATCGCGGTGACGGGCATCGAGATCTCCTCCTGGGGGAAGGACCTGCCCGGAGACGATACCCTCATCGACCTGCTGGAGGCCGTCTGCCACGCCGTCCCCGGCCTGCGGATTCGGATGGGGTCCCTGGAGCCGAGAACCGTCACGGAGGACTTCTGCCGCCGGGCAGCTGAGCTTCCCAACCTCTGCCCCCACTTCCATCTGAGCCTGCAATCGGGCTGCGACGCCACCCTGAAGCGGATGAACCGCCGGTATGACACCGCTCGGTTTCTGGAGAGCTGCCGCCTGCTGCGGCAGTGGTTTGACCGGCCCGCCATCACCACCGACCTGATCTGCGGCTTCGCCGGGGAGACGGAGGCGGAGTTTGCCGAGACGCTGGACTTCCTGCGCCGGGCACAGTTCTCCGCCATGCACATCTTCCCCTATTCCCGCCGCAGCGGCACGGTGGCCGACCGGCTGCCGGGGCAGCTGACCAACGCCGTGAAAGAGGCGCGCTGCCATCAGGCCACCGCCATTGCCCGGGAAATGCAGGGGGCTTATCTGGCGCAGTTCGTGGGGGAGACCCTGCCTGTCCTCTTTGAGGAGACGGCGGAGGGAGCCCCCTCCGGAGAGGGGCTGTGGCGGGGCCACGCCCCCAACTATGTGGAGGTGTACGCCTGGGGGGAGGACCTCCACAACGTCCTCCGGAATGTGACCGTTGAAGGTGTGGAGGACGGGAACCGGCTGGTGGGGAAGATCACCTCAGGGGAGTGAGGGATTGCCCGGCCGGCTGCTCCTTAGGCAAGGAATGATAAAGGAAATAGGTTTTTGCCTCCCGGCGGGGCTGGTTTCCTTAGATATGGATACTGGAAGGAGATAGAGCGTTTGCCCTTGCCAGGGAAGGCCGGACAAATCCTCGATAGCGAACGTTATCTAAGGAGGCCCAACCGTCGGGCAAAAACGTTGTTCCTTTATCAATCCTTGCCCAAGGAGCAAGCCGCCCCTGCGAAATAAAGAAAAGCACCCCCGGATTCCCCCCAACGCTGTCAGAAAAGGAGAAACAAACATGCAAATCGGCAACGTGACCATCGACACCCCCCTGGCCCTGGCCCCCATGGCAGGGGTCACCGACCTAGCCTTCCGGACGGTGTGCCGCCGGTTCGGCGCGGGCTATACGGTGACGGAGATGGTGTCCGCCAAGGCGCTGTGCTTTCAGGACGGCAAGACCCTCCGCTTGCTGGAGCTGGGGGAAGGGGAGCATCCCGTGGCCGTCCAGCTCTTCGGCAGCGAGCCGAACTGCATGGCCCAGGCGGCGGAGAAGGTGATGGCCGTGGCCCATCCCGACATCATCGACATCAACATGGGCTGTCCGGTGCCCAAGGTGGCGGGCAACGGGGACGGCTCCGCCCTGATGAAGGACCCGGAGCGGGCCGCCGCCATTGTGGAGGCGGTGCGCCGGGCCGTCGGCGTGCCGGTGACGGTCAAGACCCGGAAGGGCTGGGACAAGGGCAGCGTCAACGCGGTGGAGTTTGCCCAGTGCCTGGAGGCGGCGGGGGCCGCCGCCGTCACCATTCACGGCAGGACGAAAACCCAGATGTATTCCGGACGGGCGGACTGGGACATCATCCGGGCCGTGCGGCAGGGGGTGTCCATCCCGGTGATTGCCAACGGCGACATTTTTGAGCCGGAGGACGTGCCCCACATCCTCCGCTACACCGGCTGTGAGATGGCCATGGTGGGCCGGGGGGCCTTCGGCAACCCCTGGCTGTTCCGCCGGGGGCTGGCGGCCCTCCGGGGGGAGGAGATTCCCCCGGAACCCACCGTGGAGGAGCGGTGCGACACCGCCATGGGCCAGTTCGCCCTGGCCAAAGCCCAGAAGGGGGAGAAGATTGCCTGCCTGGAGGCCCGGAAGCACTACGCCTGGTACCTCAGGGGGGTGCGGGGCGCCGCTCGATGGAAGGAGCGTATCAGCCACGTCTCCACCATGGACGATCTGGAGCGGCTCACCGACGCCATGAAGCGGGATTTGGGGCGGTGAGTAGTTTGCTTTCACAGTTGCCAACGCCGAAAAAACCTGCTATAATACAGTTTGAAATTTGTGTTCCGAGGTAACTGCTTATGGAGCGTTTTGTCAGAGATTTAAAAAAATACTACCGATATATGGTTTATTCCGCCAAGGCCCAACTGAAAAATGAGGTGGCCGGCTCCTTCCTGAACTGGCTGTGGTGGATTCTGGACCCGCTGCTGTTCATGCTGGTGTACACCTTTGTGTATGCGATGATTTTCGGCCGAACCCAGCAGTATCTGTGCGCCTTCATCTTCATCGGCTACAGCACCTGGAACTTTTTCCAGAAGAGTATTAACTCCAGCGTCAAGCTCATTAAACAGTACCGGGGCGTGATCTCCAAGGTGTATGTGCCAAAGTTCGCCCTGGTGGTGTCCACCATGCTGGTGCAGGGGTTCAAGCTGCTGATCTCTCTGGGGCTGGTGATCATCACCATGATGATTTACCAGGTGCCCTACCAGTCCACAGTGTTCTGGCTGCTGCCCTATCTGCTGATGCTGTTTTTGCTGACTTTCGGGCTGAGCATGCTGCTGCTCCACTTTGGCGTGTTTATGGAGGATCTGGCCAACATCGTCAACGTGCTGCTGCGGCTGCTGTTCTACCTCTCCGGCGTGTTCTACAATCTGGAGACCTCCAGCATGAGCGAAACCCTGCGCAGCGGGCTGATTCACCTGAACCCCACCTGCTTCGTCATCACCTCTCTGCGCAACGCCATGCTGTACGGTCAGACGCCGGAGCTGGACTGGCTGGTGGCCTGGATGGTGATCGGGGTGGCCCTCTCCGTCATCGGCATCCGGGTGGTGTACCGGTACGAGCGCCGGTATGTGAAATCTATCTGAGGCCGTTCAAAACGATAACGCAAAAACGCCGCCGCACTTCTGTGCGGCGGCGTTTTTTACGCTGCAGCATGGGGCGGATTTCCGTTTCATCCGGTTAAGCTGACGACACCCCCTGCTGCGCGCCGCCCCGCAGGTGCCAAACGGCGGCAATGCACACCGCAAAACAAGGACCCCAGCCCATCCGGGCTGGGGTCTGCTGCTGCAAACTGGGAGAGACTGTCGTGGGGATACGCCCTCACTGGGGCACATACCGTTTCAGGCGGCCCGTCATCAGGAAGGCCAGGGCAATTTTCAGGAGGTCGGGCAGAAGGAAGGGGATGACGCACCACCCCAGCACCGTCATCAGCGTCACCGCCCCGTTGGCGGTGGTGTAGACCACCATGAACCAGGCGGTGCCGAAGGCGTAGCACACCAGCAGCCCCACCAGCATGGAGGCAATTTGGGCCACAGCCCCGGTGCCGAACAGCTTCTCCATCCCCCACATCACCAGGGCGGAGCCGAGGAAGCCGATGATATACCCGCCGGCGGAGCCGAACAGGGAACCCAGCCCGCCGGAGAATCCGGCAAACACCGGCAGCCCCACGGCCCCCAGCAGGATATAGACCAGCACCGCCCCGGTGCCCCGTTTGCCCCCCAGCAGCCCCACGGCCACAAAGACGCCGAAGGTCTGCATGGTAAAGGGGACGGTGGCGGGGATGGAGATCCAGGAGCAGATGGCCATCAGCGCGGCGAACAGGGCAATCAGGGTCAGGTCACGGATGCGGGAACGGTTGGCGCGGGCGGATGATTCCGCAGTGGTTGTCGTTTCAGTGCTCATAAAAGAAGCCTCCTGTTGTGGTAATGTCATCAACTCAACGGAATTGTTTCTCTCAAAAAAATTATTTGTAGGAAAATTTCCGGCGTTTTCACCCCTCAGTCTGGCCTGGCGGCCAGCCAGCTCTGCCGTTAAGCGGCATTTCCGCTGCGCTCCCTACCCTTTCGGGGAGCCAATGAAGCTGGCAATAATCGCTACGTTTTCAAACAAAATCGAAGCCTCCCCGCTGGGGACTTCCGTTGGTCGCAGCGAAGCGGGTTCGATTTTGAGAGGAGGCGTTGCGGAGCGACTGAGCATTCGGCTTTAGACGGATGCGAAGGATACGGAGCTAACGCCGACGAGGGAGGGGGACCGGCGACAGCCGGTGGAGGGGTGTGACGCATTAAGTTGATGACATTGCCTGTTGTAATAAATCGGAAACGGGGCCGCGCAGACGGGCGCAGCCCCGAACCTTGATTACTATACCACAGCAGGAGATAATTGTCAACTATAAAATAGGAAAGGTTTACAAATCACGGCAGGCTCCGCTCTGCCGCCTCGACGACATGGCGCACCAGCACCGAGTTGGTGACGGTGCCCACCCCGCCGGGAACGGGGGTGATGGCGGAGACGATCCCCTCCGCCTCGTCAAAGCGGACGTCGCCCCAGAGCTTCCCGTCCGGGCCAACGTGAATCCCCACATCCACCACGGTCTGGCCGGGGCGGAGGCAGTCCCCGCCGACAGCGCCCATCCGCCCCATGGCCACCACCACCACGTCCGCCTCCCGGCAGACGGCGGCCAGGTTCTGGGTGCGGCTGTTGCACATGGTCACGGTGGCGTTGCGCCGGTCCAGCAGCATGGCGGCGGGCTTCCCCACCACCAGGCTCCGGCCCACCACCGTCACCCGTTTGCCAGACAGGGGGATTTGGTAGAAGTCCAGAATCTCCGCGCAGGCCTGGGCGGTGCAGGGGGCGAAGCCGGTGGCCGCCCCGGTGAACACCCCGGCCAGGCTCAGGTCGGTGATGCCGTCCACGTCCTTCTCCGGGGCCAGGGCGGCCCGGATCGCCCCGTCATCCATGGTCTTGGGCAGGGGGCGGAACAGCAGGCAGCCGTGAATGGCCCTGTCCCGGTTCACCTTGTGGATGACGGCCAGCAGGTCCTCCTGGGCGGCGTCGGCAGGCAGCAGGAATTGCCGGACGGCAACCCCCACCGCGGCGCAGCGCTTTATGACCCCCCGCTCATAGCTCAGGTCGTCGGGCCGCTCCCCCACCCGGACGATGGCCAGCTGTGGGGTGACGCCTTTCGCCGTAAGAGCGGCGCAGCGGGCGGCGGAGCTTTCGTTCATGGCGGCCACCACGGGCCCGCCTTTCAGCAGTATTGGCATGGGAACCTTCCTTTTCTGTCAGAATTTTGTCAAGCCGTCGGCATGGAAATCAAGCTTTCTATCAACTGTACCAGGGAAACCCCTCAGTCTGGCCTTACGACCAGCCAGCTCCGCCGTCAAGCGGCATTTCCGCTGCGCTCCCTACCCTTTCAGGGGAGCCAATGAAGCTGGCAATAATCGCTACGTTTTCAAACAAAATCGAAGCCTCCCCGCTGGGGACTTCCGTTGGTCGCAGCGAAGCGGGTTCGATTTTGAGAGGAGGCGTTGCGGAGCGACTGAGCATTCGGCTTTAGACGGATGCGAAGGATACGGAGCTAACGCCGACGAGGGAGGGGGACCGGCGGCAGCCGGCGGAGGGGTGTGCCCGCTTACGTGGATGACATTGCCTGAAAAGGGAGGTGCCCCCGCAGGAGGCGGAGGGGTCTCCAACAGCTAACAGCCAGCATCCAACTCCGCCGTCAGCGGTTACTTCAGGCGGCCCATCACATCCTGAAACACCTTGTCCGCCCGGGGGCACCAGGTCGCCAGCAGCTCCTCCGCCTCCCGGTTTAGGCTCTCCGCCTTGTCCCGGTCTGTCATGGAGCAGGTGTTGATGAACACGTTCAGGCTGGCCCCCTGGAGGGCGGCCTTGCAGCAGGCGGCGGCCACCCCCGCGTCGGACACCGCCATGACGCTGCCCTTGGCGGCGTACACCTCAATCAGGGAGATGGCCTTGCAGCAGGTGCGCATAATGTCCATGGGGACGGCACAGGCCCTGTCCAGGGCCTCCTCCATCACCGCCGCCTTGTGGGCCTGTTCCTCCGGGGTGGAGGCGGGGAGGCCGTAGGCTTTGGACAGGGGGGCGAAGGCCTCCGCGTCGGCGGTGACCAGCTCCTCCAGCCGGGCACGGAGGGCGGCGGACTCCCGGTTCAGACGCTGCATCTCCTCCTCCACGGCGGCGTATTTCTTCTTGCCCACGGTGAGGCTGCCCACCATGTTGCCCAGGGCCACCCCCACCGCCCCCACCAGGGCGGAGGCGCCGCCGCCGCCGGGGACGGCGGCCTTGGTGGAAAGGGCCTCCAGAAAGGCTTCACAGCTCTGCGTTGTCATTGCTTCCATTGGAATCTTCCTCCTTGTGCGGTAAATACGTCATCTGTGATACCACTCCAGCTCGGTGACGAAGGCGTCCAGCCCCACGTCCAGGGGGCCGGAGGCCGCCCGGGTCACCTTCTGGCAGTCGTAGGCCACGCCGACGGTGACAGCGTTGGGGCACAGGGTCAGGTATCGGTCATAGTAGCCGCCCCCCCATCCCCACCCGGCGGCAGGCGGGGTCAAAGGCGGCGCAGGGCACCAGAATCAGCTCCACCTCCTCCGGCGGAATCCGCCGGGAGCGGGCCGGGACGGGGGCAAGGATGTGATAGGCTCCCTCCTCCCAGCTGTCCGGCCCAAGGGGCTGGAGGGCGTCCATCCGGTGGCCGGGGAGGCAGCGGGGATAGCACAGCCTTTTGCCCTCCCGCCGGGCCTGGGCCGCGAAGTTCGCCAGATTCACCTCGCCCCCTGCGGCGGCGTAAAGCAGGATGGTTTGGGCCGCCCGGTATTCCCCGCATGCCAGCAGGGCGGCGCAGATGCGGCGGTCAGCGGCCCGCCGGAGGGCGGCGGGGAGGGACTGCCGGGCGGCAATACCCGCCCGGCGCTGGCGGGATTTTTGACAGGTCAGTTCCTGATCTTCCACGGGTGTCACCTACTCCTGAGGCAAGGTTTCCTCTTTAAAATTATGACTGTGCTTTCTGTTTTCCGTAGGGGCGCACAGTGTGCGCCCGGCCACGTCTGACTTCATATCCGTGTTTGATTCAAAAATAAGAATACAAATAGCAATCATCAAACATATCTATACAAAATGCACTGATCGTAACAGCCGGTTTTCCGATTGAAAACCACTTCATGGGCGCAAACAGGCGGGCGCACACTGTGCGCCCCTACTGGATAACAAAAAGCGCTGCGCTCCGGATACCCCGGACTGCCAGGGGCCGCCCCTGCTAACAGCTAACAGCTTCCAGCCACTAGCCACGCATGCCTACAGCGCTCCGTTCTCCAGCTTCACCCGCAGCACCCGCCGGACGCTCTCCTCAATGCGGCTCTCGGACAGTTGGCCGCTCTTCACCGCGTCCACCAGGGCCTGGTGCATCTCGTCCAGATCCTGGGGCTTCAGTAGCAAATCCACCCCCGCCTGAATGGCCAGCACGGCGGCCTTGCTCTGGGTGTAGGCGGTGGTGATGGCCCCCATGTCCAGGGCGTCGGTGATGACCAGGCCGTCAAAGCCCAGGTCTCCCCGTAGCAGCCCGTTCACCAGGGTGGAGGACAGGGAGGCGGGGGTGTTGTCCCCCGTCACGTTGGGGGCGGCGATGTGGGCCACCATGACGCAGTCCGCCCCGGCCGCAATGCCCGACTGGAAGGGCAGCAGCTCGCACTCCCACAGCTCGTCCAGCGTCTTTTCCGTCTGGGCGAAGCCCTCGTGGCTGTCGGTGTCCGTGTCCCCGTGGCCGGGGAAGTGCTTGAGGGTACACAGGACGCCCCCCTGATGGAAGCCCTTCACGGCGGCGGCCACCATGTCCGCCACCAGCTCCGGGTCGCTGCCGAAGGAGCGGACGCCGATCACCGGATTGTTGGGGTTGGAGTCCACGTCCGCCACCGGCGCAAAGTCCAGGTTAAAGCCCAGCTCGGTCAGCTCCCTGCCCAGGGTCAGCCCCACCTGATAGGCCTCGTCCGTGTCTCCGGTGGCCCCGATGTCCGCCATGTTGGGGATGGAGGCATACCCCATGTTGGAGTTGCCGCTGACCCGGGCCACCGTGCCCCCCTCCTCGTCTACGGAGAGCAGCAGGCCGTATTCCGCGTTGCTCTGTGCGTCGGACAGCAGAGATTTCGTCTGGGACGGGGAGACGATATTCTGCTTAAAGAGAATCAGCCCGCCCACCGGCTTTTCCGCCAGGGCCTTGGTCAGGGCGCTGCTCCAGGCGGTCACGGCGGTGTCTGTGCCCACCAGCTGCTCCGGTGTCACAACGAAAAGCTGCCAAATCTTCTCCTCCAGGGTCATGCCCGCCAACAGGGTGTCAATTTGCTCGTCCATGGTCTGCGTCCCGCCGGTTTTCTCCGGCACAGAGACGGATTCCTCCGGTTTTGCCTCGGAGGAGGTCGTCTCCGGCTCCGGGTCGCTGCTCTCCTCCGGCTCCGGGTCGCTGCTCTCCTCCGGC
>JAJQCJ010000172.1 GCA_021202775.1 Clostridiales bacterium | reverse complement strand
TTATAGCATATCTGAGGCCGATGCGGTTAGGTGAGATTAAATCAGAGGTTCCCTAGTAAAATGAATCCAGGAACCTTGGTTTCTTTGTGCAATGCTGACGCATCTGAAAATTCTGTATTTATTGTCGTTGAGAAAAATTCACAACTTAAAAGCTTACTTGTTGTTCCATTGCTTTTTGAGAAAAATAAAGATACGCCACGTAAAAGTGTTGAAATTAACAGTAAAACATACCACGTTGGAGCTAGATTTCCAGAGGTCATTTCTTCAGAGTTTTTGTGCGCTGCTCCATCTTTAAAATTAGATAACCGAAAAAAGGATTTAGAAGCTATTCGGAATATTTGCAAGCAGACTAAAATTTATGCCTTATATCAAGAAGGAATTGAGATTAACGCCTACGGAATTAACTATCCGCCGAAAAATACCTTGAGCACAATTTCAATATTGCCTCAAAATAAGACACTTTATATTTACAAAGGGAGAATTGTTTGCCATAGACGCGGACATTCAATTATTCCAGCAACTGCAACTTTCTATGATGGGAGTGGTAATAAGGTAAAAATTGATGTTGAATATTGTCAGGAATGTCAACGGCAGATGATGAGCTATACATCGTTTACATATTACAGGGATTCCTTTGGAGTTCTGGTTGGAAATCTCAAAATGATTGGTTTTGAAGGTTTTAATGGTGAGTTTAACATGGCAGAAGAAAGCCCATTGCGTTTGTGCGGATACACTGTTTCTCAACAGGCAGGGCTAACAGAATCTACCCGCCACTATATTTTAGCTAAAGTAATCCATGACGGTATTATGTCAAAGGTGGATGCGATTCGTTACCTGGAGCATTTTATCAACATGAACGGTTCCAAAGAAGGCAATGAACTGGCACTCAGCAAGTGGGAAAATGACCTCAAATTTGTTCACAACTACCGAATCGAC
Organism: Clostridiales bacterium; assembly: GCA_021202775.1. Classification (GTDB taxonomy): domain Bacteria; phylum Bacillota; class Clostridia; order Oscillospirales; family Oscillospiraceae; genus Onthomonas. Next base: position 11,388 of record JAJQCJ010000172.1, on the reverse strand, counting down.
ACCCAACCGGAAGTCTACATCACCAAAGTGGAAAAATACTAACACTTACAAATTTCTCCCCTCCGCTGCCTCCCCAGAACCGCACCGGAGGGGAGCGCACGTTTCCGGCGAAAACAAAGCGCCTAAATGCTACGCCCGCCTTGCCATCCCCCGCATCTCTGCTATACTACACGCTGGCAGACGGACCCCGCCTCCTGCCGGAAACGCAACCATCATTCCTAAGGAGACGGATTCATGATTACCTACACAGAACGGAAGAACTTCACAGTCGAGCAGGTGCAGGCCCTGTTCCTGTCCGTGGGCTGGGTGTCCGGCCAGTATCCCACAAGGCTGCACAAGGCGCTGATGCACTCCTCCACCGTCATCACCGCCTGGGACGGCGATACCCTGGTCGGGCTGGCGCGGGTGCTGGACGACAGCGAGCTGGTGGCCTATATGCACTATGTGCTGGTGCGTCCGGACTATCAGCATCAGGGGATTGCAAACCATATGGTCGGGCTGGTCCGGGAAAAGTATAAACACTACCTTTATCTCGAAATCATGCCGGAGGAAAGCAAAAACACGGCCTTCTATCAGCGCTTCGGCTTTCAGGTGATGGAGGACGGCGTCGCCATGCAGATTTGCAATTTCGAGGACCGGAGATAAAAACCGGTGGAACGCCGGATGAGCAGGAAGTTGCCCAAAGGCACCCGAAGGAGCGCGTTTTGCGCCGCTGCGGAGGGCAGAGACGGCGTGTAAAGGAAACCCCCCGCGGGGCCCAAAATCGGAGCCCTGCGAGGGTTTTGTCGTCATTTGACCGCGCCGCAGCCGTCGGCGGAGGTATCACACGCCGAAATACGCCCGGATAAGTTCCTTGCCGCCCTGCCGCTGCACCACGCCATCTGCAATCAGCACCGCACGGTCGCACAGGGCCTCTGCACAGCGCACATCATGGGTTACGGTGAGCATGGTGCAGCCGCTCTGCCGGTGCAGCTCGTTCAGCAGCTCCACCTGCTCCTTTAGCCCGCGGTAGTCCTGACCGACGGTTGGCTCGTCCAGAAGGAGCACTTTGGGTTTTGTCGCTGCAATGGCCGCAATGGATACCCTGCGCTTCTGCCCCTCGGAGAGGGACTGGGGGTGCCGGTCTGCCAAATGGGCGATGGAGAACTGCTCCAGTATTTCATCGGCGTAGTCTTGGGATACCGCGCCAAAGGCCACCTCCTGACGCACCGTGGGCATGAAAAGCTGATAGTTGGGGTTCTGATACACCACCCCGACCGCCTGGAACCATGCCCTGTCCGGCTTGGAACGCCGATCAAATCCCGGTTCCAGATGCTGGGTGAGTTTCCCGCCGGTGGGGCGGTTCAGCCGGGCGATCAGCCGGAGGAGGGTGGTCTTCCCGCAGCCGTTTTCCCCCAGAATGACCATTCTGGCGCATTTGGGCACCGAAAACGTCACATCCCTCAGGATGTCCCGGTCTCCCGCCCGATAGGAGATATGCTCCAGCGTGAACAGGTCATCCCCCGGTGTAAAGGGCGGCAGGGTGTCCCCAATTTTCCGGGTCTGGGTGTGCAGATAGGCCCCCGCCTCCGTGACCCTGTGAACCGTTCCGCTTTCCATGGCCCACAGGACGTCGGCATAGGGCAGCACCAGGTCCAGCCGATGCTCCACCACGATGACGGCGTAGCCGTGGCCGGCCAGGTCCCGCAGCAACTCCATCAGCTCCCGTCCGCCGGTCTGGTCCAGATTGGCCAGAGGTTCGTCCAGCACCAGGATCTTCTGCCCCATAGCCAGGGTGGAGGCGGTCACCAGCCGCTGCTTCTGTCCGCCGGAGAGGGTGCGGGTCTGCCAGCCGGTGTTAAGGTTCATCAGTTTACACACAGTTTCGATCTGCCGGGCGATGCGATCTTCCGCCAGACCCAGGTTTTCCAGGCCGAAGGCAATCTCGTCCTCCACCCGTTTATGTACGATTTGCGCCTCCGGATTCTGAAGAACAATGCCCACCTGGCGGCAGATCTCATCCGTTCCCCGGCCCAGGATGGAGGCCCCGTCAATGAAAACCTCACCGGTGAGGGTTCCCGGCGTGATGTTGGGGATGATGCCGCTCAGAATGGCCAGCAGCGTGCTTTTCCCGCAGCCAGAGGGGCCGGCCAGCAGGGTGATTTCTCCACGCTCGGCTGTAAAGGAGATATGCTTTAATACCTGATTCTGCCCGTCGTAGGAGAAGCAGACATCCTGCAACGCCACCGCCCTCATGCCAGCACCGCCATTCCCGCGATGCCCGCCGCGATGCCCAGGAGATACAGGCCATCCTTCGGGCAAAAGCGCTGCAAATGGTAGATGGAGTAGTCCTTCCCATCCAGGGTGAACCCCCGCGTCTCCACACTCAGGGACAGGGTGTCGGAGATGTTGACCAGCCGGGTGATCAGCGGAATCAGAAACGCCCGGTAGAAAATCTGGGGGCTGAGCAGACTGCCTGCCCCCCTTGTGACCATGGCCTCCCGCACCCGGCGAATCTCCAGGGTCAGCAGGGGGACGAAGGACAATGCAATCAGCATCCCCAGCGTTACCGCCCGGGGGGCGTGGAGGGAGGACAGGCAGCGGGTCATCTGCACCGGGGTCATACTCATGCCGGGCACCACCGCCAGGAACACCGCCGCCGTCCGGTTCATCATGCTCAGGGCGGACTGCCCGTCCCCGGAGGCGGCATAGGTGATGCCCGCAAAAACCCCGCCCACCAGCAACAGGGGGAGCAGCACCCGCAGGCAGGCCCGATGGCAGCCGAACAGCAGCAGCCAGAGGAAGAATCCAGTCAGAAGCACCGGGCACAGCGGCTCCTTTGCGAAAATCAACCCGGACAGCAGGATGGCCACGGCGGACAGGAGGCCCGTCAGGGGATAGAGGATATTCTTGTCACCGCTCATTTTTTCAGCACTCCGGATTTTTTCAGCTCTCTGCAAATGCGGAGGCCCAGATAGGACCCCAGGCAGCACAGCGCCACCACGGCAATGGACATCAGCGCCGTCACCCACCAGACGGAGTTCACATAGGCCAGCACCGTTCCCCCCATGATTTGGTACCACACATACAGGAAGGGCAGGGACAGGGGGAAGTACAGTGCGCAGGCCAGGAAGCAGGCCCCATCCTTTTCATAGCTTTTGAAAATCAGCAGCGCCACGCCCTCCGCGATCAGGGCGCAGACCAGCAGGCAAAGGAACATCACCGTGTTCATAAAGAGCAGTACCACGCCGCTGCAAATGGACATGAAGACCAGCGAAAGGGGTTTGCGCACCTTGGCAAGGCCGATGGCGGGGAACAGGGAGAATTGCAGCCCCAGCCCGATTTGAATGATGCCAAACACGGGAATGTGGAGCAGCAGCGGCATAAAGGAGCTGGTCACCAGAATGACGGCGGACAGGACAGCCAAAAAGACGATGTCCTTCGTCTGGAAGCCCAGGAAGCTCCTCTTTTCCTGGGTCGTCTTCTGCGCCGGGGAGGTCTCCTGCTGGGCGTTTTCTACCAGGGTGTTGGTCAGGTCATTGTTTTTCATGTTGCAGTTCCTTGCCTTTCAATCTGTTTTGTTCTTTCTTTGTTTCGACCACATGGCGGATTGCGGCGGCGGGATGGTGAAACAGCATCCGCGGCCCGGAAAAGCGCATCACCTGCCGAATCTTCTCCCGCATTTCCGGCTTATAGCAATGTACCGTGCAGTTGGAGCAGAAGGTTTTCGTCTCCATAAAGGGGCACTTGTCGCTGCGCTGACGGGCGTACTCCGCCAGGGCAGCGCACTCCGGGCAGAGCGTCCCCTTCGTGTGGTGGTTCTTTTTGCAGTAGAGGGCAATTATCTGGGAGACCATCTGCTTCTCCCGCTCCCGTTTGGTCTCTGTGTTCTTTGTGCTCATAAATCATGCTCCGATGGAAAGTCTGTGTACTGAAGTTGTATCAATGCCTCGCAGAGTTTGCGCCTGCAGGCGCAAATGAAATGCAAATTATTTTTCCGGCGGCGTGTACGGCGGAAAAATACCGCTCGGCCTGCAAACGTGAGAACTGACCGCTTGCGGGCAGTGAGTGCGCTGCGGCAGGCCGCAAATTTTCATTTAAAATCAAACGCATTGCGTTTGATTTTAAATGAATTCAGCTCATCCTCCCGTGTTCCACCGAGTAGACCGTGTCGGCGATCCGCATGGTGGATTTGCGGTGGGACACCAGCACCACCGTCTTATCCGCCTGCTCCTCCCGGAGGGAGCGGAGAATCACCGCCTCGTTCAGGCTGTCCAGGTTGCTGGTGGGCTCATCCAGCAGCACGAAGGGGGCGTCGTGGAGGAAGGCCCGGGCCAGCCCCAGACGCTGCCGCTCCCCGCCGGAGAGAGTGTCCCCCAACTCGCCCACCGGGGTGTCGTAGCCCTGGGGCAGGGTCATGATGAAGTCGTGGACGGAGGCTTTCTTGCAGGCCGCCTCGATTTCTTCGTCCGTGGCGTCCAGCTTCGCAATCCGGAGGTTGCTCCGGATGCTGTCGTGGAAGAGGTGAGTTTCTTGGGTGACAAAGCTCTCCATATCCCGCAAGTTCGCCGTGTTGATGGCGTCGATCTCTGTGCCGGAGACGGAGATGGTTCCCCGGTCCACGCTCCAGAACCGCATCAGCAGCTTCAGAAGGGTGGACTTTCCGCTGCCGCTGCGGCCCGTGATGCCGATGATCTGACGCTCCGGGAACCGGGCGGAGACGTTCTGCAAAATGACCTCCTGGCCGTAGGAGAATGTCACATCCTCTGCCGCTGCGCCGTGGAAGGCCACCTCCGGCTGACCGGAGATCTCCTCCGTCACCGGCGTTTCCTCCAGAATATCCAGCACCCGGTTGCCCGCTGCAAAGGTGTTTTGCAGCGTGCTGCCCAGCCCCGCCAGGGCCACCACGGGGCCGAAGGAGGAGAACAGCGCGATGACGGGGATCACCACCCCGGCGAAGTCCACCTGCCCCTGTCGGTAAAGGGCGGCTGCCGCCAGCAGCATGGCAAGGTCAAAGAGGAGGATGACCGTGTTGGTCGCGGCGCTGTTCAGCCCCGCATTCTGCTTCATCTGCTCCTCGGTTTGGGAAAGGTCGTCGGTGCGGCGGTTCATCTCCGCCAGGCGGTTGGCCCCCTGGGCGTACTGGATGGTCTCGGATAGGCCCCGCATGCTGTCCAGCACGAAGCCGGACAGCTCCCCGGCGCCGGTGCGGAAGCGCAGCCCCGCATCACCGCTGAGCCGGGAAACCGCCAGCGGCATGAGAACCCCCACCGTCAGATACGCCGCCAGGGCCAGCAGCCCCAGCGCCCAGTGGAAGGAGCCGATGAACAGGCAGAGGATGACGGTAAACAGCAGGGCAATGGCCGCCGGGGAGATGGTGTGGGCATAAAATACCTCCAACAGCTCGATGTCCGAGGTGATGACAGAGATCAAATCCCCCTTGTCCCGCCCCTCCAGCTTGGCGGGGCAGAGCTTCCGCAGGGCGCGGAATACCTGGTCCCGAATCAGGGCCAGCAGCTTAAATGCGATGAAGTGGTTGCAGGCCTGCTCTCCGTAGCGCAGCACCGCCCGCAGGAGGGCAAAGAGCAGCACGCAGACAAAGATGCCCACGAGGGAGAAGGGGGTGTCCAGCCCCAGCAGCTCCAGCACGGCATAGCCGCCCAGGACGGTGATGGAGGTGGCGCACAGGTGGCCCACCAGCCCCATGCAGATGGCCAGCACCATAAAGCCCGTCAGAGGCTTCACCAGCCCCACCAGCCGCAGCATCACGGTGAATCCGCTTCTTTTTTTCATTGTGCCGTACCGTCCTTTCCATAGTTTTCCAGGCGCTGCTGGGTCCGCCACAGGGCGGCGTATTGGCCCTCTTTTTGCAGCAGTTCCTCGTGGGTGCCCTGCTCCGCCACTGTGCCGCCCTCCATGACGTAGATGCAGTTGGAGTTTGTCACGTTGGCCAGCCGGTGGGAGATCAGGATCACCGTCTTGTGTTTTGCCAGGGCGTGGATCTGGGCCATGATGTCGTTTTCGCTCTCCACGTCGATGTTGGAGGTAGCCTCGTCAAAGAGGTAAACCGGGCTGTCGTGGAGCAGCGCCCGGGCCAGGGCCAGCCGCTGACGCTGACCGCCGGACAGATTGCCGCCCTGCTCCGTCAGGCGGGTGTCCAGGCCGTTTTCGCCCCGGAGGAACTCCGCCAGCTTCACCTGCTCCAGTACGGCCCAGAGGGCTTCGTCCGATGCATCGGGGCGGCCCATCAGCAGATTGTCCCGGACGGTGCCCTTGAAGAGATAGCTCTGATGGCTGATGTAAGTGATATGCTCCATCAGGCTGGCCTCGCTGAGCGCCCGCAGCTCCACGCCGCCGACGGTGACGCTGCCCTGATATCCCCGGTTCCGGCCCATGAGGATGGAGGCCACGGTGGATTTGCCGCAGCCAGACTCCCCGACGATGGACAGGAACTGCCCCTGGGGGAATTCCAGGTCAATGCCGTGGAGGACCTCCCGCTCCGGTTCGTAGGAAAAGCGCAGCCCACGGCAGACAATGGAGCCCTCCGCCGGGCAGGGAGTGGTTTGCTGCTCCCCCTCCGGCAGGTCCAGCAGGTGAAAAATCTTGTCGCTGGCTGCCATGCCGTTCATGGCCACATGGAAGTAGGAGCCCAGCTGGCGCATGGGGAGGAAGAAGTCCGCCCCCAGCAGAATGATCAGCAGGCACCCGGCCAGGCTGACGTGTCCCGCCCGGTACTGGGTGGCGGCCATGATGATGCCCAGGGCCGCCCCGCCGTAGGCGATGAAGTCCATGATGGCGATGGAGTTGAGCTGCATGGTCAGCACCTTCATGGTGATGCGGCGGAAGTTTTCCGCCTCCCGGTTCATCTCCTGCTGCTTGAAGTCGTCCGCCTGGTAGATTTTCAGGGTGGTCAGGCCCTGCAAATTCTCCAGGAAGGTGTCACCCAGGGCGGTGTACTGTCCCCAGTATTTGCCCAGCAGCTTTTTGGCCCAGGTCTGCACCGCCGCGATGGCCACCGGAATCAGGGGCACGCACACCAGCAGCACGATGGCCGAGGGCACGTTCACAAAACACAGGTATACGAACAGCGTCAGCGGGGCCAGCATGGCGTAGAAAAACTGGGGCAGATAGGCGCCGAAATAGGTCTCCAGCTGGTCTACGCCCTCCACGGCCACCTGAACCACCTCGGAGGTTTTGACCTGCTCGTTGTAGGAGGCCCCCAGCCGCAGCAGCTTTTCATAGATCTGCTCCCGCAGGGTCCGCTTCACCGCCTTGGAGGAAAAGTAGCTCATCCGTGACGCGCCGAAGGTGCAGACGAACCGCACAAGAATCGCCGCCAGAACGACGGCGGCGGTGGCCGGTATGGCAGGCTCGTCCCCGGTAAACAGCCCTGCCAAAAACGCCGTGATGCCGGTCATCATGACGATGTTGGCCACCAGGGCACACCATTGGAACAGTACATTGCCAATGATGTACCGCATACTGTCGCTGACCGTACCGATCAGCCGCTTGTCAATCATCATATCGTTTGTTTCCTTTCTGTTTGTTCTGTGCCTGACGGCAGGCGACTCCGCTGCGCCGGCGTGACGATTAGCACAATCTAACCAGTGCGCCGGGGAAAAGCCGCCTGAGGTCAGGCGGCCTTTCCCGTTTGCAGCGCCCGCAGGGAAGGGACAGGGTACATCCTGCTGCGCTGCGCCAGCGTATTAGCCAAAACTAACCATAGTATATCATGAAACCAACGGAAAATCAACTCCTAACTGCGTAGAATTTGCAGCGGCCCGCCGCAATGCTCCGGAAAAAATATAGCTCCAACCCCTGTAACTACTGGATTTTTACAAAGCCCTGTGCTAAAATGGACGGGAGAACAGGGCGCGGTGTTTGCGCGTCTGCCCACACGGAGGTATGTGTACATTATGAATCCGATTGTATTTCCAGGTTTGGGGCTGACGTTCCAGATCGAGCGGGTGGCCTTTTCCGTCTTTGGGAAGGACATCTACTGGTACGGCATCATCATCGCCTGCGGCTTTCTGTTGGGGGTGCTGTGCGCCTGCCACCTGACCAGGGAGTGGGGGCTGAAATCCGACACCGTGCTGGATATGCTGTTCTTCGCGGTGCCCATCGCCATTATCTGCGCCAGAGCCTATTATGTCATTTTCTACCAGAGCCTTTACTACAATGCAGATGGCACCTTTGACTGGGCGGAGGCCGTCGCCATCTGGGACGGGGGCCTCGCCATCTACGGCGGCATTATCGGCGCGGCGGTCACCTGCTTTATCTTCTGCCTGGTGCGTCACCACAAATTCGGGGCGGTGGCGGACGTCTGCGCCTATGGCCTGTTGATCGGTCAGATGATCGGCCGGTGGGGCAACTTCGTCAACCAGGAGGCCTATGGCGACACCTGCACCGCCGTCTGGCGCATGGGCCTGACCCTGCAAAACGGCACATATATTGAGGTGCATCCCACCTTCCTGTATGAGTCGCTGTGGAATCTGCTGGGGTTCCTGCTGCTCTATTTTATCGTCCGCAAACATCGGAAGTATGACGGCCAGATTTTCCTCTGCTATCTGTTCTGGTACGGCCTGGGCCGGTTCTTCATTGAGGGGATCCGGACGGACAGCCTGTACCTGTTTGACACCGGCATCCGGGTGTCCCAGCTGGTGGCGCTGGTGACGGTGCTGGTGACGGTGCAGATTTTGGTGATTCAGCAGTTCCGGAAGCATCCCGCGGAAAAGCTGCTGGTGAACAGCCCCCAATCCGAGCTTCTGGAGGAGCAGGGCGCGGCGCCGGAGGAGTGCCGGGAAGAAGCGGTTCCGCCCACCGACAACCCGCCGGAGGTGTCCGCCGACGCCGAAGAACCGGAAAAGGCCGGAGGGGAAGCGCAGCCTTCCGCCGCTGCAGCGGAGGAAACCGCTGACACCGAAGAACCGGACAAAACCGAAGGGAACTCCCCCGAAGCGGAGGAGCCACCCAAAGACAGCGGCGAAGCGCCTGCCGCAGAATAAGACTGCTAAGGCAGCTGATTTTACCGAAAATGGGGGGGGGAAATGGATGGCAAGAACGATAACGGTAAAGGGAATCGGCAAGGTCTCAGCAAGGGTGGATTATGTTGTGATTTCTATGTCCTTAAAGTCACAGGACAAGAATTACGATGCTGCGATGGACTTGGCGTCACAGCATATCCAGCATTTGACAGAGGCTGTCTGCACGATAGGTTTTGAGAAAGATGACTTGAAAACGTTAAACTTTAACGTCCAAACAGATTATAAGACTACCCGTGACCGTGCAGGCAATTCCGTGAGAACGTTCAATGGGTATGTGGTGAATCACGATTTGAAACTGGAATTTGATTTTGACACAAAGAAGTTGTCACAGGTGCTCTCTGTGATTGCCGGTTGTCTGTCGCATCCGGATTTGTCCATTCGATTCACAGTAAAAGACGGGACAGCTGTTAATGAGGAAATGCTTCGCTCAGCAACGATTAACGCAAAACAGAAAGCAGAGATCCTTTGTGAAGCCGCCGGAGTAAGGCTGGGGCAGCTTCAAAGCATAGATTATAACTGGGGTGAACTTGATATTTTCTCTCGTACACAGTATATGGTGGCAGAAGAATGTATGCCTTGCGGAGCTGTGTCGCACGGTATCGATATCGAACCGGATGATATTGACATAAGTGACACAGCGACTTTTGTGTGGGAGATTCAGTAATCCGGCAAGGTCAACCCATATGTCAAACAGAACGCCCTCAGGGTCACCCCTGAGGCGTTCTTTTCCTGTTCTATGCCTGTCCCGCCGGGCATAGAGTGGCAACAGGAAACAGGGACGCGCCTGGCCGCGCGCCCCGGAAAGCGGGGATTACCATGAACGATACGGCGTTGGAACAGGCGGCGGCCTGCCTGCCCAGGGAGCTGCGGCTGGCGGCCCTGGCGAAAGGGGAGCGGGGACGCTATGAGGAGATTCGCCTGCGGGCTGGCCGGGGAATGTTCCTGACCGGGGCGGACGGCAGGGAGGAGCAGGTTCTGCTGGGGGGAGAGGCGCTGCCCGTGTCGGCGGACGACCTGGCCCTGGTGGTGGAGCTGGCCACCCGGGCCAGCTACCAAAACGCGGCGGAGAAGCTGAAATCCGGCTTTCTGCCCCTGAAAGGGGGGGCATCGGCTGGGGCTGTGCGGCACGGTCACGGTGCGGGAGGGGCGCATCACCGGCTTTCGGGAGCTGTCCTCCCCGGCCATTCGAATTGCACGGCCGGTGACAGGCTTTGCCGACGCCGTCGTGTCCCAAGTGTGTCAGGGGGAAACCCTTTGCAGCACCCTGCTCCTCTCGCCGCCGGGCTACGGCAAAACCACCCTGCTGCGGGACCTGGTTCGCCAGCTCAGTCTGCGCTATCACCTGCGCATCGGCCTGGCGGACGAGCGGGGGGAGGTGGCCGCCCTGTGGAAGGGGGTGCCCCAGCTGGATGTGGGGCCCACCACTGACGTGCTGGACGGCTGCCCCAAGGCTCAGGGATTGATGCAGCTTTTGCGGGGCATGGGGCCGCAGCTGCTGGCGGCGGATGAGATCACCGCGCCGGAGGATGTGGCCGCCCTGACCGGCGCGGCGAACTGCGGGGTGGCGCTGCTGGCCACGGCCCACGCCGCCGGTGTGGCGGAGCTGGAGCAGCGGCCCCTCTACCGGTCGCTGCTGGAGCAGGGCATCTTCCGGCAGGTGTGCGTCCTCCGCAGGGAGGGCCAGCGGCGACTCTGCTCCGTGGAGGCGCTGCCATGCAAAAGCTGATCGGCGGGGGTCTGGTGGTGCTGGCCTGCGTGGGCGGAGCGCTGCACCTGACCTGGCAGCGCAGGGAGGGCCTCCGCACCCTGGAGCAGCTGATGGGGGCGCTGCTGCTGATGGAGCGGGAGCTGGGCCGCGGGGAGCCTGACACGGAGACCCTGCTGGCGCTGGCGGCGCGGTCCGTCACCGGCCCTGCCGCCCGCTTCTTTCAGCGCGTGGGGGAGGCGTTGAGGCGGAACGCCGAGCGGCCTCTGGCGGAGCTTTGGCGGGAGGAGGGGGAGGCGTTGGCGCTGCCCCCCGCCGCAAGGACGGCCTTTGACGCCGTTGGGCAGCTTTTAGGGCGCTATGACGCCCGGGAGCAGCGGGCGGGGCTTCACGCTGCCGCCCAGACCCTGCAGGAGATATTCCGGAGCACAAAGGAGGAGGAAAAGCAAACCAGCCGCCTGACCCTTGCCCTGGGCTCCTGCGGGGCGGTGTTCCTGCTGGTGCTGCTTTTATAAAGTGGTATGGAAATGGATGTGGATCTCATCTTCAAGATTGCCGCCATCGGCATTTTGGTGGCGGTGCTGAATCAGGTGCTGACCCGTTCCGGCCGGGACGAGCAGGCCACCATGGTCACGCTGGCGGGGCTGGTGGTGGTGCTGA
>JAJQCJ010000004.1 GCA_021202775.1 Clostridiales bacterium | reverse complement strand
CGCAGGCCATGCGAGTCGCAGACGCAAATTTCCTCGCAATCCGCTCTCGTCCATTGATTCAGAGATTCCCCAAGTAATTCCACAAATGAAGGAGAACCACCCATGTATTACACCAACGAACAGGCCAGGACCCAGCACCTGACCGCCGCCGCCCTGAACCGCATCCTGCAAACCGTGGTGGACTTCTGGAACCGATACCCCGCCTACCTGGTGCCGGAGACGGAGGACAGCCGGTTCAACGCCTATGTGGGTCACAACCTCCCCTTCCAGGTGCTGTATCAGACCTACGTCTCCCGGGCGTTCGCCTGGACGCAGAAGTCCTATCGGGAAACCGGCTTCCGGGAGATTCAGGACATCTACGCCTCCATGTACTACCTCAGCGCCATTGGGGAGAACGACCTCATCAAGGATTTGATCTCCAACTGGGTGCGCAATGTGTTCCCCATGGGCTATGCCTACCACGATTTCACTTTCGCCGGCAAGGAGCCGGGGGACTGCTCCGACGACCAGCTCTGGCTGGTGCAGGCGGTGTACCGCTATGTGGAGCTCACCGGCGACAGCGCCTTCCTCCTGGAGGAGTATCCCATGGCCGGGGAGCAGGGGGGCAGCCGTCCCCTGTGGGAGACACTGATGGCCATTCTGACCTACAGCGGGAAAATCTCCGTGGGCAGGCATGGCCTGTCCCTGTTTTTCTTCCATAGTCCCTGTCTACAACAGCCTTCCGGCAACCGAGAGAGGTGAATGAGCGTGCAATACCGCAACCCTGTCCTCCGGGGCTTTTATCCCGACCCCAGCGTCTGCTTCGCCGGGGGAAAGTATTATCTTGTGTGCAGCAGCTTTCAGTATTTCCCGGCGGTGCCTCTGTTTGAGAGCGACGACCTGGTGAACTGGAGGCAGCTGGGCCACGTGCTGACCCGGCCCAGCCAGGTGGCTCTGGCCGGAGTCCCCAGCAGCGGCGGCGTCTTTGCGCCTACCATCCGGTTTGACAACGGCAGATTTTATATGGTGACAACCAACAACTCAACGGGGGAAAACTTCTATGTTTTTACCGACGATATCACCGGCCCCTGGTCTGAGCCTGTCTATGTGGAGCAAAGCGGCATCGACCCGTCGCTTACCTTTGAGCATGGGCGGGCTTATTTTATGAGCAACGGCACCAATGAGGCCGGGCCGGGCATCTTCCAGTGCGAGATCGACCCCGCCACCGGCAGAAAACGGTCCGAGACCCGCTGCCTCTGGCGCGGTTCCGGCGGGCGGTACCTGGAGGGCCCACACCTGTACCATATCGGCCCCTACTACTACCTTCTTGCGGCGGAGGGGGGAACGGAATACGGCCATATGGTCACCTGTGCCCGAAGCCCCTCCCTCTGGGGGCCTTATGAGGGCTGCCCGGCAAACCCCCTGCTGAGCAACCGGGACTGCGCCGACACTCCGGTTCAGGGAATCGGCCATGGCGAGCTGATTCAGGACAGGGCAGGCGGGTGGCATATCCTGAGCCTGGGCTTCCGCCAGATCGGCCGGTGGCTGCCCTACCACCACCTGGGGCGGGAGGTCTTTCTGACCCCGGCCCCGCTGGGGGAGGACGGCTGGTTTTCCGCGGGGGACGGCGGCCACACCCTGGAGCGCTATGAGACGGCAGGGGAGGGCATCCAAATCCTGCGGACGGAGGACAGCTTTGAGAATACCCTGTGGGGGCTGGACTGGCTGTACCTGCGCCATCCCTATCCGGAGCGATACAGCCTCTCCCCGGGACGGGCGGTGCTGCTGGGTAGCAATGCCACCCTGTCAGACGGCGGCTCGCCCACCTTTCTGGGCATCCGTCAGCGGGAGTTTTGGGGCCGGGCCAGTTGTCATCTCTCGCTGGACGGAGGAGAGGGAGGCCTTGCGGTCTACATGAGCGAGGACTTCCACTATGCGCTGGCTCTGCGCAGGCTGGGCGGCCGCTGGGAGGCGCTGCTGCGGCTGAACGTGGGCGGCATTCGCCATGTGGAGGGCCGCATCCCCATGCCGGAGGGGGAGGGGGATGTGGAGATCGACTTCTCCCCGGAGCGCTACCGCTTTTTTGTCCGTCAGGGGGAATCGGCTGTCCTGCTGGGGTCGGCCCCCACCCGGCTGCTTTCCAGCGAGGTGGCAGGGGGGTTCACCGGCGTCCTGCTGGGCCTGTATGCCACCGGGGACAGTCGGGCGGAATTCACCCGATTCCGCTGCACCTATCAAACAGAATCATCTCAATCAGGAGGAAACCATCATGAGGTTTGAAAACGACAACGGCGCTCTGGTCTTTTATCACCAGGGTGAACAGGTGCGCATCGAGGCCTGGGGCAGCGACGCCCTCCGGGTGCGCAGCACCATGCAGTCCGCCTTCAGCGGCAACCGCTGGGCGCTGACAGAGCCGGTGAAGCAGGAGACTGCCCCGGCCCAGATCACCATCGCAAAAGAACCCCATTGGGTAGGCGACGGCAGCTATGACCAGCGGGAAATCGCCACCATCGCCAACGGCCGGATACGGGCCGTGGTGAACTTTGCGGGCATCATCACCTTCTATCGGGACGATACTCTGCTCCTGCGGGAGTACTTCCGCTCCTATGACGGCACCCTCTCCCGGGAGAGCCGCTGCCTGAAGGTGGTCAACCGGACGTGGAAGGGCATCATTGGCGGCAGCGAGTATTCCCTGAACGTGAAGTTCGAGAGCAACCGGGAGGAGAAGCTCTTCGGCATGGGGCAGTATCAGCAGCGGGACATGGATTTGAAGGGCTGCGTCCTGGAGCTGGCCCAGCGGAACTCCCAAATCTCCGTCCCCTTTGCGGTGTCCTCCCTGGGCTATGGCTTCCTGTGGAACAACCCCGCCGTGGGCCGGGTCACCTTCGGCAAGAACTACACTGAATGGATCGCCCGCTCCACCCGTGAGATGGACTACTGGATCACCGCCGCCGACACGCCGAAGCAGATCCTCGCCAACTACACCGCCGCCACCGGCCGGGCGGGGGAGTTCCCGGAGGATTTGATGGGCCTCTGGCAGTGCAAGCTCCGCTACCGCACTCAGGCGGAGGTGCTGGAGGTCGCCCGCCGCTACCAGGCGGAGGGCATCAAAATCGACCAAATCGTCATCGACTTCTTCCACTGGACGGTCCAGGGGGACTGGAAGTTCGACAAGACCTATTGGCCCGACCCCAAGGCCATGGTGGACGAGCTGCATGCTATGGGCATCAAAGTCCTGGTGTCCGTGTGGCCCTCGGTGGACCGGAAGAGCGAGAACTTCGGCCCCATGATGGAGCAGGGCCTCCTCATCAGGACGGAGCGGGGGGCCGCCCAGACCTATGACTATCAGGGGGACTGCGTGGAGATCGACGTGTTCAACCCCAGGGCCAGGGAGTACGTCTGGGGAGTCTGCAAGCGGAACTATTACGACTACGGCATCGACGCCTTCTGGCTGGACAACTCCGAGCCGGATTTCGGCGTCTATGACTTCGAGCAGTACCGCTACGCCGCAGGCCCCGCCTTGGCGGTGAGCAGCCTGTATCCCCAGCTGTACAGCCGGGTATTCTATGACCCGATGTACCAGGAGGGCAGACGCCCGGTGGCGAACCTGCTGCGGTGCGCCTGGGCCGGTTCCCAGAAGTACGGCAACGTGGTGTGGTCGGGGGACGTACCCAGCACCTTTGAGGCCCTGGCCGACCAGATCCAGTGCGGCCTGAACATGGGCCTGGCGGGTATCCCCTGGTGGACCACAGACGTGGGCGGTTTTATGACTGACGACGTGAACGACCCCGACTTCCGGGAGCTGCTGGTGCGCTGGTACCAGTTCGCGGTGTACTCCGCCGTCCTCCGGATGCACGGGGATCGCGGCCCCTACAATATCCCCCCGCTGGACGAGCGGGACTGGGGCGGCGGCTACCTCCACACCGGCCAGCCTAACGAGCTGTGGAGCTATGGGGAGGATGTGTACGCCATCCTGCGGCACTATTACGACATCCGCATTGACCTGCACGACTACATTAAATCCCTCTATGACGAGGCCAGCGAGAACGGTTCCCCCCTGATCCGCGCCATGTTCTACGAGTTCCCGGAGGACAGCGCCTGCTGGGAGCTGCAGGACCAGTATATGTTTGGCCCCCGCTGCCTGGTGGCCCCCATCCTCCAGCTGCACCAGCGGGAGCGGCAGGTGTACCTGCCCGCCGGGGCCTGGCGGCTGACCTCCACCGGGGAGGTGTTCCAGGGCGGCTCCGGGTGACGGTGGCCGTGCCCCTGGACTATATGCCCGTGTTCCAGCGGGTGTGACAGGGCAGTGAGGTGAAGCGGGATGCAACAGACCCTGCGCCTGGAGGCGACGGAGCCGGAATGGCTCTACGTTCCGGATGTCACCTATGCGGAATACGGTGATTGCAGCAGAAAGCTGCACCTGTTCGTCCCCTACCGCCCGGCCTGGACGGAGGACACCAGGTATCCCCTGGTGTCCTTCCTGCCCGGCAGCGGCTGGGGCCGTCAGGAGATGTACAACAGTGTCCCCGCCTATGCGAAGCTGGCGGAGCGGGGGTTCGTGGTGGCGGTGGTGCAGTACCGGGAGGCGGCGCTGGCCCAGTACCCCGCCCAGGTGGAGGACTTGAACCGGGCGGTGGCCTTCGTGCGCTCCAAACAGGAGGAAGCGCCCTGGGCCGGGTTCCACATGGATACGGAGCACATCTTCCTGGCGGGGAACTCCTCCGGGGGCCACATTGCGCTGATGGCGGCGCTGCGCAGGGCGAGCGGCATTGTGGACGGCCCGGAGCTGCCGGGCTTCCCCATCAGCGGGGTCATCTCCGTATCCGCGCCGTCGGACATCCTGCTGTGCGCTCAGGCAGAGCTGCCAAGCTGGATCCCGGAGGAGCGCCGCCCCTGTAAGGTGCTGCTGGGCCTCAGCGACCTGGCGGAGGACCCGGCCAGGGTGGCGTCCGCCAGCAGCGCGGACTATATCAGGCCGGACGTGCCCCTGCCGCCAATACTGTTGTTCCACGGGGCGGCGGATGGACAGGTCTCCGTGACCCAGAGCCGCCAACTCTACCGGCAGCTTTCCACGGCAGGCAAAGCGGCGGACTACTACGAGTTGGAGCAGGCCGGACACGGCGGCGCGGTATTCTGGTCCCGGGACGTGCTGGACATTATGGAGGCGTTCCTCCGCCGCGCCTGCACAATATGAAAAAGAATCTGATAGAAAAGGGCTGTACGAAATGATCAAAATTGGCATCGACTACTACCCCGAACACTGGCCCCCCGCTCTGTGGGAGGAGGACGCCGCCCGGATGGAGCGGCTGGGGGTTCATGTGGTTCGCATTGCGGAATTTGCCTGGAGCCGGCTGGAGCCGGAGGAGGGCAGGTTCGACTTTTCGTGGCTGGACGAGGCCATCGCCGTGCTGAGCCGCCACGGGATGAAGGTGATTCTGGGCACACCCACCAACTGCGGCCCCATGTGGCTGTATCATGACCACCCGGAGGCCCTCCAGTACAGCCGCTCCGGACAGCCCACCCTGACGGGCATCCGGGGGCACCGGTGTATGCAAAGCCCCACCTTCCGCCGGTACGCCGGGCGTATCGTGGAGGAGATGGCCCGGCGCTACGCCGGGAGGCCGGAGATTTTCGCCTGGCAAATCGACAACGAGCTGGACAGCAACCATTGCACCTGCCCCGCCTGCACCGCCGGATTCCGGGACTATCTGCGGGAAAAGTACGGCACCCTGGAGGCGCTGAACGAAGCCTGGGGCACCGTGGTCTGGAGCGGCGAGTACAGCGCGTGGGAGCAGATCTCCATCCAGACGGAGGAGGGCTGCCTGGCGGACTATGTGCGCTTCCAGGCGGAACTCATCCGGCGGTACGACCCGGAGGCGGTCATCACCACCAACAGCTGTTTCCCCGCCCATATGCCGGACTTCCACCAGGAGTTCGCCCCCCTGGACGTGGCCTCATATGACAACTATCCCCCGGTGCGGCTGCCGGAGGACCCGGAGGCCCTGTACTCCAACGCATTCGCTCTGGACTTCGTGCGCAGCTTTGAGCAGCAGAACTTCTGGATCATGGAGCAGCTGGGCGGGCCAATGGGGTGCTGGAGCCCTATCACCCCCGCCATGGAGCCGGGGATGCTGGAGGGCTACGCCCTCCAGGCGGTGGCCCACGGGGCCGACCTTATCAGCTTCTTCCGGTGGCAGACGGCCTGCACCGGGGCGGAGATGTTCTGCCACGGCCTGCTGGACCACGACAACCGGCCCAACCGCCGGTTGGAGGAACTGGAGCGGCTGTGCCGCCGGTTGGAGGGGCTGCCGGAACTGAACCGCACCACCCTCCACAGCCAGGTGGCCCTGCTCTATTCCTCGGAGCAGGAGTTCGCCCTGAAGAATCAGCGGCAGTCAGAGGGCTTTGCCTACTGGACGCAGCTGCGGCTGTTCCACAACGCCTGCATGGGCCTGGGGGTCAACGTGGACGTGCTGCCGGAGACGGCCCCCCTGGAGGGCTACCGGGTGGTGCTGGTGCCCACCCACTTCATCACCGACCCCCAGGTGGTGGCAAATCTGGAAGCCTTCGCCCGAGTGGGGGGGGACGGTGGTGATCACCAACCGCAGCGGCGTGAAGGACAAGCACGGCAACTGCGTCCTGGGCCAGCCCCTGCCCACCCTGCTGCGGAAGCTGTGCGGCTGCACGGTGGCGGAGTATGACGCCATCGGCCCATCGACCCAGCAAATCACCACCAGCCAGGGGAGCACCTATCGCGTCACCAGCTGGTGCGGCCTGCTGACACCGGAGACAGCGGAGGTCTGGGCCAGGTATACGGGCCGGTTCTACGCCGGTACCCCGGCCATTACCCGCAACCGCTTCGGCAAGGGCTGGGCCTACTATGTGGGTACCGTGGGGGAGAAGGCTCTGTACCGCGCCCTGCTGCTGGAAATTTTCCCCCGCCAGGGCATCCCCGCCATGGATATGCTGCCGGCGGGGGTAGAGGTGACGGAGCGCACCGGTCCCGGCGGCAGTTACCGTTTTATCTTTAACAACACCCTTCATGGCCAGTCCTTCCCGATGAACGGGCAGACGGTGACGCTGGGGGCCATGGAGGTGCTGATTCAGACAGGAGATGGACAATGGAGATGAAGTTTACAGAGGTAACGGAGTTCCTGGACCAGGTGAATGAGCGCTACGGCGTCCCCGCCTGCGAGTGCATTCTCTATCAGAACCACCGGCAAATTTACCGCCACACCGCCGGTCATCTGGACTGGGAGGGAACTGCCCCCCTGGCCGGGGGCGAGTGGTACTGGATCTATTCCTGCACCAAGCTGATGACCATGACAGCGGTGATGCAGCTGCGGGAGCGGGGCCTGCTGGAGCTGGACGACCCGGTGGCCAAGTACCTGCCGGAGCTGTCCGCCCCCCTGGTGCGGGAGGCGGACGGCACCCTCCGCCCGGCCCGGACGGTGATGACTCTTCGGCACCTGATGACCATGACCGGCGGCTTCACCTATGACCAGACCCTGGAGAGCCTGGTGCGGCAGCGGGAGGAGAGCCACAACCAGGCCACCACCCGGCAGATGATCGCCGCCCTGGCCAGGGAGCCCCTGGCCTTCGACCCCGGCACCCACTTCTGCTACAGTATGTGCCATGACGTGATGGGGGCGGTGATTGAAGTGGTGTCCGGGGAGCGGTTCTCGGATTATGTGAGCCGCCATATCGCTGCCCCCCTGGGCATCACCGGCCTGACCTTCCACCCGGACGGGGAGAAGCTGGACCATATGCCCGACCAGCTGTTCTATGTCCCGGAGGAGGACAAGATGATTCGCTTTCCCAAGGACAACTCCCACCAGCTGACAGAGCCTTACGACTCCGGCGGGGCGGGCATCTGCTGCCGGGCAGAGGACTATATCCTCTTCCTGGATGCCCTGGCCTGCGGCGGCGTGGGTGCCAACGGAGCCCGTATCCTGACGCCGGAGTCGGTGGCCCTGCTCCACGTCAACCAGCTCCAGGGGACGACCCTGGATGACTTCCACAACACCATGAAGCCCAGCCCTGCCGAGGGCTACGGTCTGGGGATGCGGGTGCATCTGTCAGACGATGGCGGGGTCCCGGCAGGAGAGTTTGGCTGGGACGGGGCAGCGGGGGCGCTGGCCTCCATGGAGCCCTCCGGCAAGCTGTCCATCTTCTATGTGCAGCACGTTTTGAACTACCTTCCCAACTACGCCGACCTGCACCCGGAACTGCTGCGGCGCATCTACGAGAGCGTGGGCGAGTGAATCTTCAGGTTGTCCGTTTATCGTAGTCCAGGAAAGTGCTGTTGAACAGCACTGTTTCACCAGCACTGTTCCGGGTTAAACAGATTGTAGCAAGCAATGCTTTTGTGCTGCAAAAGCTCCGCTGCGCTGGTTGGTTGGGGGAATCCCCAACCCCCTTTTGAACACCCCCGGCGGGGATGGACTGCGCATTCCTGCGGAACGCTTACACTCCCATTTGCAGATTTAGGAGAATCAGATAATGCTGTGAGAGAAGAACCTTGACAGTCCGCTGCAATTTCTGTGATGTCCTTTCAAGAATAAGGAAAAAAGAGCGCCCATCAGAGAACGATTCGCATTCTCTGATGGGCGCTGAAACCTGGTACCTTGGATATGTCGCGCAGCGTAAAGTTGCATATTTGCATCTGCGGTAAGAAACGCACCTTACGCAGGGCTGAACTGATCCTTGCCAGCCTGACACAGCGGACACACCCACTCATCGGGCAGATCCTCCCATTTCGTGCCGGGAGCAATGCCGTTATCGGGATCGCCAAGCGCCTCATCATACTCGTAGCCGCACACATCACAGATATCCTTCATAGCGTTTCACCGCCTTTCTGCTTTGTTTATACAAACTCAGTAGGAGACGCAGACCGCATAAAAGCTGCGCTCCAACAGGGGAATCACCTCACCGAAGGCAGCTTTCCAGTGGCAGCAGGTGCCCGGCAGCAACAGGATTGGTTATACGCCCCTTGCATTATAGAGTAGTAGTTTTTATAGCCCCTCTCCAAGGGCTGTGCTACACTGTAAAGGATGCTGTGGATTGGTTTCACGCTCCTTGTATATGGCATTACCTCCGGCGGGGACAAGACGAAATAGCTGATGGAGGACTGTCAGCCTTCCCTGGAGGATATGAGCAATGCTTCCGTGGAGTACATCCGGGGAATCGCTGTAGTGAAGGCATTCCGACAGACCGCATTTTCCTTTAAGCGGCTGTATGATTCTATTAAGAATTATACAAAAACCGTCATTCCGTATTCCTTAAGCCAGGAGCTGATGACCGCAGCACTGTCCGCAGCGCTGAACGGCATCTATCTGTTTTTTATCCCGATAGGGATCTGGATCGGCAGTTCCATAAACGATTATCCGGCATTTGCCGCATCCTTTATTTTTTATCTGATTTTTGTGCCTGTGATCACCTCCGTTCTGATGAAAATGATCTATGCTTCCGTCAATGCCATGCAGGTCGGGAATGCCGTGGAACGGTTCGATCAGATTCTGGCGGAGCCGGAAATTCCGGAAAAGAACACTTACCCAAAACCGTCCGTATATGACGTCGTTTATGGAGGTGCCATCGTATTTCCTGGTGCTGCGCAGAGATAGCAATCTTTTAGAGAAAGACAGGATACTGGATCTATGGTATAATGGTGCCAGAGGACGAAAATGCAGCGGGTAAAGTGTGCCCTGAACAAAGTCCGCTTTTGGCGGAGGTCATCATTCGCTCTGCTGCTATATGATCTATCATCTTTGTAGAACGCCGCACCGCCCATTCAGAATCATACGGCTGTCATTTTGAAAAAATGTTGTAACGTTCTGCCCACAGCTGCGTCTACTGTTCAGAAAGGGAGGTGAGAGAGCCTGTGGAGCCCTTTGAGGATGTGTATGACCGGTATTTCCGGGACGTGTTTCAATTTGCCTGCTCCCTGTGCGGCGATCCGCACCTGGCGGAGGACATCGCCCAGGAGACCTTTTTCAAGGCCCTTCGGCAGATGGGCAGCTTTCGGGGAGAGTGCAGCGTGAAAAGCTGGCTGCTCCAAATCGCCCGGAACGACTACCTCAGCCGCTGCCGGAGGGATAAACGGCTCACCTCCCTGGAGGACGCCCCGGAGTCCGTCCAATCCGGGAGTCTGGAGGAACAGCTGCTGGATCGGGAATCCGCCATGGAGCTGCACCGCAGGCTCCATGGCCTGCCGGAGCCGTATCGGGAGGTGTTCTCCCTTCGGGTGTTCGGGGAGCTGTCCTTCGCCGACATCGGCGAGCTGTTCGGCAAGAGCGACAGCTGGGCCAGAGTGACCTTTTACCGGGCCAGATGCAAGCTAAAGGAGGAATCGACATGAAGCTGAGCTGTGATGTGATGGACGACCTGCTGCCCCTGTACGCAGACGAGGTCTGCGGCCGGGAGACGGTGGCGCTGGTAGAGGAGCATCTGGCGGACTGCCCCCGCTGCCGGGCCAGGCTGGCGCAGATGCGGGAGCCTGCGCCGTCGGAAAAGACGGTGCAGCAGCGGCAGCAGGAGGCGGCAGCCCTGAAAAAATCGGTTCTGGCTGGCATCCGGCAGACGGTACGGGGGTTCGCGATAGCCGCTTTCGCGCTGGTATTTTTGGCACTTGTAGCAGCGGCAGGTACGCTGGGCTACCAGACCTGGTGGACATATACCTATGATACCTTTGTCCGCCTGCCCGTGTCCGATGTGGAGGTGGAGGAATGTGAGGTACAGGAGGACGGGACGGTGTACTTTGTCCTCCGTCTGGATACCGACCTGTATCCTTTCGCCACCGGCGTAGAGACAGATGAGGAGGGGGATTACTACCTCTTTATCCTCTGTTATCGGAAGCACGCCCCGAACGACATGCAGGAGCGGCTGGATAACAGGCTGACATGTGGGGCCTTTACGGATGGTCTGGGCCACTTAGACGGCCCAATCACAGCAGACCACAGCATCACCCTGATAGACGGCGACGGCAACGAACTGATGATTTACGATAAGGATGCGCAATAGGCAGGGCGGCCGCCTCGCAGAATGCGAGGCGGCTGCTTTCTTTTTCAAAAACCTGTAACGATCTGCCCGCACTTGCGTCTACTGTTCAGAAGGGAGGTGAGGGGGCTGTGGAGCCTTTGAAAATTTACATGACCGGCAGCAACAGATTCAGACCGCGTATGAGGATGGCAGCTTTCCTTCGATACCGTGAGCGGACCGGAATCATACGCCAGAGAGGAAGATGATGATGAACACATTATTTTGCAGCAGCATAAGGCTGTTTTTCCGAACCAGGAGGCTGCTTTTCTCCTACCTGGCTGTTCTAATCATCAGCTGCGCCTTCATGCAGCGTTTGCTGTATTGGCTCGACACCGACGGTCTGGCGGAGACGCTGACGAACAGCCAAAACCTCGGCATTTTAGGCTTCCTCTGCTTTGCGTTCCTTGCCTATGAATTTCTTTCTATGGAGCGGAACTGCCGTCTGGAGGAATCCGTATGTCACTATCAGAGGCAGGCACGGTTCCGGTGGTTTCAGGTGCTGGATCTGCTGATCCTGGCCGTCCTGCTCACCTCCGTGATTTTTGGCTATTGCGTGTTCGCCTGTGTCACACAAGGGGCTGACCTTTCACTCCTCGTTCCATACCTGCTCAAATGCTCCCTGCTGAACCTGTTTTTTGTCATGATGATCGGGCTGCTCTTTGGCGTCCTTTTGGCCCGGCTCTGCACCCGGTACGTTGCTTATGGAATCATCTTTCTGGTAACCGCTCTGGCTGCGTTTCTGGGGGAGTTTCTCGCGGCGGCAGTTTCCGCAGTCTCCTCGTCTCAAATCGACGCCTATCCGCTGTTCGACCTGTTTTCCATCTGCGCCCCTGATTTAAACTGGGTAACGGACGCAGTCTATGGGGTGCCTATGGAAGGCTATCGGTGGGACAAGGCAATTTTCTGGCTGTCTGTTTTGAGCATTGGCTGTGTCTGCCTGCTCTCCGCAAAGCAGGGCAAGCGCACGGGGAGACGCATCGTATGCATCGCATGTTCGGCTATTGCATTGTGCAGCCTGTGGAATTATGGACAGTCGGGAAATGACAGCTATATTCTGAAGGATGACCCTTATGCGGCCCGTACCACCAGGACGTTTGACGCTGACTGGTATTATTATCACTACAGCGAAGATGCTGTGATTCGGGAGGAGGAGGCAGCCTTTCAGGTGGAATCGTATGAGCTGGATTTTTCCGTCCGGCGCAGGCTGAAAGCAACCGCCACGCTGACCCTCTCCGGGAGTCCGGAAAACGGCGCCTATTCGTTTACCCTTTATCATGGATACGTCGTTACCGGCGTGACAGATCAGGAGGGAAATGACCTTCCATATACCAGAGCGGGCGACTATCTGGAGGTGACCTGTGAGCCGGTGGACGGCATGGTGATATCCTACGAGGGAACCGGCGGCAAGTATTACAGCAACAGTCAGGGCATTGCCCTGCCGGGTTATTTCGCCTATTACCCGATGGCCGGCTGCCTCGCCCTGTGGGAAAGCAGCTCCAGCAGCATGAAGGTGAATACGGACTTTGAAACGAAGAAGTTCACCGTCACGGTAGATTCGGGTTTGAACATTCTCTCAAATCTGGATGAGACAGACGAGCATACGTTTTCCGGAATGGCCCAGACAGTGACATTGATCGGAGGGCTGGTGGAGGAACGGGAGCTGAACAGGATTTCCTATCTCTATCAGGTGATGGGAGAATCCCTGACCTATGCGGCGCCCAGCTCTTTTCAAACACTGGTGTCGCTGCTGGAGGAGTACAGGCAGGAACCGCTCAGCTCGTATCAGGTGTTTCGCCTCCCAGTGACGCTGCTCCAGGCCAACGCCAATGAAGAAGCAACCGTGATTTGCTTTGAGGATCACATCCTGACAGACTCCTATAACGAGACGGTTCTGAACCGCAGCATACAGGAGTGGATGGAAAACCACCCTGTCCAAACAGAGGAGGCCGAACATGATTGAAGTCAAGGGACTGAGCAAGTGCTTCAAAAAGAAGCAGGTGTTGAACAACATCACCCTGTCTCTGGAGCATGGTATCTATGGGCTGCTGGGGCCAAACGGGGCCGGAAAAACGACGCTGATCCGGTCTTTGGCAGGCGTCTATTCCATCCAGGAAGGTCAGATTTTATACAACGGGACGAGCATCGAAAGAAATACCGCTTACAGCCGCTGTGTCGGCTATCTGCCCCAGCAATTCGGCCTGTTTCCCGGCTATACCGTTACAGAAATGCTGCGTTACTTTGCAGAACTAAAAGAGATTCCCCGGAGCAGGCAGCGGAGCATGATTGAGGAGAGCCTGGAAATGGTCAATCTGAGCGACCGTAGAGATGACAGGATTCGTACTCTGTCAGGCGGTATGATAAGGCGATTGGGGATCGCCCAGGCGGTATTGGGCGACCCGCATTTTATCATTGTAGATGAACCGACGGCGGGGCTCGACCCGGAGGAACGGGCTCGTTTTAAGCTACTTCTGTCCAGGCTTTCGGGGGAAAAGACTGTGCTGCTCTCAACTCATATTGTGGAAGATGTGGAGGCCGTCTGTGACCATATCATTCTGATCAACAATGGCAGCCTTGTGGGTGCCGGAAGCAGCTCGGACATCTGCAAAATCGCAGATGGAAAGGTGTACAGCGTTCCGGAAACGATGGTGGATCAGTTGCAGGACCCCTTTTTTGTGTTAAAGAAGGAGAGCGGAAACGGGCTTCTCCGCATCCTTTCCCCTGTGGAACAGAACGGAACACAGGAAGAAGCGACCATTGAAGACGGGTATCTGTGCCGCATAAAGGGGCTGGGATGAAAAAACAATTCAGATTGATCTTCCATACCTTCCGCAATGAACGGGTACTGTATGGTATCCCCTTGTTCATTGATGCTGTGCTGCTGCCGCTTATCATCTGGTTTATACTAAACCGTTTCGGTGTGTCAGACGGCATTTACACCATCACAAACCTGTTTCAGACGCTGATTCCGATCTGTGCCGTGTGGTGGATTTATCTTGTCATAAAGGAATCATTGGAGGGAAACGGGAGAGAGGTGCTGTATGCCTATGAGCCGGACAGAACTGGGATTCCCCTTCGCTGTCTGATTGCCATACTATGGTATCTGCTGCATATCGCCCTGCTGTTCCTGCTGCTGGCGTGGTGGTTTTGGAGCTTGGGCGTGCAGATTGGAATGGCGCAGGAATGGCTTCGTATTGGCACACAGAGTATCTTTTTTGCGGCGTTATTTTATTTCATCTGTATTCTTTTCCGCAGCTCCGGGGTGTCCATGATGCTCACGCTGATCTACTATTTCATGACCGCTTTCTTCTCACAGGACAATCTGTTTGCGGTTATTTCAGTCTTTTCTATGGGAGCGCTTGCCTCCCAATCCGATGCCTGCACGTTGGCTCTGTTCACATTGCTCATTGGTATCGCCCTGTTTCTCTCCGGAACGGCAATTGAAGTCTGCCGCAGAGATCGGGTATAAAATGGCATGGGGCAACTGCTGCAAGCAATGCCTCGGTATATATCTCCGCTGCTTGTTGGTGGCAAACTGACCGGTCTCCATCAGCTCCCCGATACGCTCGGCAGCATTCAGCCAGGGAATATACATTCAGCCGCTTATCCGTACCGTGTTCAAGCTGCTGTTCCGCCGCAGCGACATCACCGTCCACACGGGCCTTCGCGCCAAAAAGTGCGCCGCATTGGAAGAAGCTGAAAGGCCTCATATTGACGGATTTATGCGTGCCGTGCTATAATGGCCGCAATAGGCGGCTGTTATGAGCTGCGCAGGTATTTTTTATACTGAATTCTTCCGCAGGAGATGTGAAAAATGGACAAAATTCTTCTTGTCAACGCCTGTGTGCGCGGCTCCGCTTCGCGCACGCTGCGTCTTGCGCGTGAGCTTGCCGCTTGCCTGCACGGCGAAGTCACGGAGATTGACCTTGCCGCCGAGGGCGTGACTTACCTCACGAGCGAGACGCTCAGGCAGCGCGACGAGCTTGTAGCCCGCGGCGACTACTCCGCTCCCATGTTCCGCTTCGCCCGCGCACTGCTCGAGTGCGATCAGCTCGTGGTCGCCGCGCCGTATTGGGACTTGAGCTGCCCCGCCGTGCTCAAGTGCTGGATTGAGCAGGTGTGCGTAAACGGGCTGACGTTCCGCTACAGTGAAAGCGGCGTGCCCGTCGGACTGTGCAAGGCGAAAAAGCTGTGGTACGTCATGACCTCCGGCGGGACGGTGCGCGAGGAGACGAACATGGGCTACGCTAACCTTGCCGCGCTCTGCAAAGGTATGTTCGGCATCAGGGAAACCCAGTGCATCAGCGCCGAGGGGCTGGACATTATAGGCAACGACCCAGAAGCCATTCTCCGCCGCGCTGTTGACGCGCTGCCGAACGGCTGACAGCACGGGCAAACAAAGTAAATCGGACGCACCAAGCAAGTCGGCGCGTCCGATTTTTTATTTTCTGTTTGTTTTTTTCAGCTCTATGCGCGCTCCGTCGGCGGCTCCGGCATCGGCACGTACCTCTCGGCGGCAGAGGAGAGCAGGTAAACCATTAGCAGGCAGAACAGCGCGCACATTGTCATTTTCAGCGCCGCCCACGGTGAGACAATGCAGAAGAATGGGGCCGACAAGAGAGGAATCTCGAAAGCTGCCATCTTGAACCCCTCCTTTTACATCCCTTTTTCCATTCTGTACTGGACTTTGCCGGTCTCGTCGAAGTCCAGGAAGATGGTTGCGTCAGAATACCTGTCCAATCTTCTGGAATAGCAGTCCTTCATGCGGACAGAGTCGGTTTTCAGGAGCCGTTTCGCCACGCTTTCGGTCATCCGCTTGCCAATGGCCTCGAAGTATCGGTTGCTCTTCCAGAGGGCAAAGTTACATTGCCGGTTGGAGCAGGCGTAGGACTTGGGGTGCTCCACCACATCGGAACCGCAGGCCGGGCATCTCCCCAGGGACTTGCGGGCATCCGGCTCAGGTTTGGTTTCCTCCTTCTTTCACCGTCTTACCTGCGGATAGTTTGAACTTGGCATATTGCCGCACCGCAAAGTGATTTGGGTTCTTTTTCTTCAGTTCCTTGAACATCAGGTCTACCGGATTTTCAAAGGTCTCGTCATCCTCCCACACTTCCATCGCATTAATGAACTCGATGAGGATGGCAAAGTCCTGCTCCTCCACCGGCGCTTCGTAGTGGATATACCCAATCAGCGCTGTATAGAGCAGGGTCTCCGCCTTCTCCCAGAAAGGATCGCCGCCCTTGCCGTTGCCCTTGGTGTTAGTGATAGGGGTCGTGACCAGCTTCAAGATGTCCTTCTCGCTGTGGATATAGGCGAAGGGATTGTAGTGCATCGACTTCTTGAAGTTGATAGTATTGAAGATTTTCAGGCGATACCCATGCTTCAACATGGCATTCCCGCACTCGACTACAATGCTGCCCTTCAAGTTCTTCTTGTCAAGACTTAATTTTTCGGAAATTAAAAGTCCTCGTTTTTCACGTCCTGGCGAATAAGACGCTTCAATTTTTCCTCCAGAGTTACTTTGCTGTTCTTGTTGAAAAACAGTGAAACCTCATAAGTGGTCTTGCCCTTCACGACATGGAAGCCGCCACCTTACATATATTTTTCATTTTCCTTCGGTTCTGTTGTTTGCATAAAATCCTCCTCTCAAAACGGTGACAGGGTACAAGGCTGTACGCATAGCCATGTACTCTGTCTGTGGTTGTCCCCTTGCCTGTGACGCAAGTGACGCTGTGACGCTTTATATACACCCCCTCGTATTTGTTCAGCCCCTCTTTGGCACATTTGAACATTGAAATTGAACTGTAAACAGGCAAGAGCGCCGGTTGGTCAACGATGTCATTGCAAACCGGCGCTCTGTGCGGTACTATGAACTTGTGGTTTTACCTCCGCTGGCATGGGATCTATTCGTTCTGAAAGTGGACAAAATCAGCGAACCTACCCTGTTTTCACGGCTTCTAACCGTGTCCCCATTATAACCTCATAGTCAATCCGCCTTACAATACCCGTTGCCTTCATCGCAAGCTCCTCCATCTTCTGTCTCTACACGGTTCTTTCCTGCCCTGTCTGCTGAACGTATTCTCTGTAAAATGGAGGATTTTATACATTTTTCTGCGTTGCGAACGGCAGCAGACACACCAGACTCACGCCGTCCCACGCTTCACATAAGGCAGCGCAGCAGGATACCTCAGCTGCTCCACACGCCGGAGGAACATTTCGTTGGCTGAGGCTCCGCTCGCCTCGGCCGGCTTTGCCATGTATCAAAAAATAATATCAAACACCTTCCGCAGCTCCTCCTTTTCATCCATCACTCCGCCGCCGCTGCTCCAGGCCAGCGCGACACCCGTCACCGCGGCCAGGAATGCCCGGACCATCATAACAGGGTCGCCGGCTCTGATTTCCCCTGTTTTCTGTCCCTTTCTCACGATTTCGACCTGGAGTTTGATGCCCCTGGAGGCGCTGGTATCCAGGTCATACCGGTTGTACGGGGAAAAGAGCGTAAATCCCTGCTGGATATCCGACAGATACAGTGCGCACAGCAGACTGGGGCCAAGGGCGGCGTTGGGTTGATCACCACCGGCGCGGCCCAGGTGCAGAACAAATTTGAGGCAGATGCCGATGCCACGACCATTTCCATCGCCGGACAGGCCTATATCGATGGGATGAAGCCTCTGACAGACGGCGTACATCAGTACGGGTGCAAAATCATCACGCAGCTGACCGCCGGCACAGGCCGTCAGAATCCCATCTGGCTTTCCAGCGGCGCTGACCCCATCGGCCCCAGCGATGGCCTGCCGAATGTCTGGGTACCCAGCCTGAAGCACCGCGCCCTGACCGCGGATGAGATTCGCACCTACTATATTGACGGGTTCCGCAAGGGTGCCGTCGTTGCCAAGGCCGCAGGCTTTGACGGCATTGAGGTTCACGCGGTTCATGAAGGGTACCTGCTGGACCAGTTTGCCATTAAATCCATGAACAACCGCACAGACGAATTCGGCGGAGACGTGGAAGGGCGGCTTCGCTTCTGCAAGGAGATCATCGACGCGGTTCACGAGTCCTGCGGGGACGATTTCCCTGTCCTGATGCGTTATTCTGTCGTCAGCAAGATGAAGGGCTTCAACGATGGCGCTCTGCCGGGCGAAACCTACAAGGAGTTCGGCCGTGACTACGAGGACAGCATCGAGGTCGCCCAGTACCTGGAAAAGATCGGCTACGCCGCGCTGGACGTCGATAACGGCACCTACGACTCCTGGTTCTGGCCGCATCCCCCGGTCTACATGCCGGAATACTGCAATCTGGATGACGCCGCGTTCATCAAGAAGTATGTGAACATTCCGGTGTTCTGCGCCGGCAAGATGGCCGATCCGGATGTCTGCGGCCAGGCGATTGCGGACGGACGCATTGACGGCGTGTCCATGGCGCGCATTCTGCTGGCCGACCCCCAGTGGCCCAACAAGGCCATGGCAGGGCAGAAGGAAACCATCAAGCCCTGCATTGGCTGCCAGATCGGCTGCCTGGGCAGACTGTTCCAGGGGAAGCGGATGGGCTGCGCAATCAACCCGGAATGCTGCGCGGAGATCGACTACAAATACGAGGTGACGGACGCCCCGAAGAAGTTCTTCATCGTGGGCGGCGGCATCGCCGGCATGGAGGCTGCGCTGGATCTGCGCAAGAAGGGGCATACGGTTGACCTGTACGAGGCCAGCGGCGAGCTGGGCGGCGCCTTTATCGCGGCAAGCTCCATGTCCTTTAAGGCTGCGGACCGCCGGCTCATTCAGTGGTACATTGACGAGTGTCAGAAGGCCGTCGTGGTTTTCCACATGAATACACCTGTGACGAAGGAACTGCTGGAAACGCTGGACTTTGATGAAATCATCGTCGCAACCGGCGCCACGGCGCGCACGCTCCGCGGCATCCCCGGCATAGAAGATGTGGAAGTCATCAGCGCCATCGATGCGCTGCGGGGGAGAAAGGAAGTCGGGCAGAATGTGGTCGTGATCGGCGGCGGACTGACCGGCATCGAGCTGACCTACGACATGGTTCTCAGCGGGAAGCATGTCGAAGTCGTTGAGATGAAGGACAGCATTCTGGGTATGGACGTGGTATGCGCCGCCAACGGTCAGATGCTGCAGCAGATCATCAAGTACTATCAGATCCCGGTTCACCTGTCGGCCTCCGTCGAAAAGTTTGAAAAGGGGAAAGTCTATTATTCCGTCGCCGGTGAGCAGCACTGCATTGACTGCGATACTGTCATCGCCTCTGTGGGCTACCTCCCCAATACGACGCTGTATGACGAAATCAAGGATCTCTATGGCGAGAAGATCCACCTGATCGGCGACTGCAAGACGGTCTCCAACCTCCTAAACGCTACCTGGTCCGCTGCGGAACTGGTGCAAACGTTCTAAGCAGCCTGTTCACGTTTGCCATCGCTTTCCAGTTTGCAGCAAACCGCATCCCCCGCCGGGCTTCCGGCGGGGGATGTTTGTGTTCCGGGAAAACCGGCAGCGGCGCTCCGGCCTGACACGGCAGGCAAAAACTGCCCAAATGTTCAAAATTGGGGTACAAATACGGGCGTTTGTTCACGGAACGTTCATGTTTTCCATGTCGGAAGGGTGTTATACTTTTCTTATCAAACAGCAAAGGAGTGTTCCACTATGGCCAAGTATTGTGAAAACTGCGGGGCTGAACTGTCAGAGAATGCAAAATTCTGCTCCAACTGTGGTATCAGCCTTGCCGGAACAGCCGCGAATGACGCCGCGGCGAACAGCAGCAACGGTTCGTTTACCGCGTCCGATGCGGTCAAAGTCGCCGGGACGGTGGCAGGCGTTGCCGCAGGGGCCAGCCTCCTGCGTCGGCTGATCCGTCCCCGCCGCCCCAGACGTCCCGGCCCTGGCCCCGGCCCCGGCCCGATGGGCGGCCCCGGCGGTCCCATGGGCGGACCCGGCGGCCCTCACGGCGGTCATTTCTAACAGACAGCGCAGGCCTGCCGGGGCAGCACCCGGCGGGCCTGCGTTCCGTTTTTCGGCGCAGGGGAGGCCCCATATCTGCGGAGATAAGAGGAGAGAGATTGGATGAAAAGAGCCATTTTTTACACAATCATCGGCTATCTGTCCGGTTCCGTTTTGTTTGCCCGGATAGCGGAGCGGCTGTTTCACCGGAAGGGTGCCATTGAGGAGAGCCCGGATCAAAATCCGGGGGCGTTCAACGCCTTCCGCTACGGCGGCTTCCGGTGCGGCCTGCTCACCCTCTGCGGCGACCTGCTGAAGGGGCGCTCCCCGTGGGGCTCTACCTGGCGGGCTCCGGTGTGTCCCCGTGGAATGACCCCTGGCTGTCTCTGGTGATGACGGCCCCTGTGCTGGGGCACATTCTGCCGGTTTTCTACTGCTTTCAGGGCGGAAAGGGAATCGCAGTCACCTTTGGCTGCCTTCTGGGCCTGCTGCCGGCAATCAAACCGGTAGCAATTTTCGCCGCCTTCTTCCTCCTGTTCTCCCTGTGTCTGCAAATCACGCCCCACTACTATCGCACGCTGGTCACCTACTTCTGCACACTGGCGGCGCTGTATCTGACCAGCGGGGCGACGGCGGTTTGTGTCGGATTTCTGCTCATCACAGGGCTGGTGTTTGGCCGACTGCTCACCAGCCAGGAAGAGAAAGAAAAAATGAACGTGAAGGTGAAGCTACTTTGGAGGCGTTGATTTTTTATCCTGCGGCACCGGCGGTCAAATCCTGTGTCTGTTTTTTTGAGGGTACCGCTCCGTTCCGTTTGACAAACGGCCCGGAACCATGTACTATGAAAGTATCAAAAACGACACACGGGAGGCAGAACCATGGCGGCAGAACAGGAACGGTCATCCCAGGCGGCCCGGTGGGCCAGGCTGGTGGATCAGTACATCAAGGAGGGCAGCTTTGCCGATGCGGAGCGGCTGGTGCGGCGGACGCTGGAGCTGGGCGTGGGGGACGAGCGGACGGAGCGTCTGTACCGCTCCCTGCAAAACTGGAAGTATCTGGACGTGCGCAACGGCGTGCTGGTGGCGTACACCGGCCGGGCCGCCTCCCTCACCCTGCCCGACTGTATTCGGGTGATTGAGGAAGGGGCGTTTCAGGACAACCGCCGCCTGGCGGCCATCACCATCCCCGCCAGCGTCCGGCTCATTGAGGACGGGGCCTTCTCCGGCTGCATCAACCTGAAGATGGTGAACACCCAGGGTGGGGTGGAGGAGGTGGGCCAGACCGCCTTTGAGAACACCCCCTATAACCCCATGCGGTCAGGCCGCTGCCTCCACTGCGGCGGCGAACTGTCCGTGTTCGGCAAGTGCAAAAACTGCGGCAGGCTGCGGGTGAAGTGAACCCCGGCCGGCAAAAAAACTCTGCGCAGCTGCGGCCTTTCGCCCGCTGCGCAGAGGTTCTCTTTTTGCTGCCCTATTCGTCGTCGTCCAGCCGGCGCAGCCCCGCCACCGAGGAAACCGGCAGGGAGAAGCAGATGGCCCCCGCCCTGGTCTCCGGCCCGGCCTGGCTGCTGATGGCGCGCATAATGGCCGCCTTCTCCTTCCCTGTGGAGACGATGTAAATCACGTCCTTCTCCTCCGCCAGGGACACGCTGAAAAACCGCTCCGTCTCCCCCGCGCCGGTGCCCCTGGCGTGGAGCACCGTTCCTCCCGCGGCCCCGGCGGACCGGGCCGCGTCCATCACCATGTCGGCATAGCCTTCATTCAGGATGGCGACGATCAGTTCATATTCAAACTTCATATCCGGCACACCTCCGTTGGGTACTTTGCTGTCTGTCAGATAGGTCAGCGTTCTGCCGCCTCCTACGCTTTTCACGGGGACGGCCATCAGGATGCCGTTGCCCGGAATGTCGATAGACAGCCTCCGTTTCGCGGCTTTGAACACCCGCTTCCTGGCGTCCGCCCCGGCCACTGCGCTGACCACCGCCTTCTCCGTGCGGTCCAGACCGTAGCGGGAGAGCTGCTGCCGGGTGGCGGTGCCCTCCCCCAGATTGGTGAGCACCAGGTTCAGCCCCGTATCCCGGCAGAGGGCGGCCATTTCCCTGGCCCTGTCCCGGTCGATGATGCTGATGATATAGTAGAGTTCCGTTTAAGACACCTCCCAAAGCTCGATCACGTCATGGTCGGCAAAGTCCGGCACCGGCGGACGGACGGCGGCCCGGCGGGTTTTCACCACATAGACGACGCCCATGACCTGCACCGTGATCAACGGCGTCATGGCCACCAGCGCCACCAGGCCGAAGGCGTCCGTCATAATATTCCCACCCAGGGCGGAGCAGGCCCCCATGGCGAAGGGCAGCAGGAAGGTGGCGGTCAGGGGGCCGGAGGCCACGCCGCCGGAGTCAAAGGCGATGGCAGTAAAGGTCTCCGGCACGAAGAAGGACAGGGCCAACGCAATCATATACCCCGGCAACACGAACCACAGGATGGAAACCCCCGTCAGCACCCGTACCATGGCAAGCCCTGTGGCCACGGCGATGGCGATGGAGAGGCTCCACTTCATCGCCCCGGCGGAGATGGCCCCGGCGCTGACCTCCTCCACCTGTTTGTTCAGCACATGGACGGCAGGCTCCGCGTTGATGATGAACCAGCCCATCAGCATGGCCAGGGGCACCAGCAGGAAGGGATAACGGCTCTCCGCAATGGCCCCGCCCAGCACATAGCCCAGGGAGGAGAAGCCCACATTGGCACCGGTCAGGAACAGCACCAGCCCTACATAAGTATACAGCACCCCCACCAGAATCCGCAGGAAGGGCACCCTTTGCAGGCGGAGGGACGCCACCTGAAACACCAGAAAGAAGGCGAAGATGGGCAGAAGGGCGGTGGCCACCTCCTCCAGATAGGTGGGCAGGCTGGCCAGGTAGCCGGTGCCCAAAGCCACGGTGTCGGCAAAGTCCTGCACAATGGTCTCCGCCGCCCCGCCGGTGCTGTTCGGGTAGAGGAAGCCCAAAATCAGCACCGCCAGCACCGGGCCGACGGAGCACAGGGCCACCAGGCCGAAGCTGTCGGACCTGGCGTTTTCATCGCTGCGGATGGCGGTGATGCCCACACCCAGGGCCATAATGAAGGGCACCGTCATGGGCCCTGTGGTGACGCCTCCGGCGTCGAAGGCCACCGCCAGGAAGTCCGGGTCAGAGCGGGCGGCCAGCAGAAACACCAGCCCGTAACTGAGGAGCAGCAGCGCCCGCAGCGGAATGTGGAACAGCGCCCGGAGCATACAGAGCATCAGGAACAGCCCCACCCCTGCCGCCACCGTCCACATCAGTACGGTGGTGTCGATGCCCGGCACATTGCCCGCCAGCACCTGTAAATCCGGCTCCGCCAGGGTCACCGCCACCCCCAGGACGAAGCTGAGCAGCAGGATGAGCCACAGGCGACGGGTTTTTGTCATCTTCGCGCCGATGTGCATCCCAATGGGGGACATGGCCATATCTGCCCCCAGGGTGAACAGGCCGATGCCCACAATCAGCAGCAGCGAGCCCACCAGGAAGGACAGCAGCAGCCCTGTGCTGACGGGGATGAAAAAGAAGCACAGCAGCGCCACCACCACAGTGATGGGCAGTACGGAGGCTATGGCTTCTTTGATTTTTTCTTTGATGAGATCTTTACCGGTCAATTGGAAGCTCCTTTCCTTTAGAATGGTTTTAATCATACCATACTTTCTGGGATTTTGTGTGAAAGAACTGTAAAATATAGGGCATTTTATCCTTAAATAGAAATATTTATGCCTTCTGCGACGCTGGAGGCCCCCCATAAGCCCCACTTCCAGCGGTTGACATTTTCAAAAGAATGTATTAAAATAGTTTCAAATCTATTATTTGCCCGGCAGGCGGCACACCTGCCCGTCTCCCGAAGGAGGGATTCCATGGAACTTCGATTTTATGGCGCGGCCCACGCCGTCACAGGCTCCTGCCACTGCGTCTCCGCCTGCGGGATGCAGATTCTGGTGGACTGC
This sequence comes from Clostridiales bacterium, assembly GCA_021202775.1. Taxonomy (GTDB): domain Bacteria; phylum Bacillota; class Clostridia; order Oscillospirales; family Oscillospiraceae; genus Onthomonas. The sequence goes on along the minus strand of JAJQCJ010000004.1, from coordinate 44,870 downwards.
GGCCTGCAGCAGGGCAGGGACGAGGTGGACAACCAGGCATTCCCCTTCTCCGCCGGCCGAATTGACGCCGTCCTGGTGACCCACGCCCACATCGACCACTCCGGCCGCCTGCCCCTGCTGGTGAAGGAGGGCTTCCGGGGCCCCATCTACGCCACCGCCATGACCTGCAAACTGCTGGCCATCATGCTGCTGGACTCCGCCCACATCCAGGAGAGCGATGCCAGCTGGGCCAACCAGAAGGGCCGCCGGGCGGGGAAGGAGCCGGTGGAGCCCCTCTACACCGTTGCCGACGCGGAGGCGGCGCTGAAGCTGCTGGTGCCGTTGGACTACGGCCAGACGGTCTCCCTGGGGGAGGGCGTCCGGTTCCGCATGACCGATGCGGGCCACCTCCTGGGCAGCGCCTATGTGGAGCTGTGGCTCCGGGAGGGGGATGTCAGCCGGAAGCTGGTCTTTTCCGGCGACATCGGCAACACGAACCAGCCCATCATCCGGGACCCCCAGCCCATCTCCGGTGGGGACTACGTCATCATGGAGTCCACCTACGGTGACCGGAACCACGGCGCCCACACCGGCTACACCGCCGCTCTGGCAGAGGTGCTGAACGCCACCTTCGCCCAGGGGGGCAACGTCATCATCCCCTCCTTCGCGGTGGGCCGCACCCAGGAGCTGCTCTATTTCCTCCGGGAGATCAAGCTGGCCGGGCTGGTCACCGCCCTGCCCGACTTTGAGGTGGTGGTGGACAGCCCCCTGGCCACCCAGGCCACCCAGATCTTCTCCGGCGACCTGACCGGCTACCTGGACGAGGACGCTTTGGCCCTGGTGGACGACGGCGTCTCCCTGTTCCAGGTGGACAACCTGCGGCTGACCCAGACCAGCGAGGAATCCAAAGCGCTGAACAGCGACATGACCCCCAGAGTGATTATCTCCGCCTCCGGGATGTGCGACGCGGGCCGGATTCGGCACCATTTGAAGCACAACCTCTGGCGTCCGGAGTGCGCCATCGTGTTCGTGGGCTATCAGGCCCAGGGCACCCTGGGCAGGGCCCTGCTGGAGGGGAAGGAGCACGTCCGGCTGTTCGGGGAGGACGTGGCGGTGCGGGCCTCCATCGTCCAGCTGGACGGCATGTCCTCCCACGCCGACCATGACGCACTCATCCGATGGGTCTCCCAGTTTGACCGTCCGAAGCCCACCCAGGTCTTTGTGGTGCATGGGGACGGGGCGGTCTGCGAGGGCTTCGCATCGGAGCTGAACCGGATAGGCTACCGGGCCCACGCCCCAGAGTGGCGGGAGGTCTTTGACCTGGCCGCCGGCGTGGTGACGGAAAAGGGCGTGGCCCCGCCGAAGAAGTCGGAGTCCAGGTGGCAGGAGGGCTCCCCCGCCTACCGGCGTCTGGAGGAGGCCGGGCGGCAGCTGCTGGAGGTCATCGGCAGAAACAAGGGCGGCACCAACAAGGACCTGGCGAAGTTCACCGACCAGATCCGCGCCCTTATCCAGAAGTGGGACAGGTGAGGAATCTGTCCTGCGGCATCAAAAAAACATCCCGCCCGGTTCCCACCGGGCGGGATGCTGCTTCTGTTTGTTTGCCGTGTGCAGGGTCGGCAGATCAGCCTGCGTTCCAGCCGCCGTCCACCACCAGCACGTCACCGTTGACGTAGCTGGAGTCATCGCTGGCGAGGAACAGGGTCGCTGCCGCCAGCTGCTCCGGCGTGCCGGACTCCGGAGCGGCCGCCAGCACGTCCTTGACCCGCCCGTAGCCGTTCATGTTGGGCATACCCATGGAAGTGGAGATCTCGGTCTTGACCCCGCCGGGCGCCACGGCGTTGCAGCGGATGCCATTGGGGAGATACATAAAGGCGGTGTTCTTGGTCAGGGAGATCATAGCCGCCTTGGAGGCGCAGTAGATCGCGCCAGCACAGGTGCGCATACCACCCAGGGAGGTGATGTTGACGATGTTGCCGCCGTTGCCCTGGGCCAGGAACACCTGGACGGCCTTGCGCATGGCGTACATGGGGCCGTAGACGTTGACGGAGAACACCTGCTCCATCCGCTCGTTGGTGGCGTCGCCGATGGGGGACATATCGTCCATAACGCCGGCGTTGTTCACCAGGATGTCCAGCTTGCCGAACTCCGCAACCGCCTTGTCAATGGCGGCGTTGACGTCTTCTTCTTTGGACACATCGCCGGGACAGGGGACAACCTTGCCGGGATAACCTTCCGCAGACGCAGCCAGCGCCTCCAGCCGCTCCTTCCGGCGGGCGACGGCGATGACGTTGGCGCCCTCTTTGGCAAAGAGTTCCACAATGGCCTTGCCAATGCCGGATGATGCGCCGGTGACGACTACGGATTTTCCTTCCAGTTTCATGTTCGTACACTCCTTTTTACTTATTGTCTGTGGCCGGAATCGCGGGAGCGCAGCGCCGGAATGGCCCGCGGCCCCGCACAGGTTTCGACCGATTCCTACAGGTTTATTATACCATGCCTGTCAATCGAACAAGCTTTCGTGCAGTGGGATGGGGCTGCTTTTTTCCCGGTCTCCGGCGTTTCCCCCTGCTCCCTCACCGGAACTCAAACAGCTTGTAAACAGGAATGTCCAGCGCCCTGGCAATCCCGAACACCACATCCAGCGACACGGCGCAGTCGCTGTTCTCGATTCTGGACATATGGGTTCTGCTGATGTCTGCCAGCTCTGCCAGCTGAATCTGTGACAGATGCTTTTCCTTCCGGTAGTAGGCAATATTAAGTCCCAGCTTCTGATATTCGCTGCTGAATTTCCGTTCCATAAGCACACATCCCCTTTTTACAGTCCACAGGGATCGAGCGGCCCTGTCACGCCGCCAGCCCCGCCTTCTTCCGCCAGCTTCCGGCCAGGTACCGGCTCACAAAGCAAATGACCCGGAACACCCAGTCCATCACCATGGCGATCCAGACGCCGATGGCGCCCATCCCCATATGGACCCCCAGGACATAGCTGAACGCCACCCGGAACATACACATGGAGAACACGGAGATTCCCATGGTAAAATGCACATCGTTGCAGGCCCGCAGCATATTGGGCAGCACAAAGGACGCCGGCCACAGGAAGATGGCGACGCCGTCGTGAATCAGCACCAGCGTCCGGGCCAGCTCCGTGGTCTCCGCCCCCAGGCCGTAGAGGGACAGGATGGGGGAAAGCAGCAGGAGAATTGTGATATTCTGAACGGCGGTGAGGGCATAGGTGATGCCCAGCAGCAGTTTGGTGTAATACCGCACCTGGGCCTCGTCCCCGGCCCCCACACAGCGGCCAATGACGGTAATCATCACCAGGCTCATGGCCTGGCCGGCGATGCAGCCCATTGCGTCCAGACTGTTAGCCACGCCGTTGGCCGCAATCTGCACCGTACCGAAGCCGGAGATAATGCTGACCACCAGCACCCGGCCCAGCTGGAACAGGCCGTTTTCAATGCCGCTGGGGATGCCGATGTACAGGATTTTTCCCACCACGTCCTTTTCAAAGTGGTAAGGTTCCCGGAGCAGGTGGATGGTCAGCGACTGATCGTTCAGCATCCGGTACAGCACCACCGCCGCCACAGCCCTGGAAATCAGGGTGGGCACCGCCACCCCCGCCACCCCGGCGTGGAGCACATAGACGCCGATGGCGTTGCCGACGATGTTGATGACGTTCATCAGCGCCGAAACCTGGAAGGTGATTTTGGAGTTCCCCATGGAGCGGAACAGGGCGGCGCAGCAACTGTACACCGCCAGGAAGGGGAAGGACAGCGCCGTGATCAGCAGGTAGGTGATGGCGTCCTCCAGCACGTCCGCCTCGATGGAGCCGAAGAACAGCAGCAGGATGGGCCGGTGCATCAGCAGGAACAACGCCGCAATCACCACCGTGATGGCCCCCACCGACACAATCAGCTGCCGGGAGGAGCGGCAGGCAGCCTGCCGGTTGCCGCCCCCCAGGTACTGGGAGGTGACCACGGCCCCGCCGGTGGCCAGCGCCGACAGTACGGCGAAAATCAGGTTGTTGATCATATCCACCAGGGAGACCCCGGAGATGGCCGCCTCCCCCACGGAGGACACCATCATGGTGTCGATCATGCCCACCGTGATGGCCAGGGCCTGCTCCAGCAGCAGCGGCCCGATCAGTTTCCTTAAATCCTGCTTTGAAAATAACACAGCCGATTCCCTCTCTCTCAGATGTTCACCCGTTCGCGGAGATGAGTATAGCACAATACCCCGTCAGTTGCAATCCGTGATTTTTCCCTTTCCTTTGGACAAATGGACAAAGCCACAAAGGGCCGCCCCACGGCTGTGAGGCGGCCCTTCGCTTGGAAAAGAAAAAGAGAGGAGAAAAAAGTAGAACTCTTGATTACGGTATTATCATAGCACGGGGGTCCGGTCTGTTCTTGAACAGAATTAGAAAAAATTGTAAAGCCTTTATGAACAATACCGGGCCTGGGGCATTACGACGCGCTGTTGATGGTTTCCTGCAAAGCGGCCAGGGCGTCGAAGAAGGCGGCATAGTCCAGCTCCTCCAGCACGTCCGCATAGGTGACATCGGCGGCGGAGGCAGCTTCGCTGATGGCGGCGCTGAACAGGTCGTCGGCGTAGTCCTGCCGCACGCTGGACAGGTTCTCCTCCCCCAGAGGCAGGCGGAGCACCACGAAGTAGCCGTAGTCGGTGGCGTCGGTGATGCCCACCTCATACTCGTCCAGGGCCAGCACTGTATCACCGAAGGACAGGCTGCTGGAGGGACTGACGTAGCACTCCTCTGCGTCGCCGTCCTCATTCAGTTCCGCCTGCTGAGCTTGGAACTCCTCCACCAGCTCGTCGCCGCTGAGCTGGGCGAGGGCCTCGTAGCAAGCCTGTGCCTCAGCATGAACTTCCTCCAGCTCCTCATCCTCCAAATCCACGCCGTTGAACAGGATGTACCGGCAGTTATAGTAGCCGTTCTCCTCGGCGTATTCTTCGGCCATCTCATCCGTAATTTCCTCGGAGCCGCCTTCGCCGTAAACCGCTGACTGATAGTTGTTGCCATAGGTGGTGCAGGTGAAGATCTTCTCCATCGCGCTCAGGTTGGACCCCAGATAGAGCAGGTCGGACTCCAGCAATTCGGCCAGAGCGTCCTCCATGTCGGTCTGGTCCTCCTCGGAGAGCGTGACCCCGGCATCCTCTGCCAGCTTCCGGGCCACCACCATCTGGAGGGAGGCATACTCCGCCATCTGGACGAAGAAGTCGGAATAGGTCATATCGTCGCTGTAGGCGTCGTCCAGGCTGATGTCATAGCCGTAGAGGGAGAACATCAGCATATAGTACGTCTCATAGTAGCTCAGATAATAAATGAACATATCCGCCGTGACCTCCGCCCCGTCCAGGGAGATGACCACGGTGTCATTGCTCATAACGCCGTCGGTCAGGTAGGATACGCAGTCCTCTCTGGCCTCTGCGGGGACAGCGGCCAGAATCGCCTCCTCCTCGCTGGAGAGGTCGGAGCCGGAGGCGGACTCCGCCTCGGTGGATGCGCTGGCGGACGACGCTTCACCGTCAGAGGTGTCGCTGTCCGCGCTCTGCCCGCAGGCGGCCAGGGAACAGGCTGTGGCCAGCGCCAGCAGCAGGGCAATGATTCTTCGTTTCATGGGAATAGCCTCCATTCTTTCTCTCGGAAGGACGCCTGCCGCGCCATCGGCGGCGGGCTGCCTCTTATTTTCGCAGTAATTGGGCCGGCTGTCAAGGAATTCTGTCCAAATTGTCGATGCTTTTTCGCTGTGTCAGGAGAGGAGCATACTGACCCCGCCGATGGCCAGCAAATGCAGCGGGTAGAACCAGTAGAAGAAGTTTTTCAGGTTTCGGCTGCCCCGCTGCCCGTTGTAGGCCAGCAGCAGGAGCAGGGAGAGCAGGCTGTAAGGCTGCACCCACCCCGTCTCCAGAGACAACAGCAGCAGCCCCACGCCGAAGCCCAACAGGGGCAGACGCTCCCGCAGAACCTGGGGCAGGCGGGCGCAGACCTCCGGCGGCAGGCTGCACAGCTCGGCAAACACCGGCAGCAGCACTCCCAGGAAACCGTAGTCCACCGTAACGAACAGACACAGCAGGTACGCCCCCAGGAGGCAGAGGGCCACAACCGCCAAGCTCGGCCCGTCCCGCCGCCTTTTCCACTCCTGGACGGCGTACAACACACAGATGGACAGGGAAAAGGTGATCAGCACATTGCCGTAAATCTCCCCGTCATAGACATAGTAAGCCGCCACACACAGAAGGCCCAGCCCCAGCATCCGGGTCAGGTAGGCCCGCCGGTCGTGGGTGTACCGGCTGCCCTCATAGATGAAGTAGGCAAACAGGGGGAAGGACAGCCGCCCGATGATGCGCAGGGCGATGACCCCGGGCAGCAGCTCCGCCCCGATGTGGTCCACCAGCATGGTGGCCGCGGCGATCAGCTTTAGCTGGTTCTGGTTGAAGCCGGGCGCTGACCGGCCGGTTTTGCGTGCTTCCATGGAATCCCTCCCCGGACTGTTCTCCCGTTATCATAGAATGGTTTGGGCCGGCTGTCAACCGGTTTTTTCTGGCGGGGCCGGTTGTCGACGGCGCATATTCTCCCCAAAATCTTCATAAAATCTTAATCCCGCTATCGCCCGTTCTCCGGTACAATAGAGGCGGAACCGGAACTTGCCATCAGAGAATAGGAGGTCACCATGAACCTGCAAAGCCTTTTGCTCCTGCCGCTGGCGCTCCTTTTGGCCCTGCTTTTTTCCTCCTGTAACGACGCCGGAGGGGACAGCCCCCGCCCGGAGGACGGGGCCCTGTCCGTCAGCATCGCGGAGGATGCCGCGGCCACCGACGGCGGGGCGGATACGGACCCTGACCTGTCGCCGGAGGCCGCCGGCGGCGTCCCGTCTGATGGGGATGGGGCGTCTTTTTAAGCGAAAAATAATTTCATCCAAAGAATACGACGTCGCCCACTCCGCCGCCGGCTGTTGCCGTGGCGGGATGGGCGACGAAACAGTTCTAACAGAAAGCGTGGGATTTTCTTCCGCTGCGCCCCTCACCGGAACCAGAAGCCGATGAAGGTGTCCTTCGGCGTCCGGTAGGTTTGCAGGCCGCACTCATAGGCGAACTGGCGAATCAGCCTGCCCTCCCCGTCATACTCGCCAAACACCTTGGCGGTGCCGCTGTTGCAGATGTAGTTGCCCTCCAGCGGGGTGACGTTGGAGACGATGCTGGAATAGGGCACGTCGAAGGAGAAAACCAGGGAGAAGGTTCTGGCCTTTTCGTCCACCAGATAGCGGTACATCTGGGAGGTCAGGGAGCCGCCGGCCAGCACCGTCCCCACGCTGTCCGGCAGTTTGGGCGGCTTCCAGCCGTGGCGGGTGCTGTTGGCCCAATAGTTGTTGTTGTACAGCCGCAGATAGTACTGTCCCTCAGGGAGCACACTGTCCGGCTGATACTCCACGGTGTGCTGGCCGTACTGGGGGACGAAGTCCCCCACCGGGGTGTAGGAGTACCGGGCAAAGTCCGTATCCTGCCAGAACGCCGGGTCACCGATGAGGTAGCTGATCTCCGGTGCGGTGTGAATCTTGACCACCTTGATAATGGTGGAGGTCTCCCGGGAGCTGACGATAATGCTGTCACCCTCCGGGATATACTGAATCGTGTTCAGATGGAGCCAGTCGTTCTTCCCCGCCATCCAGAAAAACGCATCCTGGGGCGTGATGGTGGAGGTCTCCTGCTCATAATAGGAACGGAACAGGTCCTTGAAGTCCAGCAGCTGGGTCACGGCCCCGGTCTCCAGATCCAGCTCCACCAGCAGGTCCTCCACGTCGTTCACCTCGCCCACGTCGCTGGTCAGGATCAGCACCTTCGGCTCGTCCCCCTTCAGCGCCATGTCGTGGTGCATCTCGTAGCCCTCCAGGGGGTACACCGCCACTGCCTGCCCCAGGGCGTTGAACTGGGCCAGCTTGAAGGTGGAGACGCAGGTGAGCATCTGCCCCTTGTACCAGAGGATGCGGTCCAGGCTGTACCCCTCCAGCACCATCTCATAGCGCAGGACCCCGCTGTTGTCATAGAAGAAGGCGTAGCCGTTGTGGCCCCCCACCCGAACCAGGGTGTACAGGCCGGAGGACAGGGGCGCGGTGCTCTCCCCCTCCTGATAGTCCAGCTTCACCTGGTACTCGGACACCGGTTTGGGCATCTCCACCGTGAACGCCATGTCGTTGACCAGCCGCCCTTTGGGGCCAATCAGCTCCAGGGTCACATGGTTTTTCATCCCCGGCACCAGGCCGATGATCTGGAACTCGTGGCGGGTGGTGGCCCCGTCCCCGTCGTTGGCCCGGGCGGTGTAGTCCGGGATGTCCTCCCGGTCCACATGGATGGTGTACCGTACCTGCCCCTGGAAGGTGGTGGTAAAAGACAGGTACAGGCTGTTCCCCGCCGTGCCGAAGGGGTTCAGGATGGCCAGAGGCTTCTCCAGCGTATAGCGCCCTTTGGAGGACAGCTTGACGATGGCCGCCGCCAGACGCTCCTGCACCTGCCGGTCATAGTAGGTGAAGCCCTTCTCCTCCGCTTCGTCGGGGACGATTTGCAGAATGTCCAGGTCGGATTTGCAGGAGGCGGCAAAGGAGGAGACGTGCAGCTCCTGGTCGCCGGACAGGTACTTGCCCGTTTTCACCTTCCAGGAATCCCGCACCGCCGTCTCGCCGGAGAGGAACCTCCTGCTGTAGAACGCGACAATGCCCGCCACAGCCAGCACCGCCAGCAGGATACCGCCCACCAGCCGGCTGACAAACACAGCCAGCAGGAGGGCCGCCGCCGCCAGCCCGGCAACGGCCAGGCCGGCGCAAATCGTCCATTTTGTCTTTTGCTTCATTTTCTTTCCATCCTTTCCGGACGGCCTCGCCGTCAGAGGGCCGGGACAGCCGCAAGGTATTTATTGTGCCCCGCCTGCCGGGGCAGTTTGGCGTTATTATAGCACAAAACGATTCTGCGCACCAGCGGCAGTTTCGTATTTACAAAAAATTCAAAAAAGGTAGAGACCGCTGGCTGTTTCGGTGGCATTTTCCACCGGCATTTTCCCTCCCGCGGGTCATACTAAGAGCGGAAAGAGAGGTGAACAGGTATGACCAAAACGAACTTTCTGCGGGGCATGGGCCTGGGCGTGGCCGTGGGAGCCGCCATTGGCATCGCCATGACCCCGAAGCGCCAGCGGCTGCTGAAGAACACCCACACCGGAAAGACCATCCGCGCGGTGGCCGATGTGATGGACAACATCACCGACGCCATGGGGCTGTAATCGGACAGCGCACCGGCGCAGCCCTTCCGCCCTGAACCCATCCGGCGGCGGACACGGAAATCAAGTTTAAACTTCATTTCGTATAGGAACCCCTCCACCGGCTACCGCCGGTCCCCCTCCCCCGACCGGGGAGGCAAGAAAATTGTGGGAATCACCACGTCATTGGCTCCCCTGAAAGGGGAGCTGGCTGGCCGCAAGGCCAGGCTGAGGGGTTTCTGTGGTATGTTGACCGAAAACTTGATTTCCGTAGGCGATGGAAATTGCCGCTGGTAATCCCCTCCTTCCTGTGATAAAATGGTATCAAATTGCAATGCGTTTTGACGCAGGAAGGAGCACCCTATGACCCCTCGTGAACAGTACAACACCATCACCGCCGCGGCCATTCTGGCCCGGCTGGAGCAGCACGGTATGACCGGCGCCTACGCCGCCAACCGTGCGGAAACCCTGGCGCAGGTGCGGACCTTTTTGCAGCCCGGCGTCTCCGTCTCCTTCGGGGGCAGCATGACCCTGGAGGAGATCGGCTTCTTCCCGGTGGCGGAGGCCTCCGGCTGCACCCTGATTGACCGCCGCACCGCCCGGAGCGAGGAGGAGCGGCAGCAAATCTATCAGCAGTCCTTCGGTTCGGACGTCTTTTTCATGAGCGCCAACGCCGTCACCCTGGACGGGAAACTGGTCAACGTGGACGGCAACGGCAACCGCCTGGCCATGCTCCTGTTCGGCCCGAAGAAGGTCGTTGTGGTGGCCGGGATGAACAAGGTGTGCAAAGACGAGGCCGCCGCCATTGAGCGTATCCACCATATCGCCGCCCCCATCAACGCCATCCGCCTTGGCCGGGAGACCCCCTGCGCCGCCACCGGCAGGTGTGGGGACTGCCACAGCCCGGACTGCATCTGCGCCCAGACGGTCATCACTCGCCACTGCAAGCCGGAGGGCAGGATCCACGTCATTCTGGTGGGGGAGGATTTGGGTTACTGAACCCGGAGGACCTTTGACTATGCAAAAAAAGCGGCAGGAACCGGTTTCCTGCCGCTTTTTATGTATCTGTGGCGTCGGACTGTGCCGCATACCGGAGGCCGTCCTCCCCGTCGTGCAGGGCGGTGCTGCTGTCCGACACCTCCTCGTCGTGCAGGACGGTGCTGCCGTCCGGCGGCTCCTCCTCCCGGTACCGGACGATGCGCCCGCCGTAGAGTTTCCCGCCATAGCGCCTGTTGCCGTACTGCTTCCGGCTGGGCTGCACCGGCTCCGCCAGCCGCCCCGTGTCCGGGTCGATCCACGGCTCCTTTGCGGTGGTGGTGCTGCCCCCCAGGTAGGGGAGGGGCAGCGGCAGGGCCGTCCGCTCCAGCGGGTCCCCCGCGCCGTAGCGGCGCAGGAGTCCCCAGGGCTCCCGATAGCTCAGGGGCAGTTCGTCCGGGACGGCCCCTCTGCCGTAACGGGCCTTCCTTCCCCAGGGTTCCCGGTAACTCAGGGGCGCTTCACAGGGGACGGCTCCCCTGCCGTATCGGAATTTCATCCCCTGGGGCTCCCGGTGGCTCTGGGGCAGCGCATAGGGGACGGCCCCCTCGCCGTAGCGGGCTTTCCTCCCCCAGGGCTCCCGGTAGCTCAGGGGCAGTTCACAGAGGACAGCCCCCCTGCCGTAGCGGGATTGCATCCCCTGGGGCTCCCGGTGGCTCTGGGGCAGCGCATAGGGGACAGCCCCCTTACCGTAGCGGGATTGCATCCCCTGAGGCTCCCGGTGGCTCTGGGGCAGCACATAGGGGACGGCCCCCTTGCCGTAGCGGGATTTCCTTCCCCACGGCTCCCGATAGCTCAGGGGGACGGCGGGGTAGGCGTTCCTGCTCCTGGTGATGGAGACGCTGCCCCGGTAAACGGGCAGCCAGTCCATGACGGTCTGCGTCCCGTACCGCCGCCTGCTGCCCCAGGGCTCCCGATAGCTCATGGGCGCAGCCAGCGCCACCCTGGCCGCCCGGAGCACATGGCTCCCGCCGTGGTAAATCGGTATCTCATCCCGGGGATTTTTCATCCCGTAGCGCCGCCGCAGGCCAAGGCGTTCCCGGTAGCGTTCCGGCGTCGCCACAGTGACCTTCGCCGGGGCGGGACGGAGAATCCCCTTCCCGGTGTGTCTGGCCGGCGTGTGGGGGCCTTTTACGGTGGAATCCGCCTCCTTCCTCCGGCCCAGATAGGGAATCGGAAGGGCGGGCAGGGAAAATCCGCCGTAGCGCTTCTTCCCGCCCCAGGGCTCCCGGTAGCTGTCCGGCTGGGCGGTGCGGACATTGGCGGTGCCCGCCGCGCTGCCGCCGCCCCTGTACCGCGCTTCGCCCGATTTCAGGCGCAGGGTGCCGTAGCGGCCTTTGCTGCCCCAGGGCGCCTTATAGCTGTCCGGTAAGATCGTGCGGGGGTTGGCGGTGCCTGCCGCGCTGCCGCCGCCCTTATAGGATTGATTGGAGAAGCCCCGAATGGGCGACGGGGCGCGGCGGCGCTTCACCGTGCGATGGCGCTCCGGCGCAGCCACAGACACCGACGGCCCGGCCCGCCCCTGCCTCCTGCCCTTGTAGCTGGGCAACAGCAAGCCAAACACGCCGCCGCTGGGCGACTTCTTTTTCCGGCGGGACCGGCGATAGGATTCCATCGACGGGCCTCTGGCCCCCTTGTCCCCGCCATAGCTGCGGGAGCGTCTGGCCTTGTCCATGGGATGCCGCAGCACACGATAGAGCAGCAGCGCCACAGCCGCCACAAGGCAGACCACGCCCACCGCCACCCGCACCGGATGCTCATATATACCATTGAAATCAAGCTCTACCGCGGCTGCGGTTGGTGCCAGGATGCTGCCGCAGAGCACAGCCAGCGCCAACGCCGTCACAGCCTGCCAACCTTTTTTCATGCAGAACGCTCCCGGAGTTTTAGCTCATCATAGATTAACTTCTATTATGCCACAACCGCGCGGGTTTATCAACCGCGGATTTGTTTCCAGCCCGGTTGTTTCTTCCGGGAGGGGAACCTCCGGCCCCTTCCCGCCGAAGCCCAGGGGCGAAACAGAGCGGCTGCGCTCCGAAAAGCGCAGCCGCTCTGTTTAACTGCTATGGAAGGCGCTGGAAGGGCTTTGTGCCGGAACAGGACTCAGTCCTCGCCGGGCCACTTCTTCATGGCGTCCTCCAGGGTCATGCCGTTGGCAACCTCTTCCTTGCGCTTGGCATTGACGGCCTGAATCTCCTTCATCTTTTCGCCGGTGAGGGAGTAGCCGTGCATGGCCCAAAGGGTGGCCGCCCAGGCCAGCATGGGGATGACGCAGAACATGACGATGACCGCCACCTTGATGCCGCCGGAATAGGGGGTGGCGTCGGTGGGCAGCTCGCTGAGCCCCGCGCAGATCAGGAAGATAATCGACACCAGGGTCTGGGCCAGAGAGGACACCAGCTTATCCACCAGAGAGAACAGGGTTCCCATAATGCCGGGGATGTACTTGCCGGAGCGATAGGTCTCGTAGTCGGAGCAGTCCGCCACCATGGGGATGGGCATATCCGCCGTAGCATAATACGCGCCGTAGCCGATGCCGAAGCAGAGGATGAACAGGATGGTGTACAAATTGATGCCGCCGCCGCCATTGTAGGGGAAGGACAGGGTCAGGGCGCTGCCGCTGGTGTGGTCGCACAGCAGCAGGAGGGCCAGCACGCCGACGTAGCAAATCAGCGCCACGGAGACATATCGGGTCAGAGATGCCTTCTGCCCCAGCTTCTGAGAGGTGCGGGCAGACATCAGGAAGAATGGCACCGAGCAGACATAGCCCAGAACCATCATGGGCAGGTACAGGCTGTCGTAGTTGCCCATCAAGATGCCGTAGAGGGCCAGCAACACCGTGGTGTTGGTGGCGATGGCCAGGGCCAGCTTGCAGCCTGCGCCGGCCACCATCAGCCGCTGCATGGGTTTATTGCTCTTAATGATCTCCACATACTCGGAGACCTTGACCTTCTCCTGCTTGCCGCCGCCAATGCCATAGAACTCGGGGCGGTCCTTCCCGGCGATGCCGATGATGGCCAGGATGGTCAGGAGGACAGACACCACGATGCCGATCGGAGCAATCACGCGGTACAGTTCCGGACGGGCGTAGCCGGAGGTCAGCAGGTTGCCGGCATCGTCATAGACGTTGTACATATTCTTGATGATGGGGATCATGAACTGCATAACGCCCATGCCCAGCAGGGAGCCGACAGTATTGAAAATGGTAAACAGGGGCCGCTGGTTGGGGTCGTTGGTCAGCACGGTCTGCCCGGCCCGGGTGCAGGAGGTCTGGAAGGTGTAGCCAATCACCCAGATGAAGTAAATGACCACGAAGCCGATGTACCGCAGGGCCATCATGCTCTCCGGAATGAAGGGCAGCAGCACATACATTATAAGGACGCTGACCGCCATAATGGCGCTGCCGAGAATCATAAAGGGACGGAACTTGCCAATTCTGGTGCTGGTGCGATCCATCAGTGCGCCGATAACAGGGTCGGTGATGGCGTCGGTCACACGCATAACCGTCACCATGATGGACGCGAACATCCCCAGCTGCAGCACGCTGGAGCCGAACTGGGCCACATAGGACAGCACCAGGACGAAGTAGACGTTGGTGGCCCCGTTGTTCATGGGGAACAGCACCAGCTGATACATTTTCGCGCGGTTCACACCTGCAGGCGCTGTTTTAGTTTCTTCACTCATAGGATTCACCTCAAGTCAGTCATACGGTGGGCGGTCCCTGCCCCTCCGGGGAGGGGCAGGGATTGAAAGGAGATTTCTGCGTAGTTACTTTGCGGCCTTTGCGGCATTCCTCCTGCGGATGGCCAGAACCAGCATCACCGCGCAGGCAATCGTACCCACAATGCCGACCACGATGATTGCATAGACAGCCATCTGCCACCAGGGGGTGACGGTCTTGATGTAGGTATTCTCATCCCAGCCGTTCATGGCGTTGGAGTTGGCCACGGTATACAGGATACGGTGCATGGCGTCCTTCATTTCCTGAATCATGTAGGGGTCATTCTCATCATAGGCCGCTGCGTAAGCGTCAGCAGTATGGATCAGCGTTGCAGGGCTGTCATAGATGTCGGTGCCGCCGATGAGGGCATCGGGCAGATCCATGTAGTGGCTATAGCCGGAGAAGTCGGTCAGAGACATACCCTGGAGGCCCAGCTCATCCCGGAGGTAAGCGGTCTGGAGGTTGTAGTACTCACCGCACCAGTAAGCGCCCCAGCGGTTGAAGCCGGACATGACGCACCAGGCGCCGCCGTCCACGATGGCCTTGTCGGCCACCTCCAGATAGATCTCACGGGCAGCCTGCTCGTTGAGCCAGGTGCTGACGCCCTCACGGCTGGTCTCGGAGTCGTTCAGAGCGACGTGCTTCAGATAGACATAGACGCCCTTGGACTGGATGCCCTGCACCTCGGAGGCGCAGATGGTACCGGCAATGTAGGGGTCCTCGGAGTAATACTCGAAGTTACGGCCGGAATAGGCGGTGCGGTGCATATTGATGCCGGGGCCGTACAGGCCGGAATAACCGTGGCCCAGGCAGTCCTCGCCGATGCACAGGCCCACCTGATAAATCAACTCATCGTTGAAGGTAGCCGCCATCACGTCCTCAGAGGTATAGCACATGGCGGAGTCGCCGCCGGTCAGGGAGGCGGTCAGGCCCTGGGGGGCCGTTCTCGTCGCTGGTGGCGGGCTTGGAGACAGAGTTGACCTGCTTGGTGTTGTGGAAGCCCAGGGTGATGGTTTCCACCATCTCAGAATAGGTCAGCTGATCCAGCAGCAGATCCCAATCGGGGTCGTCGTAGTCCTTGCCGATCATGGAGGACAGGTTCAAGCCGTTGTCCGCCCCCAGGGTGGGCATTTCCATCTCCTCCACCTCGGAGGAATCGTAACGGGTGGTAGCCAGCTCAGCCGCCAGCTCATCGTTCATGGTCAGGTCGAAGGTGCCGGTGGGATAGGTGCCTTCCCAGTCGGAACGGGACAGCCAGGTGACCTCGCCGGGGCTGTAGGAAGCCTTGTTGGGGTCGGCCTCGTCAAACAGGTTGGTGATGGCGGTGCCGGTGGCCTCGGAGGTGGCGAAAATCTCGGTGTCCAGAGTGTCCTGGGTCCAGGTGGCGACCAGAGAGGTGTCGCCGTCGGCGGTCATGCCGTCCGCAGTGGTGTAGCCCTTGGCGGCCAGGATGTTGTTGATGGCGTCATGAGAGCCGTTGCCGACGGTGAAGTAGTAATCGCCGGCGTCCAGAATGTAGGTCTGGGCGTTGTTGGAGTCATAGGTCCGCAGCTCGGACTTGTCCACCGTAATGGTGACCGTCTCGGACTCGCCGGGGGCCAGGGTGTCGGTCTTGGCATAGCCGCACAGCTCTACGCTGGCCTTTTCAATGCCGTTGGCCTTGTCATAATCGGTGTAGGGGCTCTGGAAGTAAACCTGAACGGTCTTCTTGCCGGAGTAGGTGTCGCCGGTGTTGGTGACGGTGACAGTGATCTCAAAGCCGTCATCGGTGGCGGTCATGGAATAATCGCTGTACTCAAAGGTGGTATAGCTGATGCCATAGCCGAAGGCATAGGCCACGGTGGAGGCATAGTCAAAGTCACCGGCATTGGCAGTGCCCATCACCACGTCTTCATAGCGGGTCTCGGTATAACGGTAGCCCAGGTAAATGCCCTCCTGGTAGACGCTGTACATAGCCTGGTTGCCATAGTCGGCATCGTCGGAAGAGAAGCCGTAATCAGAGGCGTTGGGATACTCTCTGGCGTAGAAGTTGGTCACAGCGGGGTTGGCCAGGTTGTCATACCAATAGGTATCCACCAGGCTGCCGGAGGGAGAAACTGCGCCGGACAGGAGCTGCGCCACGCCGTTGGCACCGGTCTGGCCCACGTCGCCGATCCACATGCAGGCATCCACGCCGTAATCCACGCCGCAGACGTCAGGGTCCAGGAAGTCCAGCTCGATGGCGTTGGAGGTATTGAGCAGGACGATGATGGACTGGAACACGCCCTCATCCTTCAGCTCCTTCAGACCGGCCAGCAGCTCCAGCTCCTCCGCGGAGAGGGCCAGATAGTTGCCGTCGCCCTCAGAGCCGGAGCTGTACCACAGGTCAGCGCCGGTATCGCCGGCAGGCAGGTCAGCGCCCTCGCCGCCGGAGCGGGAAAACACCACGATGGCGGCGTCGCCGTACTCAGCGAAGGAATCGCCGGCGCCGGCCTCTACCTCAGACCAGGGAGCCTCGTTGACGGCATACTGGGTGTTGGCCTCCAGCACGTCGGAGATGGCGGCGGGGGTCACGCGGCTGTAGCTGTCCGCTACGGACTCATACCAATCCCACAGGGTCTGGTTGACCTCAATGCCATAGGTGGTCAGGGCCTCCAGCAGCGTGGGGGCGGCGCTGGTGTCAACGGAGCCGGAGCCGGTGCCGCCGTACATCAGATCCACGGAGCCACGGGCGAACAGGCTCACCTTGGCGCCGGATGCCAGAGGCAGCGCATCGTTCTCGTTGGTCAGCAGGGCCGCGCCTTCCGCTTCCACAGTGGCGCAAAGCTCCGCTTCGTAAGCCTCTAGCTCTTCCTGGCTGGAGAAGTCACTGGTAAAGTACACGGCATCGTCGTTGCCGTTCACAACTTTATAGGTGGATGTGCCAAGGTAGATATTCACTGTGGTGGCATAAACGCCGCCGAAATAGTTGCCAACAAAGCCGGCGATCATGATGATCGCCATCACAGCGGTCAGCACCGACCACTTGACTACGCCGGTGCCCTTCTTCTTTTCTTTTTTTGCCATTTTGGATTTCCTCCAATCCTGTCATAGTATCAAATTCGTCTTTGCTTCTCCGGGGAACATCCTCCTTTCCACACTGGGCAGCGGCCCCCGCCCCGTATACGGGGGCCGCCGCGTTCTATTCACACGCACCAAAACAACCCTTAAAAAAGTGCGCAAAATAGACGATGCTCTGGGGCTTCGTTACACCCAGTTCCCGCCGTTGCCGTCCCCGGCCTGGAGCTTGTAACGGGGGTTGGGGGTGTCCACCTTGTGGAAGGCGGCGGTGTCCTCGCAGGCCCCGGCCACCACGCGAACGGAAATGTCTCCGTCCATGGGCACGGTGAAGCGGAAAATCTTGTCCCCCTGGGCCTCGGAGATCTGCTTGTCCCCCACATAGAGGACAACCTTCGGCTGGTTGGAGTAGACCTTCAGCTCGGTTTGGCCGCCCACCCGGTCCTCCTGCCGCTTGCCGCAGATGTGGACGAAGGGCTCATCACTCCAGTAGGCTTTGTAGAGGTAGAAGCTGTCCTTCTTCGTCTTGCGGTCAAAGGTGACGAGGCCCTTGTGGTTCATCCCCGGCTCGCCGCCCTGGTCCCGGGCGTCCGCCGCGAAGTCGAACATATTCCAGACGTGGGTGGCCCACATGAAGGGCCGCTTCTCGAAGCATTTCAGCATATACTCGTGGTAGATGGCCTGATATTCCTCGGACTGGTCGCCCCGCTTGGGATGGTCGCTGTGGAGGTTGGGCATGGCCTCGCAGCCGTACTCCGAATAGCCCAGGCAGCGGTTGGGATACTTCCAGTGGAAGAAGTCGATCCACAGGTCGTTCAGGAACAGGCCCGGCACATACCAGCCCAGATACAGGTTCCAGCTGACCACGTCGGTGATGTGGGCCACCTTGTTGAAGGGGCCGCACATGGCGTAGCAGGCCAGGGTGGTGAAGCGGGTGGGGTCCATCTTGTGGCACAGGTCATTCAGAACATGGTGGTTGTCCAGCATATCCGCCTTGTCCTTGGTGCTGATGGTGATCTCATTGGAGACGCCCCAGCAGACGATGGAGGGATGGTTGTAATTCTGCACGATCAGCTCGGTCATCTGGCTGATGGTGTTGGCCCGGCCGTTGGGCATATGCTCCGAAATGTAGGGGATCTCCGCCCAGACCACCATGCCGTACTGGTCGCACAGGTCATAGAAGTACTGGTCATGCTGATAGTGGGCCAGACGGATGGTGTTGACCCCCATCTCCCGGATGATGGCCATGTCCGTCTCGTGATGTTGTTTCGTCAGGGCGTTGCCGATGCCCTTCCAGTCCTGGTGGCGGCTGACGCCCCGGAGGGGATAGGATTTGCCGTTCAGGAAGAAGCCCTCCTTGGGGTCCACCCGGCAGGTGCGCACGCCGAAGCGGGCGCTGACCTCGTCCACCGCCTGGCCGTCCACCGTCAGGGTGGCCACCGCCGTATAGAGGTAGGGGTCCTTCACCCCGTTCCACAGGTGGACGGAGGGGATGGTCAGGGTCACGTCATCCCCTGCGCCGGAGGCCACCTCGGCCCCCGCACCGTCCAGCAGCCGGACGGACACGGCGGCGTTTTCGCCGTTATGCCAGGTTTTGACCTGCACCTTGCCGTTGACGCCGTCCACCTTGGGGGTGACCTGCAGCCCTTCGCCGCCGAAGTAGTCCAGGTCGAAGTGAACTTTGTTCACCACCCGCAGCAGCACATCCCGGTAAATGCCGCCGTAAAAGGTGAAGTCCGCCTTCTGGGGGTAGACCCGGTCGTTGACGCTGTTGTCCGCCTTGACGGTGAGGGCGTTGTCCGCCTTCAGCACGTCGGTCACGTCCGCCCGGAAGGTGGAGTAGCCGCCGTCGTGGGTCATCACGGTGGCCCCGTTCAAAATGACCTCCGCCGAGGCGTTGACCCCCCGGAACTCCAGATAGACCCGTTCGGTGGCCGGGTCATAGTCCGGTGCGGGGAACTGTTTTTCATAGACACAGGTGCCCCGGTAGTAGTCGTTCCCACCGTCCTGTCCGTCGATGTTGTTCCAGGTGTGGGGAACGTCCACCGGTACAGTGACGCCGTCCTTCCCGGTGAACTGCCAGGATTGATTCAGGTTCATTGTTCTTTTCATATCTTTTCTCCAATCCTTTGGTCTGATGCTCCGCATCGTACTCAGGCTTTTGTAAAAAAGTTATACCTTTTACCTTAAAATTTTTCAAGGTCCCTGCCCGAAGTGGTCGTTTTTGTGGCGTAAGTGGTCGTATTGCACAAAAAAAGCCGGTAAGGAAGGAGATGTTTCTTCCTTACCGACAATCTGCTGCATATTTTCTCTTTATGGTTTCTGTTTGTCCTGTCCTTTCTCCGGCAGGGGGATGGTGATGCTCAGGCAAAAGCAGCCGTCTCTGGTGTCGATCACCGTTTCGCCGCCGTACTTTGCCGCGGTGGAGCGGATGCTGCGGATGCCGAAGCCGTGGAAGCCGTCCCGCTCCTTGGTGGAGACGGGCAGGCCGTCCTCAAAGCTGGGCGCCTCCTTCATGGGGTTGGTGATGCTGATGACCAGGAACCGCTGCCGGACGTGCACCAGCACGTCGATGATGCGCAGATGGGGCCGCTCAAATTTGGAGACGGCCTCGATGGCGTTGTCCATGGCGTTGCCCATGATGGTGTACAGGTCCACGGGGTTCATAAAGTCCACGCTGGCCCCGTCCACCACGCAGTTCACTGTGATGCCCTTGCGGTCACACTCCAGCTGCTTCTCCGTCAGGACGGTGTTCAGCGTCTCGTTGTTGGTGTTGACGCTCAGATCGTAGCCATGGACGGAGTCCTCGATCTCCTGGAGGGCGCTGCGCTGGCGCTCACTGCTCTCCATGCTGCGGACCGCCGCCAGCATATGCTTCAGGTCGTGGTACTTCTGATTCACCCGGGCGATGTTTTCCCTGGAGAACTCATACTGCCGCTTCTGCTGCTGCCACAGCAGGTTCAGGGTGTCCACCTCCTGCTGGAGGGCGCTCTTTTTGAACAGGGCCGTTTGCAGGTACAGCAGGGTGATGCAGTACGCCTGCCCGATCAGAATCAAAAGGCTGCCCAGGGTCAGCTCCGAATGGCCGTAGTAAACGCCCATCAGCACCATGAAAATCATGTAGAGCATGACAGCGGAGATCAGCTGCCTGGGCCCCACATGGTCGTTGCCGTACACCGGCAGCCATTTCCGCTCCGTCAGGGCCAGCACCACGCCGGCGATGCAGATGACCGCCATCAGAATTCCGACGCGATACGCCATCCCGTCCAGCACCGGGAAGGTCAGATGGAGGTAGGGCAGGTCATAAATCTCCTCCAGCAGCGCAACACACAGGGTTGACCAGACGCCGAAGTACAGGGCGATGCTGGCCTTCACCTTACAGCAGGCCAGCGTCATCAACGTGGCAGAGGCCAGCAGCTCCACAGGGGCAAACCAGCCGCTTTGCTCCGGCGCCAGGCGCAGCGTGCCAAAGCAGAGCAGGCCGTTCAGGAGCAGGAAGGCCGCGGCCCACAGGGGGAAGCTCCTTCTCCGGGGCAGGGGCAGCAGGAATACCAGGCAGAACCCCCAGCAGAACACATAGGAGCAGAAATTTGACCAATAGGTTTGCTCCATCATGTGTTGCCCCCCATGTACCGCGTCACCGCCGCCATGAAGGCCGACCGGTTCCGGCGGCTGATGTCCAGGGGCGTCCCCGTCACAGTCACCACGTTCTTATCCACCTGGGACACATAGGCCAGATTCACCAGGCACCAGTTGCTGCACCGGCTGAAATGATACGGCTCCAGCTCCTGCGCCGCCTTCTGCATCGTCCCCCGCAGGGCAAAGTCCCCCTGGTTGGTGTGGTAGTGCAGGATGTGGTTCTGAATCTCCACATAGTAGATGTCCCTGGTTTGCAGCACCTGGACGCCGCTGGGCAGGGTCAGCACAATGCGCTTCCCCTCCCGGCTCTCCGCCCGGCGGATGGCCTTGGTCAGCTTCATGGCGAACACGTCATAGTTCAGCGGCTTCAGAATAAAGTCCAGGGCCCCCACCTCATAGCCGTTGATGGCATACTGGGCCATTTGGGTGATGAACACCAGCACCACCTGCTCATCCACCTGCCGGATGCGCCGGGCCGCCTCCATGCCGTCCATGTTCGGCATGGCGATGTCCAGCAGGATGATGTCATACTCCGGCCGGTAGCCCTCCACCAGCTCCACGCCGCTGGAGAAGCAGGAGACCTCCATCTCCACGGAGTAGGTCGTTCCATATTGCCGCAAAAATTCCGTCAGCTGTGCGCGGTGTTCCGCTTCGTCCTCCGCAATCGCGATCCGCAGCATGGCATTCATACCCCCTCGTCCGAAAAAAACGTTTTATCAATTCCTTTCTGACAGTTTAACACGGGAAACGGCAAAATGCAAGTTTTTCGGATGGGGCGCCCCCGGATCACTCCGCGGCCTCCTCCTCCGTTTCCGTCTCTGTCTCCTCCTCCGCTTCCTCGGCGGGGGCGATCTGCTCCACCAGGGTCAGGAGGATATCCGCAAAGCCGGTAAAGCTGCCGTCCGTCTGAGACAGGGAGAAGTACAGCGTGCCGTCCGCGCCGCCATAGGTGAATTCGCAGTAATAGGTGTCCTCCAGCAGCCACACGTCCAGGTCGCTGAACTTGCTGTCTGCATACTGGATGCCGCCGGCATTCCTGCCGTTCAGGAGGCCGGACAGGCCCTCATAGTCCTCCTTCAGCACGGACATCCGCAGCTCGATGACGGTGCCGTCATAGGCATAGTCGATCTGTCCGACGGTGCCGTTCAGGACGGTATAACTCGTGGCCTCCGCCCCCGAAATGGTCAGCTCCTGCATGACAAAACCGGTGGCTTCGCTGATGGCCTCTGCGGAGGCGCAGACCGTCTCGGCAGGGGCGGCGGACTGCTCCGCCTTGTCCCCGCCGCCGCAGCCGGTGAGGGTGCCCGCCATCAGGCACAGGGCCAGGAACAGCGCCCAAACACGCCCCTTCACGGGCCGCCTCACAGGGTCGCCAGGAAGCGGTGGAAGGCGGCCTTCCCCTCCTCTGTCCGCTTGAACACGCCTGCGTCCTCCAGCACGCCCACAAAGACCTGGCCGACCTCTTCCCGGAGGATACGCATCCGGTTGCCGTCGGTCATTTCCGGGTGCCGGGCCTGCACTTCGTTGGCCCAGACAGCGTGCTTGGCGGTGCGCTCGTCCGCCATCAGATCTCTGCCCTCGGAGATGGCGTCCTCCAGCACCTCCAGCTCCTCCTTCAGCCGGGCGGGCAGCACCGCAAGGCCCATCACCTCGATGAGGCCGATGTTCTCCTTCTTAATGTGGTGCTTCTCGTCATGGGGATGGAAGATGCCCAGGGGATACTCCTCCGTGGTGCGGTTGTTCCGCAGCACCAGATCCAGCTCATAGTTCGCCCCTCTCCGGCGGGCGATGGGGGTGATGGTGGAGTGGGGCGTCCCGTCCGTCTCGTGGAGGATGTCCGCCGCCGGGTCGTCGTAGCCCCGCCAGGCCGCCAGAATGTGGGTGGCCAGGGCCACGACCTGCTTCGGGTCGGCCCCCTTCAGGCGGATCACGCTCATGGGCCACTTCACCAGGCCGCAGGTCACCCCTTCATAGCCGGAGACGGTGAACGCCTCCTCGCAGGGGGCCTTGGCCATGGCAAACGTATAATGCCCGCCCTGATAGTGGTCGTGGCTCAGCACGCTGCCTCCCACGATGGGCAGGTCCGCGTTGGAGCCCACAAAGTAGTGGGGAAACAGGGTGACGAAGTCCAGCAGGTTGTTGAAACAGACCTCGTCAATGTGCATGGGCACATGGTCCTTACAGAGGACAATGCAGTGCTCATTATAATAGACGTAGGGGCTGTACTGGAGGAAGTAGTCCTTTCCCCCCAGCTCCAGGGGAATGATGCGGTGATTCTGCCGGGCGGGGTGGTTCAGCCGGCCCTGGTAGCCCTCGTTCTCCGCGCAGAGCTGGCACTTGGGGTAGCTGGTGCTTTTGGCCTTTCCCGCCGCCGCGATGGCCTTGGGGTCCTTTTCCGGCTTGGAGAGGTTGATGGTGATGTCGATGGTGCCGTACTCCGTCTCCACCGTCCACTTCTGGTCCCTGGCGATGCGGTCCCGGCGGATATAGTTGGTGTCCCCGGAGAAGGTGTAGTACCAGTCGGTGGCGGCCTCCGGGCTCTCCTCGTAGAAGTTCAAAAACTCGTCGATGACCTCGGAGGGCTTGGGGGTCAGCAGGCCCATCAGCTTGGTGTCAAAGAGGTCCCGATAGGTGACGGAGTTGCCCTCGATGACCCCGTTTTCGTAGGCGTAGTCGCAGAGCTTATCCAGGATGGTCTGGATGGGGGGAAGGCTGTCCACCTCCACCAGGCCGTCAAAGCCGTCCAGGTGCAGGGCGGCCAGAAGCTGGTTCGCCGCCCAGATGCGGTCTACCTCCTCCAGCCAGTTCTTTTGCACCGCGTATTCTACCAACTGAGAAATTTCCTGTTCCAACATTGTGATACCCTCCTTAGTTCTGTAACTCCGATTCTCCAATTAAGGTGCAGCCCCCCACCGGGCGGATGGCCGTCACGCGACAGGCCCCCTCGCCCAGCAGGGCGTCCATCCCCGCCCGGAAACCGGGCACCTGTTCCACCGGGACGAAGGCCTGAATGGTGCCGGCAAAGCCACCGCCGTGGACCCGGAAGGCTCCCTTCCCCGCCAGCAAATGCTCCGCCATAGCCAGGGCCACCGCCACGGGCTGGGAGGCGCTGTCCCGGAAGGTGGCAATATTCTGTAAGTACATGAAGGAGGAACGGCCGGACTCCGACACCAGCGCCAGGAACCGGTCAAACTGCCCCGCCTCCAGAGCGGCCACCTGCTGCTCCACCCGATGACAGTCGGAGAAGTAGTGGATGGCCCGGAGCACCGCCCGGTCGCCGCACTCGGCCCGGACAGCGGGAATCGCTTCGTAAAACGCGCCCTCATCCACCTGGGACAAAATTTCCTTGCCGAAGCAGGCCGCCACAGCCCGCATCTCGGCGGGCATCGCCGCATAGTCGGCGGTCATGTCCGCATGGTCCGCGCCGGTGTCCACAATGCAGAGGGCGTAGCCCTCTTTCGCAAAGTCAAAGTCCACCGCATGGTAGACGGGGCTGCCGGCGTCGGCAAAGTCAATGGTGACCACGCCGCCCATGGCGCAGCCCATCTGGTCCAGCAGGCCGGAGGGTTTGCCGAAGTAGACGTTCTCCGCATACTGCCCGATCTGGGCCACCTGGGCCATGGAGAGGGCGCCGCCGCAGAACAGGGCGTTGGCCGCCACGCCCATCAGCACCTCGAAGCAGGCGGAGGAGGACAGGCCGCTGCCCCCCGGCACGTTGGAGGTCACATAGGCGTCAAAGCCGCCCACGGCATACCCCAGCTGGCTGACCCTGGCCAGAACGCCCCGCACCAGGGACTGGGTGGTGTTCTCCTCCGACGCCACCTTCTCCAGCTGATTGGTATCCACCGTGATCAGGCCGTAGCCCTCCGACCAGATGTTGACCAGGGCGGAGCCATTCCTGGCGCAGACGGCCAGGGCGTCCAGGTCCACGCTGCCGGTGAGCACCTTGCCCCCCTGATGGTCGGTGTGGTTGCCCCCCAGCTCCGTCCGGCCGGGGGCGGAATAGACGGCCACCTCCGTCTCGTCCCCTCTGGAAAAGGCGGCCTGAAAGCCCTCCGTGGCGTGCAGGATGCGCTGCCGCAAATCGGCCACCTCCCCGGATGGCCGGCAATAAAGATAGGACAGGCGGGCGTCATATGCCCCGCCTGTCAACTGCTCCCGCAGCTCTTGGATTGTCAACATAGCTGTTCCTCCTGTAAGATTGTTGCGCAGGCGGCTGCCGTTTCTCAGCTTCCCCGTTCGCCGCCTGCCGGGGCTGTGTTTACCGTGGTTTTATTGTAACATATTCCTTTCATGGGGACAAGCGGGAAACATCTCTTCCTGCTGTAAAATTTCATCTGATTGTGTCAAAATGAATCGGACAGAGGGCTTCTCTGCCGTCAGGCGGCCCTCTGTCCGATGCGATACATTTATAAAGGATACGTTACAGAACATGCTCCAGAATATAGCTGACCTCAAGGCCCTGCCTGTGCCGCCAGCGCACATAGTTCACCACGTTGCCCAGAATCACGATGGTTCCACAGAAGTACAGCCACATCATCAGCAGCACAATGGAGGCCAGGGAGCCGTAAATCATGGAATACCGATTGGACAGGGTGATGAAGAAGGAGAACAGCCAGGTGAACAGCGTCAGCGCCAGCGACGCGAACAGCGCGCCGCTGACCACCGGCGGGTGGTTCTTCCCGCCGGGGGAGGTAATGCGGTAAATGAGCATCAGCAGCAGCATGGCCAGGCCGAACATGATGCCCGCCCTGGACCAGTTCCACAGTCTGGTGGGGATGGAGATGGAGAAGAAGTCGTTGACCGCCTGAATGAACCAGCTGCCCGTAAAGACAATGATCATGGTGAAGTAGATAAACAGGATGAGCAGCACAGAATACAGCACGGAAAACAGGATATACTTCACGCCCCGCAGGCTTCTCTGGCAGTAAATCTCGCCGGAGATGGAGATCAGGCTGCGGAACGCGGCGGAGGAGGCCGTCAGCATGGTGATCAGCCCCGTGATCAGCAGGGCGACGCTCAGGTTGTTCAGGACGTAGGACACGTAGTCCTCCAGCAGCTCATAAATCTGCTCCGGCAGCACAGCCGCTATGACCCCCAGCACCTGGGTATCGCTGATGGGCAGCACGCCGATGATGCCGATCACCATAATCAACAGGGGGAACACCGTCATCAGTGCATAGTAGGCAAACTCCGCGCCGGAGCGGGAGATCCGCCGGTCCAGAAAGACGTTGACCACGCAGTAAAGAAACCGCACCGGGTAATGCCGCGCGGCCATCCGCTCCAGCCAGCTGTTCACCTTCTTCTCCATATCAGCACCTCTTTTCTGGGGGCACCTGCGCTGTGCCTTCCCCGGTATGATATGCGCCCCGCAGCCCGTTTATCACCGGCGGGACAAATAGCAAAAACCGCCTGCAAACCGGGCAGACGGCTTATGCTAACCAATCAATGGCTCATGCTCAGTCAATCGCGTTCAACCGGATGGTCATCTGGCTCTTCTTGTGAGCGGCCTTGTTCCGATGAATCAGGCCCTTCGCGGCAGCCTTGTCAACGCACTTGATTGCGGCTTTGTAGGCGGTGGCGGCCTCAGCGCGGTCGCCTTCGTCAGCCTTGGCATCAAAGTTCTTGATCAGAGTCTTCATTTCAGACTTTGCAGCCTTGTTCTGGGCATTCTTGCTCTGGGCAACCAGAACACGCTTCTTCGCGGACTTGATATTGGGCAAATCTAACACCTCCTGTACCAGCATCGCAGGCGCACCAAATTTACACCTGTGCAGTCACATATTATACCATGAAAGAAAACCCTTTGCAACTGGTTTTTTCGTTTTTTTGTTGGGAGATTTCATAATTTTCAGCGCCGCGGGCAAGACTGGTTTGAGGTGACTTTGACGATGAGACGGTATGATTCAGACCTGATCGACGAGGCCAGGGAGCTTTGGCGCGCCGGGCAGGGGGACCCCGGCGACCTGCCCGGCATCCGTTCGGAGGAGCGGGCCTGCGGCCCCTTCTCCCTCAGCGAGGTGGAGGTGCTGAGCCCCCGGGGGGCGGAGCAGGTGGGCAAGCCGGAGGGGCTGTACCTGACCCTCTCCCTGGAGGCCCTGCTGCCCCGGCGCACCGTCCAATTCTCCCAGGCGGTGGAGGCCGTGGCCCAGCAGGTGGCGCGGCTGCTGCCGCCGGAGGCGGAGCAGGTGCTGGTGGTAGGCCTGGGGAACCGGGCGGTGACGCCGGACGCCGTAGGCCCCCGGACGGCGGACCGGGTGCTGGTGACCCGGCATCTGGTGGAGCAGATGCCGGAGGTGTTCGGGGCCTTCCGCCCCGTCTCCGCCCTGGCGGCGGGGGTGCTGGGGGCCACCGGCCTGGAGAGCGGCCAGGTGGTGCAGGCCGTGGCCGGGGCGCTGAAGCCGGACGCGGTCATCGCGGTGGACGCCCTGTGCGCCCGCAGCGTCCGGCGGCTGGGCTCCACGGTGCAGTTCAGCAACACCGGCATCGTCCCCGGCAGCGGGGTGGGCAACGCCCGCTATGCGCTGACGGAGGAGACGCTGGGGGTGCCGGTGGTGGCGGTGGGCGTCCCCACCGTGGTCCGGGCGGAGGTGCTGGCCTCCCAGTGGGGCGGTCAGCCGGAGGGGCAGGAGGACCTGGCCTCCCTGCTGGTGACCCCCAAGGAGATCGACGCGCTGGTGGCCGACCTGTCCAAGCTGCTGGGCTACGGCATCAGCATGGCCCTGCAGCAGGGGCTGAGCCTGGAGGACCTAGAGGCGCTGCTCAGCTGAGCAGAAAAGGCCGGCCTGCGCGGGGCAGGCCGGCCTTTTGTGAAACTCTGATTACATCAGCTTGCGGAACAGGGTCTTGAAGTCCTCAATGCTGGCCTCCTTGGGGTTGCCGGGGGCGCAGGCATCGGCGGCAGCGGACTGGGCCAGGAAGTCCAGATCCTCCTCCTTCATCTTCTCCAGCTTGGTGGGGATGCCCACGTCGGCGGAGAGCTGCTTGACGGCGTCGATGGCGGCCTTGCGGTAGGCGGCCTGATCCATGCCGGTGGTGTCAACGCCCATGGCCTCGGCGATGTCCTTGAACTTGGTGCCGGTGGCGTCGGCGTTGTACTCCATGACGATGGGGAGCATCATGGCGCAGGCGACGCCGTGGGGGGTGTCATAGACAGCGCCCAGGGTGTGGGCCATGGAGTGGGCAATGCCCAGGCCCACGTTGGAGAAGGCCATGCCGGTGACGAACTGGCCCAGAGCCATGCCCTCACGGCCCTCCTGCTCGTTCTTGACGGCGGCGCGGAGGTTCTTGGAGATCAGCTTGATGGCCTCCAGGTTCAGGCAGTCGGCCAGCTCCCAGGCGGCCTTGGTGGTGTAGCCCTCGATGGCATGGGTCAGGGCGTCCATACCGGTGGAGGCGGTCAGGCCCTTGGGCATGGTGGACATCATGTCGGGGTCCACAATGGCGATGTCGGGGATGTCGTTCACGTCCACGCAGACGAACTTGCGCTTCTTCTGCACGTCGGTGATGACGTAGTTGATGGTGGCCTCAGCGGCGGTGCCGGCGGTGGTGGGGACGGCGATGGTGAACACGGTGCGGTTCTTGGTGGGGGCCACGCCCTCCAGGGAGCGGACGTCGGCAAACTCAGGGTTGTTGATGATGATGCCGATGGCCTTGCCGGTGTCCATGGAGGAGCCGCCGCCGATGGTGATCATATAGTCCGCGCCGGACTTCTTGTAGGCTTCCACGCCGCTCTGAACGTTCTCAATGGTGGGGTTGGGCTTGATGTCGGAATAGACCTCATAGGCCATGCCGTTGGCGTCCAGCAGGTCAGTGACCTTCTTGGTGACATTGAACTTGACCAGGTCGGGGTCGGAGGCCACGAAGGCCTTCTGGAAGCCCTTGCTCTGGATGATGCCGGGGATCTCCTGAATGGCGCCCTTGCCGTGATAGGAAATGCCGTTGAGTACAAAACGATTGACCATAACGAATTACATCCTTTCTGCCTTTGTCAAAAATACGGGTTTATTTTTTGTTGGGTAGGGCGTACCCTTCGAGCACACTTCTTTCGGTATGCATCTTTTATTATAGTAGCACAAGGCACACTCACTGTCAAGTAAAACACGCCGTTCCGGCGGGGAAATCCTCCCCGTCACTCCAAATTCAGCCGGGTGTCCAGAATGTACCGGGTGAGGAAGAAGAACAGCACCGTCCCCGCCAGATAGAGGGCCGCGTTCACCAGCTCCGCCCCCGCAATGGTGGGAATGCACTCCGCCAGGGTTTCATATCCCTCCATCAGGTCCAGCAGATAGTCCTCGCTCAGCACGCTCACCACATTGCTCAGCAGATTCCCCATAGTGGACAGCACCACGGAGATGGCCAGGTAGGCCAGCACGCTCATGCCCACCCGGTGGCTGCTGGCCATATGGCCGATGGCCTGGGCCAGGTAGATCATCTGAATGTGGAAGGCCACCACCATCAGGGCCAGCAGAACGGTGGCAAGGGTGATCAGGGTCAGGTTGCCCGCCGTGGCCCCGCTCTCCTGGAACAGGTAAGTGACCGATTCCGACAGCACGGACCAGTCCAGCACTCTGCCCGCCACCAGGGCGAAGGCCAGCACCCCCACAATGCCGCTGACCACCATGACCACCAGGGCCGCCAGCCCCTTGGACAGGATCAGGGAGCCGGTTTTCACCGGCAGGGTGAACATGAGGTAGCCCTCGTTCTTTAAGAGGCCCTCATAGAACCGCTGCACCACCAGCACCAGACAGAGGACGGCCATGGCGATCAGCACCCCCACCAGCGCCGTCAGCAGCAGGCCGAAGGCCGTATTTCCGTCCAAATCCAGGGAGAAGGCAACGCCGTTCAGCGCCGCCAGCACCAGCACGACCCCCCAGATGGGCAGAAAGTTGCGCATCACATAGCGCATCTCCAGCTTACACAATTTTCCAAACATTGCGCTTCCCCCTCTCAAATCATGCGGAACATGGCCCGGAACACCTCGTCCAGGCTCATGCCCTCCCGCTCCCGGATGTCGTCCACCGTGTCGTGGAGGATGACCCGGCCCTCCCGAAGAAACACGGCCTCGTCCAGCACCCGCTCCACGTCGGCGATCAGGTGGGTGGAGATCAGGACGGTGCCCTCCGGGTTGTAGTTGGACAGGATGGTGTCCATAATATAGTCCCGGGCGGCGGGGTCCACCCCGGCGATGGGTTCGTCCAGCAGGTAGAGCCTGGCCCGGCGGCTCATCACCAGCACCAGCTGCATCTTCTCCAGCGTCCCCTTGCTCATGGTCTTGATTTTCATGGACTGCTGAATGTGGAGGCTGTCGCACATGGCCTCCGCCCTGGGCCGGTCAAAGTCGGCGTAAAAATCCTGAAACAGGTCCAGCACCTGCCCCACCTTCATCCACTCCGCCAGGTAGGTGCGGTCCGGCAGGTAGCTGACGATGGCCTTCGTGTAGACCCCCGGCGCTTTGCCGTCGATCTCCACCACCCCGGCATCGGGCTGGAGCAGGCCGTTTAACAGCTTGATCAGGGTGGTCTTGCCCGCCCCGTTGGGGCCCAGCAGCCCCACAATGCGGCCCGGCTGCAAATCCAGATTCACATCCAGAAGGGCGGCCTGCCTGCCGTAGGATTTGGTGACGCCGGAAAGGTGTACCAGTTCATTCATAGGGATTTTCCTCCTTCAACTTCTGCTGTATCTGAGCCGGGGTATAGCCCAGCCCCTCCATGCCGCGGCAGAACTCCTCCAGGAGCTGGGCCGCCAGCCGGCTCCGCACTTCCTCCACCCGCTGGGCGTCGGAGGTCACCAGCCGTCCGGCGGTGCGGTTGCTCTCCACCAGGCCGTCTTTCTCCAGCTCGGACAGGGCCCGCTGCATGGTGTTGGGGTTGACCCCCGCCTCCGCCGCCAGCTCCCGCACAGTGGGGAAGCGGCTGCCCATGGGGTATGCACCGACGACGATGCGGCGGGTCAGCTCCTCCTTCAGCTGGAGCCAGATGGGCCGGCCTGAGGCGATGTTCCAGTCCATTGTCTTACCTCCTTATTGTATTAGGTTAATAATACAATAGCACATGCAGTCCGTCCTGTCAACAGGAAATCGAAAGATTTTCCGCAGAAAGGGTGTGCGCCCGGCTGACCTTCCCGACAATATCTCCTGAGATAACGTTCGCTATAAAGGTTTTGTCCGGCCTTCCCTGCCGGGAAGCGGGGCCTACTTTTCTTGCTCCGCCAAGAAAAGTAGCAAAAGAAGGCGGCTCAGGGGGAAGCTCGGGGCCTCGCTCCCCCCTAAGAACCCCTCTCCTATCCCGCTGGGGCTTCGCGCTGTTCAGCCCATAGGTGGTCTATCCCGTTAGAGACGATGTGACTTGTTACGCACCAAAGCTGCCGCCGATGGCGGCTGGCGGGGATTGCCGCCACGTTCCCGCCGTCAAGCGGCATTTCCGCTGCGCTCCCTATGCCTTACGGCGGAACGGGCGGCAATTTGGTCATCCTTTGGTCGCGGAAATCTGACTGTAAGGCTACGTTATTCTCCTCAATCCAAGATAGGTTGCCCGTTTAAGTTGATGATATTGCCTTAAAAGGATAGGGAGCGCGGCGGAAATGGCTGGCTGCAAAGCCAGACTGAGGGGTTCCTTTGGCATATTTGACCAAAAACCTGATTTCCGTGAAGTGTGCCGGAAAACCGTTGACTTTCCCAAAGGACGCGGGTATAGTGGAGGAAAGACTGTTTCCCCACAGGAGGTACCGCCATGGAGCCATTTGAACGCCGCCACAAGGAATCCCGGCCCGTGCTGGCCATCTGCTACGACTTTGACAAGACCCTGTCGCCGGACGATATGCAGGCCCAGGGCTACATTCAGTCGGTGGGCTACGATGTGGAGCAGTTCTGGGCGGAGACCAATGCCTTCTCCCGGGAACACGATATGGACAGCAACCTGTCCTATATGTACAAGATGGTGCAAAAGGCCAAGGAAAAGCAGCTCCCCTTCACCCGGGCCTCCCTGATGGAGTACGGCGGGAAGGTGCAGCTCTTCCCCGGCGTGGAGGGCTGGTTTGACCGGATGGGGGCCTACGGCCAGGACCAGGGGGTTCTGGTGGAGCATTATATCATCTCCTCCGGGCTGAAAGAGATGATCGAAGGCTCCTCCATCGCCAGGCAGGGGGTGTTCCGGAAAATCTACGCCAGCGCCTTCTATTTTAATGAGCGGGGAGTGGCGGAGTGGCCCGCCCAGGCCATCAACTACACCAGCAAGACCCAGTT
Source organism: Clostridiales bacterium (assembly GCA_021202775.1). GTDB lineage: Bacteria > Bacillota > Clostridia > Oscillospirales > Oscillospiraceae > Onthomonas. The sequence goes on along the minus strand of JAJQCJ010000004.1, from coordinate 12,956 downwards.
CCTGTTCCGCATCAAGAAGGGGGTGCTGGACGTGAACGACGCCGCCGTGAACGACTATTTCCCGCCGGAGCAGGTGCGGGTGCCCTTCCGCAACATGGTTTACATCGGGGACAGCGCCACCGACATCCCCTGCATGAAGCTGGTGAACAGCTACGGCGGCCACGCCATCGGGGTCTACGACCCGGACACCGGCGACCGGGCCAGGGTGTTTCGGATGATGCGGGATGACCGCATCCGTTACTTCGCCCCTGCCGACTACCGGGAGGGCTCCCGGCTGGACAGCCTGCTGAAGGCCATCATCCGCAAGACGGCGGCCTACGAGCCGCTGGAGGAGCAGCACTGGGCGGATGTGGCCGACGCAGCGGAAGGGCCTGCCGGGGTGTAAGTTTCCTCCGAACCGGGAGCGCATTTTTGATTCTCCGCTTGTCTCATGGGAACAAATGTGCTATACTGTACCCGATGTGAATTTCCCTGACCGGAATAGAATAGAAGGAGTGCTTCATCATGACCTACAAAGAGGAATTCATCACCTTTATGGTGCGCTCCGGCGTGCTGACCTTCGGTGATTTTACCACAAAGAGCGGCCGGAAAACCCCTTACTTCATCAACACCGGCAACTACAAAACCGGCGCCCAGGCCGCCAGGCTGGGGGACTATTACGCCGCCTGTCTGAAAGAGAATCTGGGGGACGAAGTCACCGCCCTGTTCGGCCCCGCCTACAAGGGCATCCCCCTGGTGGTCACCGCCTCCGCCAGCCTGTACCGCAACTACGGTATCGACCTGCCCTACTGCTTCAACCGCAAGGAGGCCAAGGACCACGGCGAAGGCGGCAGCATGGTGGGCTACAAGCCCCAGGATGGGGATGTGATTGCCATTGTGGAGGATGTGGTCACCGCCGGCACCGCCGTCCGGGAGAGCATTGAGCTGTTCAAACACGTGGCCGACGCAAAGCTGGCCTACCTGTTCGTCAGCGTGGACCGGATGGAGCGGGGCACGCGGGACTGCTCCACCCTGGATGAGCTGCGGCAGGACTACGGCATCAAGGTCTGCCCCATTGTCACCGTAAAGGAAATCATCGCCTTCCTCCACAACCGCCCCATCGACGGCAAAATTTACATTGACGACGCCATGAAGGGCAAAATGGAAGCCTATCTGGAACAGTACGGCGCAAAGGCGTAAACCGCCCTGTTCCCCTATTTCACCACGGGAGGTGAACCCCCTTGCCCCCTTTCAAAGTACACGCCCCCTTTGAGCCCTCCGGCGACCAGCCGGAGGCCATTGCCGCCCTGGCCCAGGGGGTAACGCTGGGCCTGGATGAGCAGACCCTGCTGGGGGTCACCGGCTCCGGCAAAACCTTCACCATGGCCAAGGTCATCGAGCAGGTGCAGCGCCCCACCCTGGTGCTGGCCCACAACAAGACCCTGGCCGCCCAGCTCTGCGCGGAGTTTAAGGAGTTCTTCCCGGAGAACGCGGTGGAGTACTTCGTTTCCTACTACGACTACTATCAGCCGGAGGCCTACATCCCCCACACCGACACCTACATTGAAAAGGACGCCAGCATCAGCGACGAAATTGACCGGCTCCGCTCCTCCGCCACCTCCGCCCTGTTTGAGCGGGAGGACGTGATTGTGGTGGCCTCCGTCTCCTGCATCTACGGCCTGGGCGACCCCATCGACTACAAAAACATGGTCATCAGCCTCCGCACCGGCATGGAATATGACCGGGACGCCCTGCTGAGCAAGCTCATCGAAATTCGCTATGAGCGCAACGACATCGCTTTTGACCGGAATATGTTCCGCGTCCGGGGGGACACGGTGGAGATCTTCCCGGTGTACGCCAAAGATCACGCCATCCGCGTGGAGTTCTGGGGGGACGAAATCGACCGCATCAGTGAGATCAACGTGGTCACCGGCGCCCCCACCCGCATTCTGAACCATGTGGCCATCTACCCTGCCAGCCACTATGTCACCTCCAAAGAGAAGCTGGAACGGGCGCTGGTGGAGATTGAAAAGGAGATGTGGGAGCGGGTGGCCTTTTTCGAAGCCCAGGGCAAGGCGGTGGAGGCCCAGCGCATCCGCCAGCGCACCCAGTACGACATGGAGATGATTCGGGAGCTGGGCTACTGCCAGGGCATCGAGAACTATTCCCGGGTGATTTCCGACCGGCCGGTGGGCTCCCCGCCCCTGACGCTGCTGGACTATTTCCCGGACAATTTTCTCATGTTCATTGACGAGAGCCACGTCACCCTCCCCCAAGTGCGGGCCATGTACAACGGCGACCATCAGCGTAAAACCACCCTGGTAGACTACGGCTTTCGCCTGCCCTGCGCCTACGACAACCGCCCTCTGAAATTTGACGAGTTCGAGGCGCGCATCAACCAGGTGATTTATGTCTCCGCCACCCCCGGCAAGTACGAGCAGGAGCGCTCCGGCCAGGTGGTGGAGCAGCTCATCCGGCCCACCGGCCTGCTGGACCCGGAGATCGAGGTGCGCCCGGTGGAGGGCCAGATCGATGACCTGATTGGGGAAATCAACCTGCGCATCGAGCGGAAGGAGCGGGTGCTGGTCACCACCCTGACCATCAAAATGGCGGAGGACCTGACGGAATACCTCCGCTCCTCCGGCATCAAGGCAAAGTATATGCACCACTCGGTGGAGACCATTGAGCGGACGGAGATGATTCGTGACCTGCGGCTGGGCACCTTTGACGTGCTGGTGGGCATCAACCTGCTGCGGGAGGGGCTGGATATGCCAGAGGTCAGCCTGGTGGTCATTCTGGACGCGGATAAAGAGGGCTTTCTGCGCTCCGGCACCTCCCTGATTCAGACCATCGGCCGGGCCGCCCGGAACGCAGAGGGCAAGGTCATCCTCTACGCCGACACCGTCACCCCCTCCATGGCCTACGCCATGGACGAGACCGCCCGCCGCCGGGAGAAGCAGGACGCCTACAACAGGGCCCACGGCATCGTCCCCAAAACCATCAAAAAGGACGTGCGGGAGCTGCTGGAGATCTCCAGAGCGGTGGAGGACACCGACGATTTCAGCGGCAAACAGATGACCCAGGCCGAGATCAGGTCCGCCATCGACAAGCTGGAGAAGCAAATGCGCAAGGCCGCCCAGCAGCTGGAGTTCGAGCTGGCCGCCGCGCTGCGGGACCAGATTATCGAGCTGCGGGGAAAGCTTCCAAAACAGAAAGGAAAATCCTGACAGATATGAAAAAGCGCATTTGTCCCAACTGCAGCTGTGAACTGCTGAAGCAGGATTCCGTGTTCATCCGCACCGGCAAGGTGCAGGTGATGAAGGAAGTCCTTCACAGCGGTTTTGCCGCAGATGTGTATTGCTGCCCCTCCTGCGGAAAGCTGGAATTATACAAACCGGAGCAGCAGTACGCTACGCCGGGGACGGCCCAGCGCACCTGCCCCCAGTGCGGCAGCAGGCACGACTTTGACTACAGCCGCTGTCCGGTCTGCGGTTTTGAATACTAAAGAAGCCAAATTATCCTGTGTTTTAAATCAAGGTTATCCAAGGAGCGGTCATGCAAGACCATATTTATGTGAAAGGCGCACGCGCCAACAACTTAAAAAACGTGGACGTCTCCATCCCACGGGACAAGCTGGTGGTCATCACCGGCCTGTCGGGGAGCGGGAAGTCCTCCCTGGCCTTCGACACCATTTACGCCGAGGGCCAGCGGCGGTATGTGGAGAGCCTGTCCTCCTACGCCCGGATGTTCCTGGGCCAGATGGACAAGCCGGATGTGGACTACATTGACGGCCTCTCCCCCGCCATCTCCATCGACCAGAAGACCACCTCCAAGAATCCCCGCTCCACCGTGGGCACGGTGACGGAGATTTACGACTACCTGCGGCTCCTCTGGAGCCGGGTGGGCACCCCCCACTGTCCCAAGTGCGGCAAAGAGATTCAGCAGCAGACCATTGACCAGATTGTGGACCAGGTGATGGCCCTGCCGGAGGCCACCCGCATCCAGATTCTGGCCCCCGTCATCCGGGGGAAGAAGGGGGAGCACGCCAAGGTCTTTGAGGATGCCCGGAAGTCGGGCTATGTCCGGGTGCGGGTGGACGGCAGCCTGTACGACCTGTCCGAGGACATCCCCCTGAACAAGAACCAGAAGCACCACATTGACGTGATTGTGGACCGGCTGGTGGTGCGGCCTGACATCACCCGGCGGCTCACCGATTCCTGCGAGACCGCCAGCAAGCTGTCCGGCGGGCTGGTGGTGGTGAACCTTGTGCGGGAGGACAGGGATTTGTCCTTCTCCCAGAACTACGCCTGTGAGGACTGCGGCATTTCCATTGAGGAGCTGTCCCCCCGGGCCTTCTCCTTCAACGCCCCCTATGGGGCCTGCCCCACCTGCTCCGGTCTGGGCAGCCAGTTAAAGGTGGACCCGGAGCTGGTGATTCCCAACAGGGAGCTGTCCATCGCGGACGGCGCCATTCAGGCCGCCGGCTGGAACAAGGTGAAGGGGGACTCCATCGCCAAGATGTATTTTGACGCCCTCAGCGAGGAATACGGCTTCGACCTGGCCACCCCGGTGAAAAAGCTGCCGAAAAACATCCTGGACGTGGTGCTTTACGGCTCAAAGGGCAAGAAGCTGAAGCTCCACTACGACCACGCCCGGGGCAAGGGCACCCTGTTCCAGCCCTGGGAGGGCATCGTGCCCAACCTGGAGCGCCGGTATCGGGAGACCACCTCCGACGCCTCCAAGTCCGACATTGAGGACTGCATGAGCGAGTGCCCCTGCCCCGACTGCCAGGGCCGCCGCCTGCGGAAAGAGGTGCTGGCGGTGACGGTGGGCGGATTGAGCATTGACCAGTTCTGCGGCCTCCCGGTGAAGGAGGAGCTGCAATTCATGCAGGAGCTGCAGCTGACCCATCAGCAGCAGCTCATCGGCGCGCAGATTTTGAAGGAGATTCAGACCCGGCTGGGCTTTCTGAACTCCGTGGGGCTGGGCTACCTGACCCTGTCCCGGAAGGCGGCCACCCTGTCCGGCGGCGAGAGCCAGCGCATCCGCCTGGCCACACAGATCGGCAGCTCCCTGATGGGGGTGCTGTATATCCTGGACGAGCCCTCCATCGGCCTCCATCAGCGGGACAACGACCTGCTGCTGGGCACCATGAAGGACCTCCGGGACCTGGGCAACACCCTGCTGGTGGTGGAACATGACGAGGACACCATGCGGGCCGCCGACTACCTCATCGACGTGGGGCCGGGGGCCGGCATCCACGGCGGCGAAATCGTGGCCGCCGGCACGGTGGAGGACGTGATGAACACCCCCGGCAGCCTCACCGGGGACTATCTGGCGGGACGGAAGAAAATCGCCCTCCCCGCCGCCCGGCGGCCCGGCAGCGGCAAATGGCTCACCGTCCGGGGTGCCACGGAGCATAATCTGAAACATATCGACGTGAGCATCCCCCTGTCCACCTTCACCGTGGTCACCGGGGTCTCCGGCAGCGGCAAATCCACCCTGGTGAACGACATCATTCACCACCGGCTGGCGGCCGACCTGAACCGGGCCAAGTGCCGCAGCGGCAGGCACGAGGCCATCGAGGGGGAGGAGTATCTGGACAAGGTCATCTGCATCGACCAGAGCCCCATCGGACGCACCCCCAAGAGCAACCCCGCCACCTACACCGGCCTGTTCACCGACATCCGCGACCTGTTCGCCGCCACACCGGACGCCAAGAGCCGGGGCTATAACGCCAGCCGCTTCTCCTTCAACGTCCGGGGCGGACGGTGCGAAGCCTGCCAGGGGGACGGCCTGATTAAAATCGAGATGAACTTCCTGCCGGATGTGTACGTCCCCTGCGAGGTCTGCAAGGGCAAACGCTACAACCGGGAGACGCTGGAGGTTCGCTATAAAGGCAAAAACATCTATGAGGTGCTGGACATGACGGTGGAGGAGGCCATGGGCTTCTTTGAGGCCCTGCCCAAAATCCACCACCGGCTGGAGACCCTGTACGACGTGGGGCTGGGCTACATCAAGCTGGGCCAGCCCTCCACCACCCTGTCCGGCGGCGAGGCCCAGCGGGTGAAGCTGGCCACCGAGCTCTCCAAGCGCTCCACCGGCAAGACCTTCTATATTCTGGACGAACCCACCACCGGCCTCCACACCGACGACGTGCGCCGCCTCATCGACGTACTCCAGCGGCTGGTGGACGGCGGCAACACGGTGCTGGTCATCGAGCACAACCTGAACGTCATCAAGTGCGCCGACTACCTCATCGACCTGGGGCCGGAGGGCGGCGACCAGGGCGGGCAGATCGTCTGCACCGGCACGCCGGAGGAGGTGGCCGCCTGCCCGGCGTCCTTCACCGGCCAGTATCTGGCCCCCATCTTACAGCGGGACAGGGAGTAAATCATGAATTATATGGAACAATTTCAGATGCAGCAAATCGGCCTGGCCTATGACGGGTTCCGGCCGGAGTTCGCCGCCAGGCTGTTCCCCGGCGGGCTGGAGGAGGCCGCAGAGCTGGCAAAACGGCTGGCCCCCCTCCTCTTCCCCAACACGGACTGGGTGGCGGCGCACTACCAGACCTGTTTTCAGTTCTACAGCACCTACGCTCTGGACCGGCTGATGGGCTATGAGGACAGCTATGCCGAGCAGGACTGCAAAAACAAGTTCATCGGCCTGTCCCCTCTGACGCTGCACTGCGCCGTGGAGCACTGTCAGGCCCAGCTCCGCCGGGCCTTCCCCACCCTGTCTTAGGAACCCCCCATCAAACAGCCGCGCTCTCCTCCGTATCCCCATAACAGAAAAGAAGCACGGAAATCAAATTTTCGGTCAAATGCATCAAAGGGACCCCTCAGTCTGGCCTTGCGGCCAGCCAGCTCCCCTTTCAGGGGAGCCATTGACGTAGTGGTTACAAAATCTTCTTACCTCCCCTGAAAGGGGATGGGAACCGGCGATAGCCGGTGGAGGGGTTCCTGTGCAAAGCGGATTTCAAAATTGATTCCCGCAAGAAAGAAAGGACGCCTCATATATGATTGCTGCGCTCCAGAGCCTGTGGGCCTGGTTCACCTCCACCATCGCCGGTAAGGTGCTGATCTCCTGTTTCGTCTCCATGCTGCCGGTGGTGGAGCTGCGGGGAGGCATCCCCATCGCGGTGGGATTCGGCCTCGCGCCAAAGCTCGCCATTCCCATCTGCATCATCGGGAACTGCATCCCCATCATCCCCATTCTGGTGCTGTTCCAGCGGGTGCTGCGGTGGATGCGCCACCGGGGCGGCGTGGTGGGCCGCTTCGCCCTGTGGCTGGAGCGGCACTGCACGAAGCATCAGGACTTTCTGAACCGCTATGCCGGGGTCGCCCTGTTCGTCCTGACCGCCGTTCCCCTCCCTGGCACCGGGGCCTGGACCGCCTCCATGCTGGCCGCTCTGGCCGGGGTGCGCATCCGCAACGCCGCCCCCGCCATCACCCTGGGGGTGCTGGCCGCCGGGGGCATTGTCAGCGTTGTCAGCTATGGGGTGGCGTCGCTGTTTTAGGCGATGTTTGATTTTTGGGGTTTGTTTTCCTTAGGGATTGTTTTTTATAAAGAATTTGCCCGGCCTTTCCACCCCTCAGTCGGCTACGCCGACAGCTCCCCTTTCAGGGGCGCCAATGACGTGGTAATCTCCACAGTTTCCTTGCCTCCCACGAAGGGGGAGGGGGACCGGCGACAGCCGGTGGAGGGGTGGCAGCGAAGTGTTCCTGCGCAAAGATAAGAACGGCTCTGCTATTTGCAACTGTTTCTGTAGGGGCGGCCCTCGGCCGCCCGGGGTAAGCAGGCGGTTCTAGCGGGCGGCCAGGGGCCGCCCCTACAGAAAATGAAGCGTTCGCCTTCCCAATCTATTATGCGCATTCCTCCCCTAAAGAGCATAGGATGCTCCGGGGGTGAGGATTGATGTTGACTGCATTGCTGGCGCTGGGGGCGGCCTTCGGCCTGTGCTGCCTGGTGTGGATGATTTACGGCTGGCTGCTGCTGTCCGGGGGACGGGACTGTGCCGTCTCCGTCCGGCTCTCCGCCGCCGGAGACGGGGTGAAGGCGGAGGCCACGCTCCGGGCCCTGGGGTGGCTGACCGCCTCCGGCCTGCTGCGGGGCCGGATTGAAGTGACGGACGGCGGCCTGACGGAGGAAGGACGGGTCCGCCTGCTGCGGGCCGTCCGGGGGAAACCCCACATATTGTTGATACGAAGGCCGCAGGGGGATTCGGCGCGCCGCTGAATCTCCCGCGCGGCATGAGGATGGTGAACGCAAATGGCGAATACGGAACTGGAACAGCTGGAGGGCACCGTCTCCGCCGTGATTTTTCAGAATCAGGAGAACGGTTACTCCGTGCTGCGGCTGAAGCCCGGCCACGGGGAACCCGTGACGGTGGTGGGTGTCCTGCCGGGGGTCTGCACCGGGATGCGCCTGCTGCTGGAGGGCAGCTGGCAGAGCCATCCCAGCTATGGCCGCCAGTTCCGGGCGGAACGGGGGGAGCAGCAGCTCCCCACCGAGACGGACGCCATCCTTGCCTACCTCTCCGCCGGGGTCATCAAGGGCATCGGCCCCAAGCTGGCCAAAACGCTGACCAGCGCCTTCGGCACCCACACCTTTGAGGTGCTGGAGTCCCAGCCGGAGAAGTTGGCGGAGATCAAGGGGGTCTCCATGAAAAAGGCCCGGGCCATCCAGTCCGAATTTCTGCAAAAGGCGGGGATGCGCTCTCTGCTGGAGTTTCTCTCCCAGCATAGCCTGCCCGCCGGGCTGGCCCTGCCCCTGTGGCACGACTACGGGCCGCGGGCCATTGAGATGGTGCAGGGCGACCCCTACCTTCTGGTGGACCCGGAGTGGGGGGTGCGGTTTGCCGACGCCGACCGCCTGGCGGCCCAGCTGGGCATCCGGGCGGACGACCCCCAGCGGGTGGAGGCGGGCATCCTCTACACCCTGACCCACAACCTGGACGTGGGCCATGTGTTCCTGCCCAGGGACAAGCTGCTGCCGGTGGCCGCCCGGCTGCTCCGCAGCAGCGAGGGCACCCCCTCCCTGGAGACGCTGGAGGAGGCCCTGGAGGCGCTGCAGCTGCGGGGCGAAATCGTCATCGACGAGATCGCCGGGCTCACCGCCGTTTACCGGGCCGACCTCTACGAGGATGAGTGTTACATCGCCCTGCGCCTCCGTGAAATGCTGGGGCGGGAGCTGCTCCCCCCTGCCAACATCGAGGAGCTGATCGACCAGGTGGAGCAGCGCCAGCACCTGACCTACGCCCCCCAGCAGCGGGAGGCCGTGCGTCTGGCGGCCCGAAGCCAAATCATGCTGCTCACCGGCGGCCCCGGCACCGGCAAGACCACCTCCCTGCGGGGGATTTTGGGCCTGTTTGAGGCCACCGGGGTGAAAACCGACCTGGCCGCCCCCACCGGCCGGGCCGCGAAACGGCTCAGCGACCTGTGCGGCGTGGAGGCCACCACCATTCACCGCCTGCTGGGGGCAGGCTACGACCCGGCCAGCGGACAGCTTGCCTTCTCCAAGGATGAGGACGAGCCTCTGGAGGCGGACGCCGTCATTGTGGATGAGATGTCCATGGTGGACATCCCCCTGATGACCTCCCTGCTGAAGGCATTGAAGGGCGGCTGCCGCCTGGTGCTGGTGGGCGACCCGGACCAGCTCCCCAGCGTGGGACCGGGGCAGCTCTTTGACCATCTGATCCGCTCCGGGAAAATCCCCCTGGTGCGGCTGACGGAGATCTTCCGGCAGGCCCAGGAGTCCGCCATCGTCATGAACGCCCACGCAGTGGATCAGGGGCAGTGCCCCGACCTCCACAACCGGGGGAAGGACTTCTTCTTCCTCCGCAGGCCCGACCCGGAGCAGGCAGTGGAAACCATCGTGGACCTGTGCGTCCGGCGGCTGCCCCAGAACATGGGGATCCCCGCCGACCAGATTCAGGTCCTCTCCCCCACCCGGAAGTACATCGCCGGAACCGGCAACCTGAACACAGCCCTCCAGGCGGCGCTGAATCCCCCCGCCCCGGACAAGCGGGAGAAGCAGTACGGCGGCTTCACCTTCCGGGAGGGGGACCGGGTCATGCAGATTCGGAACAACTACGACATCATGTGGCGGGAACACCGGGGCAGCAGGGGCGGCATGGGCATCTTCAACGGGGACATCGGCGTGATCGAATCCATCGACAGCCGCACCGAGCTGATGACCATCAACTTTGAGGGCCGTGTGGCGGAGTACACCTCCGATATGCTGTCCGAGCTGGAACCGGCCTACGCCATGACGGTACACAAGGCCCAGGGCAGCGAATACCGGGCGGTGATTCTTGCCGCCGTCAACGGCGCCCCCAAGCTGCTGACCCGGGGCGTCCTCTACACCGCCATCACCCGGGCGAAAGACCTGCTCATCATCGTGGGGGAGGAAGGGGTCATTGCCAAAATGGTGGCCAATGACCGGCAGACCCGGCGGTACAGCGGCCTCCGGGCCAGGCTGATGGCGGAGGACGATTAGGCGGGCGGCATCCTCCGCCTGGGCTTGCAAATTCCGCCGTTTCTGGTAAAATTAAACGGCAAATCATACCGGGAGGTGCCAAAATGACAGAAGAAGAGCACAGACAGCTGCACGAGGCCGGCGTCCCCCACAAGCACGAACACACCAGCACCAAAGCGGTGCTGAACCGCCTCTCCCGGGCCATCGGCCATTTGGAACACGTCCGGCAGATGGTGGAGGACGGGCAGGACTGCTCCGAGGTGCTGATTCAGCTGGCCGCCGTCCGCTCCGCCCTGACCAGCACCAGCCGGGTGATTTTGAAGGATCACATTGAGCACTGCATCGTGGACGCCGTGGAGGAGGGCAATTTGCAGGCCATCGAGGACCTGGAAAAGGCCATCGACCAGTTTATGAAGTAGACGCTTTGCTGCTTTTTTCAAAAAACAGCTTGCGGCCGCCGGAAAATCCGTGTAAAATGGTGTTATACATTATAATATACTATCATTTTCCGGAGGCAGAGATATGAACGATCAGAAGAAACAGCCCGGCTTTGAAAAGGAACACACCCGGATTCCGGAGGCGCAGCGGTGCCGCCAGAATCTCCCCCTTCCCTCCCAGGTGCGGACCCGGCGGGTCTATCAGGTGGAGCCCATCTCCGACACCTGCTGGGCCTACATGAAGCTCCTGCGGGAGCGGGACAAGACGAAAACGGTCTATGACATCGACCCCTATGTGGAGGTCTACCGGTTCCGCGAAAACATCTACGGCCTTCTGGCGGAAAGCCTGGACGGCATGGGCGACGTCTGGATGTATCTGGTGGTGGGGCCGGAGCGGGCGCTGCTGGTGGACACCGGCTTCGGCCTGGGCGACCTGAAAGGGCTGTGCTACAAGCTCACCGGCGGTAAGGAGCTCTATGTGGTCAACACTCACTGCCACTTTGACCACGCCTACGGCGATGCCCAGTTTGACCGCATCTACTGCCATGAATACGAGGTGCCCAGCATGCAGGCCCTGGATGAGCATCTGTGGGATTACCTCTTTGAGGAGGACACCGGCCGCTGCATCTGGACGGAGTTTGACCGGGCCGATCTGATCGGCTTCCGGCCCTATGAGATCGTCGGCTGCCCCGACGGCTACACCTTCGACCTGGGGGGCGGCCATGAGGTGGAGCTGGTGCACCTGGGCGGCCACACCCCCGGCCACGCCGGTTATCTGGACAAAAAGGACAGGGTGTTCTTCGCCGGCGACGACATCGTCAGTATGCGGGTGGGCGTCGGCAGCATCGGGCCGGACAACCCCTACAGCGGCTGCGCCTCCGTGGCCACCATGGGGGCCGCCATGGAGCGGCTGGCCGATCGGATGGACGAGTTTGACCATGTGTTCAGCGGCCACTTCGTCACCGATTTGGAAAACGTCGCCGTCCGTCATATGGCAGACGCCTGCAGGCGTGCCCTGTCTGACCCGGAGCATGGCTGGGTCACCAGGGAGGAAACGCCCCAGGGCATCCAATACCAGACGTATGTGGAGGGCTTGGGCACCCTGGCCTACAGCGACCGCACGTTGGGGCGCCGCTAAAACATTCATTACAAAAAACACGGGAGGATTGCCTTTACCAGGCAATCCTCCCGTGTTTCGTCCACAGTTACTGTGACGCCGGCGCCCCCTTATGCCCCGGCCCGCCGCGTCAACAGGACGGAAAGGACAACACTCCACGCCGTACTGATGTAGGTGGAGAGATAAAACCCGGCATATCCGGTATAGGGCACCAGCATCATGCAGGCCGCAACGTTCACCGCCATGGTGGAGATGCTGGAAATCAGGTAGAGCAGCATCCTCTGCCGGCCCCGGAGCCGGGCCTCCTGGACGTGCCGCACCACAGCGAACAGATAGGACGGCGCTTCAAAGGTCAGGAGGGTGGAGCCGTAGGCGATGACCTGGCTGTCCCCGGAGAACAGCCGGAGGATGGGCCTGTTCAGCAGCATACAGAGCAGCACCAGCCCCCCGGTCAGCACAAAGAGGATGCGAGAGGCCGTTCGGATGCCCTCCCGGATGCGCTCTTCCCGGCCCAGGGCGTCATTCTGGGCGATGAAGGTGACCAGCGCCTGGGCGGTGCCGTAAACGGAGATCATCAGAAAGGTGGTCACCTTGCTGGCACAGCTGAACCCCGCAATGGCGGCCACCCCCAGCCCTCCCAGCAGGCTTTGCTTCAGGACGGAAACGATGGCGCCGGACATCTGCTGAAGGGTGTTGGGGGGCGCCAACCGGCCGATCTCCTTCATATCTTGTACATTCAGCATGGAGCGGCGGAACCCGGAGGTCAGCACCCTCCGCCGGAGCCAGAGCAGCACCCCCGCGCAGCCCGTCAGCTGGGACAGGGCGGAGGCCAGCGCCGCGCCGGCCACCCCACACCCCCCCCCCCAGGACCCGGCCCGCCCGATGTTGCGGCCCGAGGTACCCCGGACACAGTTAGGCGGGGGTTTGGGAGGGCCAAGGGCGAT
>JAJQCJ010000113.1:4723-12875 GCA_021202775.1 Clostridiales bacterium | reverse complement strand
CCTCTACGAGGATGGCGTCCACCTCTCCGGCGGTGACGTAACCGGCGGTCAGCTCCGTGATTTCGGCCTTGTAAGCGGTCAGCTCGTTGATGGTGGCGTAGTCCGCCAGCAGGGTTTCCACGTCTGCCGCCGTGATGTAGGCGGCTGAGATGGTTGCTACTTGTGCGGTCAGGTCGGTGATGACCGCGCTGTCTGCGGTGACGTAGCCGAAGGTGGCGACGGTGGCTTCCAGTTCGTCTGCCTTGACGTAACCCGCCAGCACGTTTGTAAAATTGGCATTGGTGGCGCTGATGTTGTCGGCCACCATGGTCTTGAATTCCGCGTAATCCTGCTGAATGGCGGAAATGGCCTGGGTGATGGAGCCGCCGGTACTGCCGGTGTCCGACTGCCCCAAACTGGTGATGGTGGTTTTGCAGCCGCCGTCCAGGCTCAGGGAGATGCCAGAAACCGCCACCGTCAGCCCGTCCACCGCGATCAGGTCACCCGGCTCCACAAAGAGGCCGCCCTGCACGCTGAAGGACCCCGCCCGGAAGGACAGGCCGGACAGTGCCATATAAGCCCCGTCCACCAGTGCCTGGGTGGCCAGGTTCGTGCTGTAGGTCAGCCCCGCGCCGGTGCTGGCGGAGGCGGTGTAGTCGGTGGAGGTGCTGCTCTCCGTGGTGATGCCGTCCTCGTCGGTGGCTGTGGCGGTGTCCGTCCGCTGGAAGGTCAGCCCATCCACCGTGTAGGCGGTGTCCTCCGGGGTGGCCCCTCCTGCGTAGCTCTCCGTCTCCCAGCCGCAGTCGGTGAACCGCCGCACGGCCAGGGCGCCCGCACGGGTGATGACGGCGTTGCCCCCCAGCAGCAGGGCGATGTTGGCCGCCGCGCTGCTCAGGCGCAGGCCCTCCAGGGCAGCCACGCCTTCCGTCAGGGCGGTGCCTGCCGCAAGCGTTTTCGTGTCGCCGTCCAGCTCCACCCCCATTTGCGCCGCAATGTCGGCCAGGGCCTCCGCCGCCGTGCAGCTGCCGGTGAGGGCAGGCTCATAGGGCGTGTTGGAGACGCTGTCCAGTGCGTCATAGGCGGTGAGGGTGGTCTGGCTGCCGCTGGTGGTGGCCTTGCTGACTGTGCCGGTGAACAGCGGGTACTCCGTCCCCGCCGCGTCCCAGGTGACCCGGAGGGACTGATTCCCCGCCGTCGTCCCCACACCTGCCAGGACGATGACCAGCTCCGCTGAACAGGCGTTGCCGATGGAAAAGCCGTCGCCCCCGCCCACGCTGGCGGTGTAGGTGGCACTGACCACCTCCGCGTCCAACGTCGTTTCGCTGTCGCCGAGGTAGGCCCGCAGGGTGATCAGGTCGAAGGAATCCAAGGCGGAGCGGGTGGTTGTGTCGATCGCTTGTATGGTTCGTTCCCCCTTCTTTCTCATTTAAAAACAAAATGCGTGCTGCGGGACGGCATCGGTTCCGCGGCGGGCCGCGATGCCGCAACAGGCCGCAGGCAGCCATAACCGCAGCAAGCGTTCCGTTTTCTGTATTATACCACAACTATCCCCATTTGTCAATATAATATCACCAAACGGAGAAACAGACCGGACGAATACCGATGCCGCCCTGCCGGTATCCCTGCACAAAACTGGGCGGACACCGGGCGGCCTGGCCGGTTTCACCGGAAAAATGGAAAAAACGAGGAGTGCTGTATTGTCTTTTTCCGCCTCTGTGTTATAATATGAGAAATTGCGTCAGGATAACAGGCCGTCCGGTGGGCCTTTTCGTTACAAGGAGACAAACTATGAATATTGCGATGATTTTTGCCGGAGGCAGCGGCGTGCGTATGGGCGCGGGAGTGCCCAAGCAGTTTTTGGAAATCAACGGGAAGCCTGTGGTGATTCACACCCTGGAGCTGTTCCAGTACCACGCCATGATCGACAAGATCTATGTGTCCGTGCTGGAGGAATATATCGACTATATGCAGGCGCTGGTGGAGGAGTACCACATCACAAAGGTGGCCGGCATCGTCCCCGGCGGGGAAACCGCCCAGGATTCCATCTACCATGTGCTGAAAAAGGCGGCGTCGGAGAATCCGCCGGACTCCATCGTGCTGCTCCATGACGGCGTGCGCCCCTACGTCTACACCGATGTGATTTCCGACAATATCGAAGCGGTGAAGAAATACGGCAGCGCCATCACCGGCACGCCCAGCTATGAGACCGTGGTCATCAGCCGGAACGGGTCGACGGTGGACGATGTACCCCTGCGCAAGGAGGTCTTTACGGCCCAGGCCCCGCAGTCCTTCTATTTGAAGGATATCCTGGAGGCCCATGACCAGATTCGGGTCACGCCGGGCCGGTATCAGGATATGGTGGACGCCTGCACCATCATGACCACCCTGGGCAAACCCATTCACCTGGTCTATGGGAACCGGGGGAACATTAAGGTGACCACACCGGAGGATGTGTATATCTTCCGGGGGCTGCTGCAATATAAGGAGAACGAGCAGGCCTTCGGCTTCGGGCTGACCAACCGCATCCAGGCGAAGATGAACCATTACCGCCGGAAGCGGAGCCAGGAGCCGATGGACTGAGACGCCGCAGTTACTCAGGATTGACTTTTTTTCCCGGCCATGCTATGATAAATTAAATAATTTAGGCGCATTGTCCGGAAAACAGAATGATCCGGGAAACAGAATCAAGGGGATGGGACGCCTTGCAGGAAGAAAAGGAACGGATAAGCTCCGCCGGGAAAACGAGAATCGAGAAATGGGACCTGCTGCGGGCGCTGCTGATTTTTCTGGTGGTGCTGGGGCACCTGGTGGACTACTACACGGGGGATTCCGCCCGGATGCGGGGCTGTTTCTGTTCATTTACAGCTTTCATATGCCCTGCTTCCTGTTTGTGGACGGCCTGTTCAGCAAGCACAACGTAGACGAAAAACGGTATAACCATATCTTTTCCTATCTGGTGTTGTACCTGGCGCTGAAAATCCTGATTTGCCTGGTGGACGGGCTGATCAAGCATCAGTTTTCCATTTCCCTGCTGGGGGCGGACGGCGCCCCCTGGTACGGGCTGGCCCTGTTCTGGTGCAGCCTGATGACTATTTTCCTGAAGCGGTTTTCCCATAAATGGGTGCTGCTGGGGGCGGTGCTGCTGGCCTGCTTCGCGGGGTATGACGGCGATGTGGGCAGTACGATGGTTCTGTCCAGAACCATCGTGTTCTTCCCCTTCTTCTTTGCGGGCTATTGCCTTGACCCGGCAAAGGTGGCGGAAAAGCTCTCCGGCAGATGGGTCAGGGTCCTGGGCCTGGCGGTGCTGGTGCTGCTGGGGGTGATCTGCTTCTGCTGCACCGACGATATCTACTTTGTCCGTGCGCTGCTGACCGGCAAGAATCCCTTCCGAACCCTTGAGACGGGTTACGGCAGGGAGGAGCTGGTGTTCTGCGGCTGGCTGCTCCGGCTGGGCTATTATGCCGTCGTTGCCGTCCTCTGTATGGCGGTGGTGGCGGTGATTCCGAATCACCTCCGTCGCGGGAAGGCGCTGACGGCCGTGGGCAGGCGTACCTTACAGATTTATATGCTCAATCGCCCGGCGATTTATATCCTGTTCGATGGGCTGGGGCTGAATGCTGCCCTGACGGCCATGGGGGCCGACGATCTGGTTGTCCTTCCCCTTGCGGTGCTGCTGACCGCGGTTCTGGCCCTGCCCTTCTGGGAGAAGCCCATCCGGGCGGTCATCTACCCCAGACTCCAGGAGCCGGGGGCAGGCACAAAGGGCTGAACAGGCGTCTGCCAGAGAGACATTTAAAAATAAGGAGCGAAAAGCAATGGGACGGTTTACCTTTTCCACCATCCTATATGTAGACAACGACGCGCTGTTTGACACCGCGCTGGCAAATCTGAAAGAGAACGGGCTGACGCCCGATACGGTGCAGCTGATCGTGGCAGACCCCCATGACTCGGAGGAGATTCGGGCGGCCTGCCGGCAGCAGGACGGGGTGCAGTATCTCTCCGTAAAGGACGCGGAGGCGGCGGAGGCCTATCAGGCGGGGCTGCGCCAGGCGGAAGGGGACTATGTGAACTTTTCCCTGACCTCCTCCGGCTACGCCCGCCACGCATACGGGGATGTCGAAAAGGCGTTCCTCCAGTATCAAACGGACGTGGTGGCGCTGCGGGCCTATTTCGTCAGTGAGACGGGGGAGCAGAAGGCCTACGGCGGCTCCTGCAAGGCCCGTGCCAAGATGGAAACAATCGACCTGACGGTGAACCCTCACCGGATTCAGGTTCTGCTCCAGGCCTGCTTTTTCCGGCGGGAGCGGGTTCCGGCCCAGGGGTTCCGGGTGGAGCTTCACGACGACGCCCTTTACCGGTTTGTGCTGGAGGCGCTGCTGGAGCGGCCGGTTTACACCTACCTGCGCTGCGCGGAGTACCGTTATACGGTGGCGCTGGAGGACAACACCTCTCTGAACCCCCTCCAGTATCACGAGTGGTGGTACCATCAGTCTGTGAACGACTTTATGATTCCCCTGCTGCAGGAGGCCAGGGCGCGGTTTGAACGGGTGCCGGAGTTCCTCCAGGTGGCCTGCTATTATCTGCTTTATGCAAAATTTAACTGCAATTACAATGACCGCACCAAGGGCATCCTGAAAGGAAAGCAGGAATCCCGGGAATTTCTGAACGAAGCGTTCCGTCTGGCGACCTATATTGACAACACAATTCTGATGGAGCGTAACATCACCAGCTTCACCCAGGCCAACCGGGCCATTCGGATGCTGCTGATCCGGGGCAAGGCGGAGGCCCTGGGCAAGGAGCTGAAGGTGATCGACACCAACTACTCCTATGTGGCGCTGATGGAACCCAAGGACGGCCAACAGGACGAGGATTATGAAAATCATGCGGTGGTGCTCTCCCGGAACGACCGGGAACTGCTGCGGATTCGGGTCATGAACTACGAGGATGAGACGCTGCACATTGACGCCAACGTGGGCATGGCGGATTTTCTGCTCCCGGAGGAGTACGAGATCTATGCCGTCTGCACCCGCAGGGGTGTGCAGGAGACCTTCCAGGCGGAGCGGGTTCAGGTGTTCCCGCTGGTGAAATGCTTCGGCGTTACCTTCCAGCGGAAGCACACCGTCCAGTTCCACATTCCGGTGAACCATGACCCGGTGCAGAAGATTCAGTTCTTCTACCGGTTCCGGGGGCGGGTCTATCAGTTCAGGATCACGTTTGACATCTACAACTCCAGGATGTCCCCCACCAGCAAATATTCCTACTGGATGTTCCGGAAGGACTGGATGGCCACCTGGAGCAAGCACAACACCCTGACGCTGCGGAAGTTCAGCCGCACCTTCCATATCAAGCGGGAGCTGCTCTACGCCGCATCGCTGTATCGCGGAGCCCAGGACAAGGGGGTGGCCCGGAAGGGGCTGTGGCTGCGACTGCTCTACTGGCTCACAAAGCCCTATTACGAGAAAAAACACATCTGGGTGACCTTCGATAAGCAGTATAAGGCCGGGGACAACGGCGAGTATATGTACCAGTACTGCCGGAAAAACCACAGCGACCAGGTGGAGATCTACTACACCCTGCGCAAAGAGGCCCCGGATTATCAGCGCATGGTGCGGGAGGACAAGAAGCATATCCTGGTCTACGGGACGATTCGCTGCCAGCTCATCAGCCTGATGGCGGAGGTGCTGCTGGCCACCCACGCCAACATTGCCGCCCAGTACAACCCTGCCCCCACGTACAACGTGTTCACCAAGGACCTGCAGCGGGGGGACGTGGTCTGCATCCAGCACGGCCTGACCATCCAGAAGATCGCCCAGTACCAGAACCGGGTGTTCGACAACACGAAGCTGTACTGCTGCGCCTCGCCCTATGAGATCAAGAACCTGAGCCACCCCTTCTACAGCTACAAGCCGGAGACGCTGAAGCTGGTGGGCATCGCCCGTTACGACGGGCTGAAGAACCGGGATCAGAAGATCATCCTGATTACCCCCTCCTGGCGGCGCAACGTGGTCAACTCCAGCGTGGCCAACATCCGCAAGACCCACAACAACAACTTCAAGGGCAGCGCCTATTTCCGCATTTACAACAGCCTGATCAACGATGAGACGCTGATTGCCCGCGCCAAAGCCTGCGGCTACCGCATCATCTACCTGCTGCACCCGGCCATGAGCGCCCAGATTGACGACTTTGACCGCAACGACTATGTGGAGCTGGTGCCCGCCACCGGCGACGTCAGCTATGAGAAAATCCTGTGCGAGTCCAGCCTGATGGTGACCGACTATTCCGGCGTTCAGTTTGACTTCGCCTATATGCGCAAGCCGCTGATTTACTACCATCCCGCGGAGCTGCCGCCCCACTATGACGAGGGCGGGCTGATTTACAGCACCATGGGCTTCGGCCCCATCTGCACCAACCATCAGGAGATCGTGAAGGCCCTCTGCGACGCCATGGAGCGGGGCTGCAAAATGGAGGAGGAGTATGTGCGCCGGGCGGACAACTTCTTCGCCTATGATGACCATAACAACTGTGAGCGCATTTATAACGCCATTCAGGACTACTGCCAGGGCAGGCAGAAGGCGCAAAAGGCGGACAACGCCTGACGCCGCTGTGCCGACGGCAGACGGAACAGGGAGGAACAACAAGCTATGTGGCTGGAGAATCCGGTATTTCGGGAAGATTTGGAGCGCTTTGCCGCCCAGCAGCAGATCCCCTGGGAGATGCTGCGGGGAAAGACGGTGTACCTCACCGGCGGCACCGGCCTCATCGGCTCCACGCTGGCCAGCGGCCTGCTGTATGCCAATCAGGTGCATGGGCTTGACCTGACGCTGGTGCTGCTGGTACGGGATGAGAAGCGGGCCAGGCAGCAGTTCGCCGCCCAGCTCCGGGACAGCAATGCCCTCCAGTTTGTGCAGGGCACGGTGGAGTGGCTGTTTTCCTATCCCAGGCCCATCGACTATTTCATCCACGGGGCCAGCCCCACCGCCAGCGCCTATTTTGTGGAGCGTCCGGTGGAGACCATCTCCACCGCCGTCAACGGCACCGGCAACCTGTTGGAGATGGCGAAGGACAAGGAGGCGAAGGGCTTCGTCTACCTGTCCAGCATGGAGGCCTACGGGACGGTCCGGACGGAGCAGCCCCTGTCCGAGGAGGATGTGGGCTATCTGAACCCCTTGGTGGTCCGCAACTGCTATCCGGAGAGCAAGCGGATGTGCGAGGCCATGTGCGCGGCCTACGCCAGCGAGTACGACCTGAACGCCAAAAGCGTGCGCCTGGCCCAGACCTTCGGCCCCGGCGTGGCGGCGAACGACCGGCGGGTCTTTGCGGAGTTCGGCCGGTGCGCGGTCAACCGGCAGGACATCGTCCTCCAGACCGAGGGGAAGAGCAAGCATTGCTACGTCTACACCATGGACGCCGCCAGCGGCATCCTGACCGCCCTGCTCCTGGGGGAGCCGGGCCGAACCTATAACGTGGCCAACCCCGCCACCTATTCCTCCATCCGGGAGATGGCGGACATGGTGGCCCGGGAGCTGGCAGACGGCGAGATCGGGGTAAAAATCGCCGCCACGGAGGAGAGCAGACGGAAATATCCCGCGGATCATTTCCTCAACCTGCAAAGCGATGCCCTGAACGCCCTGGGCTGGATGCCCACCGTGGGGCTGGCGGATATGTTCCGCAGGATGCTGGCCTCCGCCGAGCTGTGAGAGGCGGGCAGCGCCCAACGCTGAGAAAAACTGCACATGAAAAAACCGAGGCCGGGGGAGTTCCCCCGACCTCGTTTCTATATGTCGGCTTTGGTTTGCCGCCCCTGTTACTGGGCGCAGATGCTCAGCCCTTCGTTGTCATAGCCGCTGGTGAACACGGTCCCGTCGGCGCTGACACACCGCACCGTGTAGGCGTAGGTGACGCCGGCCTCGGCGGTGGTGTCGGTGTAGCTGGTGGCGCTGGTGGTGCCCACCCGTTTCCAGGAGCCGCCGGATACCTTCCGGTATACCCAATAGCGCTCCGCCCCGTCCACGGCGTTCCATTCCACGGTCACGCCCCTGGCGGTGTTGGACACGCCGGTCAGTACAGGGACAGCCACATAGGAGATGGTCAGCCCGGCGGTGTCATAGCCGCCGGCGAAGGCTGCGCCGTCGGCGGTGACGCACCGGACGGTGTAGGTATAGGTGACGCCTGC
>JAJQCJ010000113.1:0-4623 GCA_021202775.1 Clostridiales bacterium | reverse complement strand
TCGGCGGTGACGCACCGGACGGTGTAGGTATAGGTGACGCCTGCCTCGGCGGTGGTATCCGTAAAGCCGGTGGAGGTGGTGGTGCCCAGCTTCTTCCAGGAGCTGCCCTCTGTCTTTTGGTATACCCGATAGCGCTCCGCCCCGTCCACGGCGGCCCAGGTCACCCTGACGCCGGAGGCGGTGCCCTGTACGCCGGAGAGAACGGGGGCCTCCACATAGGTGATGGTGGTGCCGGCGGAGTCAAAGCTGCTGAGCAGGTTCCCCTCCTCGTCCACGCAGCAGACGGAGTAGACGTAGGTGGTGCCGGTCTCGGCGGTGGTGTCGGTGTAGGTGGTGTAGGTGGTGTCCGTCAGCGTCTCCCAGGAGCCGCCGGATTCCTTCCGCATCACCCGGTAAATGGTCGCGCCCTCCACTGCGTCCCAGGTCAGATTTATCCCGCAGTCGGCCCCTTCCACGCAGGACAGGACGGGGGCGGACAGGGTGGCAGAGGACGAGGCGGCCAGGGAAGCAACCGTAAAGCTGGATTCCGCCACGGTGACGGTTCCGCTGTCGGTGGTGGCCTCCACCTGGCAGGTGTAGGTTTCGCCAGTCGTCAGCAGGTCGGTGTCGGGGACGAAGCCCAGGGCCGCCAGCTCATAGCTGGCGCCGTTGGGGGAGGCCGATGCGGTCTGCACGACGGCGCCCTCCGAATCCAGGATGCTGGCGGTCACCTGGGTGATGATTTCGCTGCTGGAAATGATGCCGGAAATGGGGTCGCTGCCCACATTGTCATCGGAGGGCAGGCAGGTGTTGGCGATCTCCGCCGTGGAGGAGCCGGAGAAGGGCAGCCCCATGGCATAGTCGCAGTCCACATTGCCGGAAATGCCGGTGACGGAGCCTGCGCTGCTGTATTGCCAATAGGAGTAGCTGCCGGTGTATGTACAGGAGCTGCTCCACTGGGCCACCCAGCGGCCCCACTGGTCATAGGTGTCGCTGGTCAGGTAGTTGGTCCACCAGCTCAAATTGGCGTAAATGCCCGCCTCATAGCCCGCATCCTCAATGGCGGTGCAGAACACCTCCGCGTTGGCCAGAATCTCCTCCTCGGTGCAGGCGGAGGTGATGGAGGAGTCCTCCAGGTCCAGATAGACCGGCAGGCTGGGCGTGTGGCCCTCCAGCAGGCGGATGGCGTGCTGCGCCTCGCTCTCGGCCCCGGTGGTGGTGGTGGCGTAGGAATAGAGGTAGACGCCGTAGGGGATGCCCAGCCGCTCGCAGGCCTCCACATTGGCCTCAAAATAGGCGTCGTCCTGATCGGTCAGATTGCTGCCGTAGCCGCAGCGGATGATGACGAAGGAAACATTGCTGCGGACGGTGTCCCAGTCGATGTCCCCCTGATATTTGGACACGTCGACGCCGAAGGCCACCCCGGTGGTATCAGTGTCGGTATCGGTATCGGTATCAGTGTCGGTGTCAGTGTCAGAATCAGAGTCAGCGTCGGGGTCGGAATCGGCGTCGTCGTCAGAGATGACCATAATGCCGTCCTCTGCGGCTCCGCTTTCGGTTTCCACCGGCTGCCCGTCCTGATAGCGCCAGCTGTTCATATCCTCCTCCCTGTTGGCGGTGACCAGCAGGCCATCCAGGTCGTAGACCAGATCGGAATCCGAATCGGCGTCCTCTGCGCCTTCCGCTGCGGCTTCGGATACCGTCTCCGAGCCGCCTGTACCGGTTCCCTCCGACGCAAATGCGGAGCCAACCATGGAAATCACCATGACAAGGGCCAATGCGAGGGAAATCAACTGCTTGGGAATTTTGAGACCCATAGGAACCTCCTTGATGTGCGATGATGGGTAAAAGGGCTGAATCAAAACACAGTATAACACGTTGCCGCCGTTTGTGCAATCATTTTTGGGGAAAAAGGCGCGATTTGGATAAAATTGGAAAGCAGAACAGACGTTCCCTGCCGCTGATTTTCACCCCCCGCCCCTCATTTGACGGTTGATTGCAGGCGAAAGAAGTGCTAAAATAAGCGGGTATGCGGCGCAAATCCGGGGGAAAGACTGCCGCGCCGACAGGAAAGAGGGAGGTATCCGAGATGATATTTGGAAAGCACGTCAACCGCTACTATGTCCGCAACGCAGGCTTTTTGCTTCTGGGTGTGCTGGCGCTGGTGATGGTGGACTACTTCCAGCTCAAGATTCCGGAGCTGTACCGGATGACAATTAACGGCATGAACACCGGCTATGTGGACGCAGGCGCGGGACAGGTGGCCTTTGACCTGGACTTTTTGCTGGACGAGATCTGTCTGCCCATGATTTTGATTATCCTGGTCATGGTGGTGGGCCGCTTTCTGTGGCGGATCTGCTTCTTTGGCTCGGCGGTGCGGGTGGAGACCGATCTGCGCAACCGGATGTTTGACCACTGTAAGGACCTGTCTCAGGAGTACTATCAGGTGAACAAGGTGGGCAACCTGATGAGCCTGTTCACCAACGACCTGGAGACCATTCAGGAGTGTTTTGGCGACGGCATCCTGATGTTCTGCGACGCCCTGCTGCTGGGCGTCCTGGCCGTTTATAAAATGTGGCGGATGAATGCTGTTCTGACCTGCCTCTCCATGATTCCCATGGGGCTGCTGCTGGTCATCGGCACGATTGTAGGCAAGGCCATGGAAGGGCGCTGGGAGGTGCGGCAGCAGGCGTTCTCCGACCTGTCTGACTTTTCTCAGGAGACCTTTTCCGGCATCGCCGTGGTCAAGGCCTTCGTGAAGGAGCTGAAGGAGCTGCTGGCCTTCCGGAAACTGAACCAGCAGAATGAGGACACCAATGTGGACTATACCAAAGTGTCCACCCTGCTGCAAATCCTGGTGACACTGCTGACGGAGTCCGTGATCTGCGTGATTCTGGGCTACGGCGGCTACCTGACCTACTGCGGTCAGTTTGATGCCGGGCAGCTGGTGGAGTTCATCGGCTACTTCACCTCGGTGGTGTGGCCCATCATGGCGGTGTCCATGCTGATTGAAAAGTCCTCCCGGGGGCAGGCGTCTCTGAAGCGCATCTCCCAGCTGCTGGACACCCGGCAGGACGTGGTGGACCGGCCGGACGTGACCCCTGCCGGCGCGCTGCGGGGCGGCATCACCTTCCAACACCTGACCTTTACTTATCCCGGCGGAGAGTATCCTGCCCTCCATGACGTCTCCTTCACCATTCATCCCGGGGAGAGCGTGGGCGTCGTGGGCAAGACCGGGGCGGGAAAGACCACTCTGGTGGACCTGATTCTCCGCAGCTACAACGTGCCGGACGGCACTGTGTTTATTGACGGGAAGGACGTGAACACCATCCCCATCCGGGACGTGCGGGGAGCCTGCGCCTATGTGCCCCAGGACAACTTCCTGTTCTCCGACACCATCGCCCGGAACATCGCCTTCTCCCAGGATGGGGCGGACCCGGAGCCGGTGGCCCGTGCGGCCAAACTGGCGGGGGTCCATGAGGACATCTCCGCCTTTCCGGAGGGCTATCAGACCGTGCTGGGGGAGCGGGGCGTCACCGTCTCCGGCGGACAGAAGCAGCGCATTTCCATCGCAAGGGCGCTGCTAAAAGAGGCCCCCATCCTGATTCTGGACGACTCCGTTTCCGCTGTGGACACCCAGACGGAGCAGGAGATTCTGGAGCATTTACATACCAGCCGTGCGGGACGCACCACCATTCTGATCGCCCACCGCATCTCCACCGTGGAGAAGCTGGACAAGATCATCCTGCTGGAGGACGGCGAAGTGCTGGCGGTGGGCTCCCATGAGGAGCTGTACGCCGGGTGCGCCGCCTACCGGAAGATGGTGGACCTGCAGCGGCTGGAAGAGGAAGGAGGGGCGAACCATGCGTGAATACTATCCCCTGCTGGTGGTGGGGGCCATTGTGGGCCTGTTCTCCATCGTCCTCTCTGTGGCCTACGCCCTGATGAAGGACAAGCAGTCCGCCGTGGGCTTTGACCGCAATATGGAGGACAGCGAAATCCTCCGCCGTCTGCTGGCCTACGCGAAGCCCTATTGGAAGCAGTTCCTGCTGGTGGGCTTTGTCATGCTGTTCTCCATCGCCTATGACATCGTCTCCCCCCTGATCATCGGCTGGATTGAGGAGCTGATCGTGGGGGACTTTGCCCTGAAACAGCTGTTTTCCGCCGTGGCCCTCTATGCCGGTATTCTGGTGGTCTCCATGGTGTGCAGCTATGTCCAGGCCATCGTGCTGCAAAAAACCGGACAGCGCATCATCTCCCACGTCCGGGAGGATCTCTTTGTCCACATCGAGTCCCTGTCCCACGAGCAGCTGAACGAGATTCCCGTGGGGAAGCTGGTGACCAGGGTCACCAACGACACCAACGCCATCTCCATGATGTTCACCAACCTTCTGGCCAACCTGGTGAAGAACCTGTTCGTCATCGTGGGGGTGCTGGCGGCCATGCTGTGGGTGAACTATGAGCTGACGCTGATGGTGCTGTGCTTTGTGCCCTTCATCCTGCTGTTCACCGTGGTGTTCCGGAAGTTTTCCCGCCAGGCCTACCGCAGGGTGAAGGACCGCACCACCGACATCAACACCTACCTCTCCTAGAACCTGTCCGGCATCAAAATTACCCAGGCCTTCAACCGGGAGGCGGAAAAGA
>JAJQCJ010000005.1 GCA_021202775.1 Clostridiales bacterium | reverse complement strand
AAGCTGTTGCCGATGGCCATGACCTCGCCGGTGGCCTTCATCTGGGTGCCCAGGGTGCGGCTGGCGGTGACGAACTTGTCAAAGGGCAGACGGGGGAGCTTCAACACGCAGTAATCCAGCGCCGGTTCAAAGCAGGCGGTGGTCTTACCGGTGACGGCGTTGGGAATCTCATCCAAAGTGTAGCCCAGGGCGATCTTGGCGGCTACTTTCGCGATGGGGTAGCCGGTGGCCTTGGAGGCCAGGGCGGAGGAGCGGCTGACACGGGGGTTGACCTCGATGACCGCATACTCGTAGGAGTCGGGGTTCAGGGCGAACTGGCAGTTGCAGCCGCCCTCGATCTCCAGGGCGGAGATGATGTCCAGGGCGGCGGTGCGGAGCATCTGATACTCCTTGTTGGCCAGGGTCTGGGTGGGGGCCACCACGATGGAGTCGCCGGTGTGGACGCCCACGGGGTCGATATTCTCCATGCCGCAGATGGTGATGACGTTGCCGGCGGAGTCTCGCATGACCTCGAACTCGATCTCCTTCCAGCCGGAGATGCACCGCTCGATGAGGCACTCGTGGACGCGGCTCAGGTTCAGGCCCCGGTCGCAGATCTCCCGGAGCATCACCTCGTCATAGGCGATGCCGCCGCCGGTGCCCCCCAAGGTGTAGGCGGGGCGGACAATGACCGGGTAGCCGATGGTGTTGGTGAAGTCCACGGCGGCCTGCACGTCATGGACCACCTCGGAAGTGACGCAGGGCTGACCGATGGACTCCATGGTGTCCTTAAAGCCCTGGCGGTCCTCCGCCTTGTGGATGGAGGCGGCGCTGGTGCCCAGCAGCCGGACGTTGAACTTGTCCAGCGTGCCGTCCTCGTACAGGTTCATGGCCAGGTTCAGCCCCACTTGACCGCCCAGGGTGGGCAGCACGGCGTCGGGGCGCTCCTTCTCAATGACCTCGGCCAGGGTGAAGCAGTTCAGCGGCTCGATGTAGACGTGGTCGGCCACGTCCTTGTCCGTCATGATGGTGGCGGGGTTGGAGTTTACCAGCACCACCTCAATGCCCTCCTCCTTCAGGGAGCGGCACGCCTGGGTGCCCGCGTAGTCAAACTCGGCGGCCTGGCCGATGATGATGGGGCCGGAGCCGATAACCAGTACCTTTTTTAAGCTCTTATCCAGCGGCATTTCAGTTCGCTCCTTCCTGCTCCGCTTTGGCGGCGGCAATCATGGCGTCAAACTCGTCAAAGAGATAATCGGTGTCCACCGGGCCAGGGGAGGCCTCCGGGTGGAACTGGACGGTGAAGATGCGCTTGCCCTTGTAGCGCAGGCCCTCCACAGTGCCGTCGTTGACGTTGACGTGGCTGATCTCCGCCACATTGGGGTCGATGCTGTCCGATTTGATGACGTAGCCGTGGTTCTGGCTGGTGATGAAGCAGCGGCCCCTGGCCAAATCCTTCACCGGATGGTTGGCCCCCCGGTGGCCGAAGGGCATCTTCTCGCTCTTGGCGCCGGTGGCCAGGGCCATGAGCTGGTGGCCCAGGCAGATGGCGAAGATGGGCAGGTCGGAGTCGTACAGCTTCTTCACCTCGGCGATGATCTCGGTGCAGTCCGCCGGGTCGCCGGGGCCGTTGGACAGCATGACGGCGTCAAAGTTGCCGTTCAGCACGGTCTCCGCCGGGGTGTGGGCGGGGAACAGGGTGATGTCCATGCCCCGGGCGTTCAGCCGGCGGATCATGTTCAGCTTCTGGCCGAAGTCGTACATGGCCAGGCGATAGCCGTCCCCGGCGAAATGCTCCACGTGGTCGGTGGAGGTCTTTTCCACGGTGCCGGACACCCGGTAGGCGCGAATCCGCTCCAGGCACTCCTCCACAGAAAAATGCTCCGCACAGGTGATCATGCCGTTCATAACGCCCTGATTGCGGAGAATACGGGTGACAGCACGGGTGTCGATGTCCTGGATCCCGGTGATGTCATGCTCCTTTAAATAGTTGTTCAGCGTGTCCTCGCAGCGGAAGTTGCTCCCCCTGGTGGCGAGATGACGAATCAGGAACGCATCCGCCCAGGGGCGGCGGCTCTCATTGTCCTCGTGGTTCACGCCGTAGTTGCCGATCAGGGGATACGTCATGATAACGCCCTGGCCTGCATAGGAGGGGTCGGTCAGGATTTCCTGATAGCCCACCATGGAGGTGTTGAACACCATCTCACAGATGCAGTCCCTGGTGCTGCCGATGCTGCTGCCCACAAAGGTATCGCCGTTTTCCAGGATTAAGGTTGCCTTCATATCCCACATTCCACCTTTCTGATTTCTGACTTCATCCGGGGAAAGCGCCGCAGCCCGGCGGAGCGGCGGACAACCCGGAGACTTGAAAAAACAGGAAGTACCGCGCGTCACAATCCGTACACGCGTAGAACTTCCCTGTAGACTTTCTTCGCTTTATTATGCCACAAAACGGAGTGGAATGCAACCGGAGAATTTTGCTTTTTTCGATTTCTCCAATCCTTCCAAGGAAATCCCCATATTTTCCGCCCCCCTGGACACAATAACCGGGAAGAGAAGGGGGAGCGGCGTTTTGGCGATCTGTATTCTGCGCACGGTGATTCTGTATCTGCTGCTGGTGGTGAGCATGCGCCTCATGGGGAAGAAGCAGGCAGGGGAGCTGGAACCGGCGGAGCTGGTGCTGGCCATGGTGCTGTCCGACCTGGCCAGCGTCCCCATGCAGGACTTCGGCATCCCGCTGCTCTATGGCGTGCTGCCCATCCTCATTGTGGTGTGCCTGACCATGATGGTGTCGGTGCTGACCATGAAGAACGTCCGGTTCCGGGGGCTGGTCTGCGGCACCCCCAGCGTCATCGTGGAGGACGGGGTCATCTGCCAGCGGGCCATGGCAAAGAACCGCTTCACCGCCGATGAGCTGATGGAGGAGCTGCGGCTCCAGGGGGTCACCGACCTGAACACGGTGCGCTATGCCATTTTGGAGAACTCCGGCCAGGTGTCCGTTCTTTTGAAGGCGGATGAGCAGCCCCCCACGGCCCGCCAGTTGGGGCTGACGCCGGAGGAGGGCGGGCTGCCGGTGATGCTGGTCAGCGATGGCACTGTGCTGGAGGGCAACCTCCGCCGCCGGGGACTGACCCGCGCCTGGCTGAACGCCCAGCTGGCGGCCTGGCATGTGGGGGTGAAGGACGTGTACCTGCTGACCATGGATCAGTCCGGCGGTCTGTACTTTGCCAGAAAGGAAGAGGGGTCATGAAACGGTTCTGGATTTGTGGAGGGCTGCTGCTGGCCCTGTTTGGGGGCGCCCTGCTGAACATCCGGTATGTGGACACGGTGACGGGCCGCATCGCCGACGGACTGAACCGGGCGGAGGAGGCGGTGGCCCAGGGGGACTGGGACACCGCCCGCACCCTGACCGACCAGGCCAGGGAAGTGTGGGAAGGGAGCCAGCTCTGGCTCTCCGTCACCCTGAGCCTGTGCGACACCGACCAGGTCAGCACCGGCTTTCAGGAGGTGCAGGGCTTTTTGCAGTGGGAGGCCGGGCCGGAGTATGACGGGGCCAACGGGACGCTGGTGGCCTATGTGGAGCATCTGGCGGAGACGGAGCGCATCACCGTCAGGAATCTGCTGTAGCCCGGAAAAACCGCCCCTCTGCATCGTGCAGAGGGACGGTTTTTCTGTCCTTATTCCACTGTGACGGACTTGGCCAGGTTCCTGGGCTTATCCACATCCAGCCCCTTGGCGCAGCTGACGTAGTAGGCCAGCAGCTGCAGGGGGATGATGGCCAGGGAGGGCATAAAGAGGGGCTCCCGCTTGGGGACGTAGACGGTGAAGTCCGCCGTGTCCTCCACGGCGTAGTTGCCATAGTTGGTCAGGCCCATGACATAGGCCCCACGGCTCTTGACCTCCACCATGTTGCTGACCATCTTCTCGTACAGCTCCGGCTGGGTCAGCACGCTGATGACCAGCATATTGTTCTCCACCAGGCTGATGGCCCCGTGCTTCAGCTCTCCGGCGGCATAGGCTTCAGAGTGGATATAGCTGACCTCCTTCAGCTTCAGGCTGCCCTCCAGGCTGACGGCATAGTCGATGCCCCGGCCGATGAAGAAGATGTCCTGGGCGCTGGCGTACTTGGAGGAGAACCATTGCAGCCGCTCCTTGTCCTCCAGAATGCGGCTGATGTCGTTGGGCAGCTTTTCCATCTCACTGATCAGGTAGCGGTACTTCTCCTCATCGATGGTGCCCTGGAGCTTGCCGAACTGGGTGGCCAGCAGGTAGATGCAGGCCAGCTGGGCGCTGTAGGCCTTGGTGGTGGCCACGGAGATCTCCGGCCCCGCCCAGGTGTACATCACATGGTCCGCCTCCCGGGCGATGGAGCTGCCCACCACGTTGACGATGGCCAGCACCTGGCAGCCCAGGCTCTGGGCCTCCCGCATGGCGGCCAGGGTGTCCGCCGTCTCGCCGGACTGACTGATGACAATGACCATGGCGTTTTTCGCCAGCTTGGGCTTCCGGTACCGGAACTCCGAGGCCAGGTCGGTCTCCACGGAGATGTTGGTCAGATCCTCAATGACATACTTGGCGGCCACCGCCACATGGTAGGCGCTGCCGCAGGCCACGATATAGAGCCGCTCCAGCTGTCGGATCTTTTCCTCGTCCAGATGCAGCTCGCTCAGGTCGATGTTGCCCGCCTCGTCAATGCGGGCGCTGATGGCGTCCTGGACGGCCTTGGGCTGCTCATGAATCTCCTTCATCATGAAGTGCTCATAGCTGCCCTTTTCCGCGGCCTCCGTATCCCACTCCACCACGGAGAGCTGCTTTTCCACCCGCTCGCCGTCGATGTCGTAAAACTCCGCCCCCGCCGGGGTCAGCCGTACCACCTCCTGATTGTCCGGATAGTAGACGCTGCGGCTGTATTTCAGGATGGCGGGCACATCGGAGGCGATGTAGTTCCCGTCCTCGGCCACGCCGACGATCAGTGGGCTGTCCTTCCGCACGGCGTAAATCGTGCCCGGCTCGTTCTGGACCAGAATCCCCAGAGTGTAGGAGCCCCGCATCCGGCGCATGGCCTTGGAGATGGAGCGCAGCATATTGCCGGTGCCGCTGCCGCTGCCGGAGTTGCCGCCCTTATAGTAGTAGTCCAACAGGTTGGCCACCACCTCGGTGTCCGTGCTGGAGACGAACCGGTAGCCGTGTTTGGTGAGGAAATCCTTGATCTCCTGATAATTCTCAATGATGCCGTTGTGGACGATGGTGATTTTTCGGTCCTCAGAGCACTGGGGATGGGCGTTGACGGTGGAGGGGTCGCCGTGGGTGGCCCAGCGGGTGTGCCCGATGCCACAGCAGCCCGGCACCGCCAGGCCGTTGTTGGTCATCTCCGCCAGGATTTTCAGCCTGCCTTTGGTCTTGACAACCTCAATTTTTCCCTGATGCTCCACGGCGATGCCTGCGGAGTCATAGCCCCGGTACTCCAGCTTGGACAGCCCGTCCAGCAAAATCGGCGCAGCGGCGCTGCTGCCTGTAAAACCTACAATACCACACATAAGTGTTCCCACCTTTAAATACTGTCATGATTCCGGGGGTCGCCCCCGCCCTGGCCGGGACACGCCGCAGCGTTCCCGTGTCACGCACCATCATACCATACTTTCAGAAAAACGAAAAGGGGATTTTTGTTCTGCGGCTCTCTGTTAAAAATCCTCAGGCAAAGACGCAACCGCGCCCTTGCCTGAGGATGTGAGGGGGAGAGAGCCGTCAGCTCTCAAAGCCGTTGGGATTGTTCTTCTGCCAGCGCCAGGAGTCCTGGCACATTTCGGCCAGGCCCAGCTCCGCGTGCCAGCCCAGCTCCTCCCCGGCCTTGGTGGGGTCGGAGTAGCAGGTGGCCAGGTCGCCGGCCCGGCGGCCCTTGATGACATAGGGGATCTCCACCTGGTTGACCTGGCTGAAGGTGTTCACCACGTCCAGCACGGAGTAGCCCACGCCGGTGCCCAGGTTGTAGACAGCCAGGCCGCACTGCCGGCCGATGGCGTCCAGGGCCTTCACATGGCCCTTGGCCAGGTCTACCACATGGATATAGTCCCGCACGCCGGTGCCGTCGGGGGTGTCATAGTCGTCGCCGTAGACGCTGAGCTGGGGCAGCTTGCCCACCGCCACCTGGGTGATGTAGGGCATCAGGTTGTTGGGGATGCCGTTGGGATTCTCCCCGATCAGGCCGCTCTTGTGGGCGCCGATGGGGTTGAAGTACCGCAGCAGCACCACGTTCCACTCCTTGTCGGCAAACTGCAGGTCGGTGAGGATCTGCTCGATCATGCTCTTGGTCCAGCCGTAGGGGTTGGTGGGTGCGCCCTTGGGGCAGTTCTCCGTGATGGGAATCTCCGCCGGGGAGCCGTAGACGGTGGCAGAGGAGGAGAAAATCAGGTTCTTGCAGCCGTGGGCACGCATGACCTCCAGCAGCACCAGGGTGCCGGTCAGGTTGTTGTCATAGTATTCCAGGGGCTTGGCCACGCTCTCCCCCACGGCCTTCAGGCCGGCGAAGTGAATCACGCAGTCAAACCGGTTCTCCGCAAAGACCTGCTCCAGCCCGGCCCGGTCCCGGATGTCCACGGTGTAGAGCTTCGGCTCGGTGCTGGTGATGACGCCCACCCGCTTCAGGCTTTCCGGGCTTGCGTTGACCAGGTTGTCCACCACCACAACGGTGTGGCCCTCCTGAATCAGTTCGACGGCGGTATGGCTCCCGATAAAGCCAGCGCCTCCGGTCAAAAGAATGTTCATGGATTCGTTCCTCCTGCGAATTGATAGTTTCATTATACCATTTGAGCCGGGCCTGTCAATCAAAAAATCTCTGCGGCGGCGCGGAAAAACAGTACCATCCAGCGAAAAAGCGGTTTCAGTTTGTTTTGTGCAAAACGCAGAGGGGACCCCCTTGACAGAAGATTAAAATTGTAATATAATGCAGTTACGATGAGAGAAGTAGAATTGATCTTTGCGTATCTCACGGAAATCAGACTGTAACAAGGAGGGTTTTATCATGTTACCTGTCATTACCATTGCCCGCGAGTACGGCAGCGCAGGCCACAGCATTGGCGAAATGGTCGCCAAGGAATTGGGGATGCCGTTCTACGACAGCGCGATTCTGGACCATGTGGCGGAGCAAAGCGGCTTTACCAAGGACGTCATTGCGGAGCAGGGCGAGTATGTCAGCCAGCGCTCCAAGTTCTGGAGCGGTTTCTCCCTGACCGGCGGCCTCTATTTTGAGGACCCCCAGGACATGATCTACCGGCTGCAATGCAAGGCCATTCAGGACTTTGCGGCGGCGGAGCCTTGCGTCATCGTGGGCCGCTGCGCCGACTATGTGCTGAAGGGTACCTGCGATACGCTGAAGGTCTTTATTCACTCGGACTATCCCTACCGCATCAAGCGCATTCAGGAGGTCTATCACGAGAATCCCCCTGACCCCAAGAAGTATTTGCAGCAGCGGGACCGCAACCGTTCCACCTACTACAAGTATTACACCGACCATGAGTGGGGCGACTTCCACAACTACAACCTGGACCTGGACAGCGGCTATCTGGGCATCGACCAGTGCGTGTCCATCATCGTCAACGCCGCCAGGCAGCGGGACACCGCGCCGGAGCCCACCCTGCCGCCGGTGGACTGAGGAAAAACCATCACCGGGGCGGACTGCCCGCCCCGCCCTGACAAACAGAGGGAGCGTCCTGCGGGAAAGCGGGGCGCTCCCTTTCGTGCGTGAAAGAGCAGATAGAACAGGCTGATAAATCGGAATCTGTCAGGAGGTCATTCATGGAAAAGAACTACAAAGTAGTCGGAAAGGCCGGGAATCTCGTCATAAATGAACCGGCGGAAGGAAAGAACCTGGATATTTTTGCCCACATGAGATTTGTGGAATATGTGAAAAATGAAACCGGAACGGTATGCGGCGTAAAATTCCTGATAGACGAAGGGCATGGATACGGATTTGACTATGGGGAACGGTTTGTCACACTCCACGCAGGCGAGGAACTTCAGTTTGAACATTCCTATACAGATACCAGTGACGGGACCTGGGATGACGGCTCCTTCACGGTGAAGGTGCGTCTGCTGGAAGGCGAATAGCGCATAAGGATACCCCACACAACAACCGGAGGAGGGGCAGCCCCACGGGCTGTCCCTCCTCCTGCGTGCTCTGCAATGCCTGTATCAATAGTTCTCCGCCCGAACCTCGAAATAGCTCTGGGGATGGGCGCAGACCGGGCACACCTGGGGGGCCTTCTTGCCCATGACCAGATGGCCGCAGTTGCGGCACTCCCACATGGTCAGCTCGCCCTTGGCGAACACCTCCTGCATCTCCACGTTGTGGAGCAGGGCGCGGTAGCGCTCCTCGTGGTGCTTCTCCACCTCGCCCACCATGCGGAATTTGGCGGCCAGGACGGTGAAGCCTTCCTCCTCGGCCTCCTTGGCGAAGGTGGCGTACATATCCGTCCACTCATAGTTCTCGCCTTCGGCGGCGGACAGCAGGTTCTGGGCGGTGTCGCCCAGGCCGCCCAGCTCCTTGAACCACATTTTGGCGTGTTCCTTCTCGTTCTCGGCGGTCTTCAGGAACAGGGCTGCGATCTGCTCATAGCCCTCCTTCTTGGCGACGCTGGCAAAATAGGTGTACTTGTTGCGGGCTTCGCTCTCACCGGAGAAAGCGGTTCTCAGGTTGGCCTCGGTCTTGGTGCCTTTCAGTTCCGTGGTTCAGATCTCCTTTTTCAATTAGTTTGTGTGTTTGTTGGCAAGTTATGCGGATTGACTCTCGGCATCCTGGCAGTCCGGACAGATGTAGTGAACGCTCAGGTCATAGGACTCCACAGGGATGCCCAGCCGCTCCTCCAGCGTTTCGGAAAAATTGCCCAGCTGAATGTCGGCCAACCGTCCGCAGCGGTCACAGATCAAATGGTCATGGGGGGTCATGGTCTTGTCATAGCGGTCCGCCTGGTCGGGGATCCGCACCCGGCGAATCTGCCCATCCTGCACCAGGGCGGCCAGGTTGTTGTACACCGTGGCCATGGCGATGGTGGGCTGCACTTCCTTCACCTGTAAATAGAGCTGCTCTGCGGTGGGATGGCCGTCGCATTGACGAAGCTGCTGTAAAATCAGTGCTCTGTATCGCATAGCGTCCTCCGATTTAAGAATTAGAATAATTCTAGTTTTATTATAGCAGAAACTGTCCCTTTGTCAAGAGGGATTTTCAGATTTTTTCAGGAGAATATGTTTTTACGATTTTTCACAAACTTATTGCAATTCCGGCCGGGCCAGTGTATAATGAGAGTACCAAATCGGCGGCGTGTCGGCAGCTCTGCCCGCAGGCGACCCACAGGGAGGTTTACAGTATGAAGGATATCATCACCATCGGCAGACAGTTCGGCAGCGGCGGCCGGGAGATCGGCCTCAAGCTGGCCCAGGAGCTGGGCTATGCCTTCTATGACAAGGCTGTGCTGGCAGAGGCGGCGAAAAAGCTGGGAGTCTGCGAGGCCCTGCTGGAGCAGAGCAGCGAAAGCTCCGTGGGCGCCTTCATTTATAATGTGGTGCTGAACAACCGGGAGGAGTCCTTTGAGGACAAGCTGGCCAAGCAGGAGTTTGACTATCTCCGCAAGCAGGTGAAGAAGGGCCCCTGCGTCATCATCGGCCGCTGCGCCAGCTATCATTTCCGGGAGAACCCCGGCATGCTCAGCATCTTCATCACCGCCCCCATGGAGAAGCGGGTGGAGCGCATCCTCTCCCTGAAGGAGACCTACGGCGCGGACAACGAGAAGGCCGCCAAGAGAATGATTCAGCACACCGACAAGAAGCGGGCCAACTACTACAATTACTACACCAACCAGCGCTGGGACGACATGAACCAGTACCACCTGATTCTGGACAGCACCCTGCTGGGAGTGGACGGCACCGTGGACGCCCTGGCCCGGCTCATTCGGAACACCTGACCTTACACATAAAATACACCCCTCCGCGCTGCGTTATGGACGCAGGGCGGAGGGGTGCTTTTTTAGTTGGATGAGTTGGACGTGTCCGGCCCGGCGGCCGCAATGGCCTCCTGTTCCTTCCGCAGCTCCCGCTGCAGCGTGATGATGTTCCACCGGGCGTTGTCCGGCGTCAGGATGCACTTGACCACTTTGGCCCCGGTGGCGTTCAGCCCTTCCACCACGGCGTCCAGCCGCCCGTTGTTGGCGAAGCCGCACAGCACCGCCATGGGGACCTCCAGCTCCGGCCCGATATAGGGGGCCCTGGCGTACAGAGAGCGGGCCTGGCTGACCTGCATCAGCGTGCCGATGGGCCGGTTATACAGGCTGCGCTCCACCCGCACGGCGGAGACGCCCAGCCCCTGGGCCGCGGCGATCAGGGCGTTGGCGCTCATCAGGTCGCAGCCGAACAGCAGAATTTGTTCCTTCATGGTTCCTTATGCCTTTTCCTCAGAAGTGTCCTCCTGGGGCACATCGGTGCCGGGGACGGCCCGGAGCACCACACCGGTGCGGGCGGGCAGGTACAGCCGCAGTTTCCGGCCATACTCACCGGGAATCAGGCTGGGATAGCGCTGGTGGCTGATGCGGTTCTGGCCGCCGTAGGCTTCGTCGTCGGTGGAGAGCACCACCTCATAGTCGCCCCCCGCCGTCACGGGAATCCGGTAGTTTTCAAAGGACTGGGTGGGGTTGAAGTTCAGGACGAAGAGCAGGCCGCTGCGCTCGAAGGCGATGACCTGATCCTGCCGGTGCATCCAGTTCAGGTGGGGCATCCACTGCTGGAACAGGTTGGCGTCCTTCACGGCGGCGATCATATCCCGGTCAAAGTCGCCCAGCCACTGATATTTCAGGAAGCCGTTGTCCAGCAGGCTCCACTGGCGGCGGCAGTAGAAGAAGCTCCAGTTGTTGCCCTCCCGGGGGAAGTCAATCCATTCCGGGTGGCCGAACTCGTTGCCCATGAAGTTCAGATAGGCTTCCCCGCCGCCGGCGATGGTCAGCAGGCGAATCATCTTGTGGAGGGCGATGGCCCGGTCGATTACCGGATTGTGGGTGGCCTTATCCATGTCCGTGTACATACTGGCGTCCGCCAGACGGAAAATCATGGTCTTATCCCCCACCAGGGCCTGGTCATGGCTCTCCACATAGGCCACGGTCTTTTCACCGGGGCGGCGCAGGCACATGGAGGACCAGATCTTATCCAGATCCCACTGCTCGTCCGCCTGCTCCTTCACAATTTTAATCCACATATCCGGCAGGCCCATGCCCAGGCGGTAGTCAAAGCCGATGCCCCCGTCCTCGATGGGCAGGCACATCCCCGGCATGCCGGACATGTCCTCGGAGATGGTGATGGCGTCCGGCTTCACCTGGCGAATCAGCTCGTTGGCCAGCTGCAAATAGGTGACGGCCTCGGTGTCCGTGTTCAGGGAGAAGTATTTCGCGTTGCTGTCAAAGTCCGTCCCC
Source organism: Clostridiales bacterium (assembly GCA_021202775.1). Classification (GTDB taxonomy): domain Bacteria; phylum Bacillota; class Clostridia; order Oscillospirales; family Oscillospiraceae; genus Onthomonas. Next base: position 1,614 of record JAJQCJ010000005.1, on the reverse strand, counting down.
AGGCCGTGGTCATGGTACAGCATGGAGGTGACGCCGTCAAACCGGAAGCCGTCAAAGTGGTATTCCTCCAGCCAGAACTTCAGGTTGGACAGCAGGAAGTGCAGCACGTTGTTGTCGTTATAGTTGAACAGCTTGGTGCCCCAGGCGGGATGGTCGCCCTGCTCGCCCCGGTGGAAGAACTGCCATTCGGTGCCGTCGAAGCAGTTAATGCCCTCCGCGGTGTTCTTCACCGCGTGGGAGTGGACCAGGTCCATAATGACCCGGATGCCCATGCTGTGGGCCTTGTCCACCAGGTACTTCAAATCCTCCGGCAGACCGAACCAGCTGGAGGCGGCATAGAAGCTGGACACCTGATAGCCAAAGGAGCCATAGTAGGGGTGCTGCATAATGGCCATAAGCTGAATGGTGTTGTAGCCGGCCTTCTGGATGCGGGGGAGGGTTTTGTCGGCAAACTCCCGATAGGTGCCGATCCGCTCCTCCTCCTGGGCCATGCCCACATGGGCCTCGTAAATCAGCAGCTCCTCCTGGCTGCTGAACCCCTGATCCGTCCAGGGGTAGGGGACGGAGTCGTCCCACACCTCGCAGCACCATTGAATCGTCTTTTCATCCTGCACCACCCGGCGGGCATACAGGGGGATGTGCTCGGTGGTGTAGCCGTCGTGCTTCACCACGGTTTTCACCTTGCAGCCGTTCCACAGGGCGTTGTCCCCCTCCAGGAAGATCTCCCACACGCCGTCGTCATGGTCGTGGAGCTCGTGGCTCTTGGGGTTCCAGCCGTTAAAGTCGCCCATCAGCCAGACCCGCTGGGCCGCAGGCGCCCACTCCCGGTACACCCAGCCGCCCTCCACATGGTGGAAGCCGTAGAAAAGGTGCGCATTGGCGAAGTCCTTCAGAGTGGCGCCATCGTGGAGAAGCTGTTCCTTTTTCCAATGGTAGTTGTTCATCCGCTGACGGATATCCCCCTCATAGGGTGTCAGCTGGGGGTTCAATTCCAACAACCGATAAGCCATAATGACCTTCCTTTCGTGTGAGACACAGGATTCCTTTGAAGCTGCGCGGCGCAGGCGGCGCAGCTGCCGGGTCGTACTGCCCCGGCGGCTCTTTTTCTATTGTAACAGATTTGTGCGGATGATACAACCGTTAATTTTCAGCTTCCGGCGGGGGTTGTGCAGGATGACACGTTTTTCGCCCTTGCCGGGGCGGGGCTGACTGTCTTTTCCGGGTCTCAGCAGGGGTGTGCAGTGTGCGCCCGGCCGGAGGCGGGCGTAACGTGGCGGCAATTTTGTTGCCCTTTGGTCGATAAAATCTGACTGTAAGGGCAGACTATTGTTTCCATTGTAAAAAAAGATGGATTATCATGCTTTTTGATAAGGGGTTGTGACCTTGCGGTTCAGGCAGATGTTATCCATCGTTGGATGATAAAATTGCTGTTCCGCCCGCCTTCGGCAGGGCGGAACAGCAATCGTACCCAGCCGCCATCGGCGGCAGCTTTGGTGCGTATCAAGTCATATCGTCTGCTGCCTGATAGACCACTTATAATTTGGACAGCGCGAAGCCCGGCGGAACAGGAGAGGGGTTCTTAGGCGGATTTTGCGTAAAAAATATGCCGGGGGC
>JAJQCJ010000033.1 GCA_021202775.1 Clostridiales bacterium | reverse complement strand
ACGTATTTCCTTCATCTATCCTTATCTCAGGAAACCAGCACCGGCGGTCGGGCAACGCGCAGTTCCTTTATCCTTCCTTCTCTAAGGAAAGCAGCCTCCCGGCAGGACGTACCCGACGGGAGGCTGCGGATTTGTTCTTTTTTCTCAGGCCAGGGTGACCCGGTGGAAAATCTTCTTTCCCTTGCGGATGACCAGGCCGTCCCCGGAGAGCTGGTCCTCGTCATAGGTTGCGTCCTGGGCGGAGACCTTCTCCCCGTTGACGGTGACGCCGCCCTGCTTCACCAGCCGCTTGGCCTCGCCGTTGGAGGCGGCCATACCGGCGGCCACCAGCAGCTTCAGCACGCCGATTTTCCCGTCCGTCAAATCCTCAGCGGTGAGGGTGGTGGAGGGCATATCCGCGTTGCCGCCGCCGGAGAAGATGGCCCGGGCGGCGGACTGGGCCTTCTCGGCCTCCTCGTCCCCATGCACCAGCTTGGTCAGCTCGTAGGCCAGGATCTCCTTGGCCTGGTTCAGCTGGCTGTCCTTCCAGGTCTCCATCTCGGCGATCTGCTCCAGCGGCACGTCGGTCAGCATTTTCAGGCACTTGATGACGTCCGCATCGTCCACGTTGCGCCAGTACTGGTAAAACTCATAGGGAGAGGTCTTGTTGGGGTCCAGCCACACCGCGCCGGACACCGTCTTGCCCATCTTCTGCCCCTCGCTGTTCAGGAGCAGGGTGATGGTCATGGCCTCGGCGTCCTCCTTGCCCAGCTTGCGGCGGATCAGCTCACGGCCGCCCAGCATATTGGACCACTGGTCGTCCCCGCCGAACTGGAAGTTGCAGCCGTACTCCTGATAGAGGTGATAGAAGTCGTAGGACTGCATGATCATATAGTTAAATTCCAGGAAGCTGAGCCCCCGCTCCATGCGCTGCTTATAGCACTCCGCCCGGAGCATATTGTTCACGGAGAAGCAGGCCCCCACCTCCCGCAGCAGCTCCACATAGTTCAGCTTCAGCAGCCAATCGGCGTTGTTCAGCATCAGCGCCTTGCCGTCGGAGAAGTCGATGAAGCGGCTCATCTGCGCCTTGAAGCAGTCGGCGTTGTGCTGAATCATCTCCGCCGTCATCATCTGGCGCATATCGCTCTTACCGGAGGGGTCTCCAATCATGGCGGTGCCGCCCCCCAGCAGGGCGATGGGGCGGTTGCCGTGCTGCTGCATCCGGCGCATCAGGCTCAGGGCCATAAAGTGGCCCACATGGAGGGAGTCCGCCGTGGGGTCAAAGCCGATATAGAAGGTGGCCTTGCCGCTGTTGATCATTTCTTTGACCTTTTCCTCGTCGGTCACCTGGGCAATCAGGCCCCGGGCGACCAGCTCATCATACAGTGTCATAGTACATCGCTCCTTTTCCAAATTGAATTGAATCGCTGCCGGACAGGGCGCAAAAAAGCCCTCCGCCCGCACAAGCGGACAGAGGGCATATCAAACCTGATACGCGGTACCACCTCTGATGCGTCAGCCCCTCACGGGGCGAACCTCAGGGAGTCCGGGGACTCCGGCGCAATAACGGGCGCAACCCGACCGCATCTACTAAGCGTGGAGCGTCCACGCCGTTGGGGCGGCAGCTCAGGGGCGTATTCACAGGGCGCCGCCTGCCCCCTTACACCAACCGGAGGCTCTCTGCGCAGAAGCGACCCTGCTACTCTTCCCCGTCAAAGCCAGTTTCACTATGACTGACCGTTATTTTACAGGAAGGTTTTCTGTTTGTCAAGCCCTTTTTCGTCCTGTGCGAAAAAAACAGCGCCGCACATACCGCGCAGCGCTGTTTTTCATGCTCTGAATTGTGGCAGGCGGAACCGCTTTACACCCGCTCCGTGATCTCCTGCTGCACGTTTGCCAGGAATTCCTCCAGCTTCATCTCGGTGGTGCTGTCGGTGGCCCGGTCCCGGACGGAAACGGTGCCGTTCTCCACTTCCTTGGCGCCGATAATCAGCATATAGGGCACCCGGTCCACCTGGCGAGCCTCACGAATCTTATAGCCGATCTTCTCGCTGCGGCTGTCCAGGGCCACACGGATGTGGGCGGCCTTCAGGGCGTCGGTGACGGGCTCTGCATAGGCCATGCTCTTTTCGGAGACGGGCAGCACCTTCACCTGGGTGGGGGCCAGCCAGGTGGGGAACTTCCCGGCGAAGTGCTCCGTCAGGATGCCGATGAACCGCTCGATGGAGCCGAAACAGACCCGGTGAATCATGATGGGACGCTCCCGCTCCCCGTTCTCCGCCACATACTCCAGGCCGAAGTTCAGCGGCATCTGGAAGTCCAGCTGGATGGTGCCGCACTGCCAGGTGCGGCCCAGGCTGTCCTGGAGGTGGAAGTCGATTTTCGGGCCGTAGAACGCGCCGTCGCCCTCGTTGACGATATAGGGCATATTCAGCTGCTCCAAGGCGTTTTTCAGGCCGTTGGTGGCGTCCTCCCAGTCCTCATCGGAGCCCATGCTGTCCTCCGGACGGGTGGAGAGCTCCACAAAGTACTTGAAGCCGAACTTCTCATACACCTCGTTGATGAGATGCACTACACCGGCGATTTCGTCGGTGATCTGATCCCGGCGCATGAAGATGTGGGCGTCGTCCTGGGTGAAGCAGCGAACGCGGAACAGGCCATGGAGCTCGCCCCGCTTCTCGTGGCGGTGAACCAGGCCCAGCTCACCAATGCGGAGGGGCAGGTCACGGTAGCTGTGGGGCTGGCTGCGGTAAACCATGACGCCGCCGGGGCAGTTCATGGGCTTGATGCAGTAGTCCTCATCGTCGATTTTGGTGGCGTACATATTGTCCTTGTAATGATCCCAGTGGCCGGAGGTCTCCCACAGGCGGCGGTTCATAATCAGGGGGGTAGAGACCTCCACATAGCCGTCCCGGGTGTGGATCTCCCGCCAGTAGTCAATCAGCTGGTTCTTGATGATCATGCCGTTGGGCAGGAAGAAGGGGAAGCCGGGTCCTTCGTCGCACATCATGAAGAGGCCCATCTCCTTGCCGATCTTCCGGTGGTCCCGCTTTTTGGCCTCCTCCAGCAGCTTCAGATACTCGTCCAGCTCCGTCTGATTGTGGAAGGCGATGCCGTTGATGCGGGTCAGCATCTTGTTATGCTCGTCCCCCCGCCAGTACGCGCCGGACAACTTTGTCAGCTTGCAAGCCTTCACAGCCTTCGTGGATCTAAGTGGGTGGCCGACGCACATGTCGATATACTCCCCCTGCTGGAAGAAGCTGATGATGGCGTCCTCCGGCAGGTCGGCGATATGCTCCACCTTATAGTCCTCGCCCCGCTCCTGCATCAGGGCGACGGCCTCCTCCCGGGGCAGGATGAAGGACTTGAAGGGCAGATTGGCCTTGGTGATCTTCTTCATCTCGGCCTCGATTTTGTCCAGGTCGCTGTCGCTGAGGGTGGCGTCCCCCAGGTCGATGTCATAGTAGAAGCCCTTCTCCGTGGCGGGACCGAAGGCCATCTTCGCCTGGGGATAGAGGCGCTTCACCGCCTGGGCCATAATATGGGCCGCGGAGTGGCGGATGATGTGCAGCTCCTCCTCCGGTGCGCACTCCTTCACGGCGCCGTCATTGTAAATTACTTTCATGATTCGTTCGCTCCTTTCCGCAACGAAAAACACCCCTGAGCGGCCCAACGCCGCCCAAGGGTGCAAATGCACGGTTCCACCTTGATGTTTCACTCATTCTCTGCCCTAACGCGGCAGCGGTCGGCCACACTTACCGGACGCTGTTCTGTCCGTTCGCGGGCGGCTCCGGAGTGGTAAGGAAACGGTTCCGCAAAGGCCGCTCTCAGCGCGTCACAGCCTCTCTCTTATGCGGAAGGAGGGTCTCCCCTTCTCCATCTTCGCCTTTCGGTTTTTATTATTATAGCACAACGTTCCGGTTTGTCAACGGTTTTCTTGCCGGGCGGCGAGGTCTCCTTAAGCAAGGAGAGAGAAAGGAAACAGGTTTTGCGTTTCCGGTGAGGGTGTTTTCCTTAGGCAAGGAAGGTTGAAGGAACTACGTTTTGCCCGACCGCCGGTGCTGGTTTCCTGAGATAAGGATAGATGAAGGAAATACGTTTTTCCCTCCGGGGGCCCTATTTCTTGCTCCGCCAAGAAATAGGGGAAAGAAGGCGGCTTAGGGGGAAGCTCGGGGCTCCTTTGTTATCAAGGACTTTAAAGCACTGCCTACTCTTTTCAGTGGCTTCGCCAGCAAGCTGGCTCAGGATTTTGCTAAAAATATGCCCCCGGCATATTTTTTACGCAAAATCCGCCTAAGAACCCCTCTCCTGTCCCACTGGGGCTTCGCGCTGTCCAGTCTGTACGTGGTCTGTCAGGCAATAGACGATGTAACTTCTAACTGGTGAGACTGCCGCCGATGGCGGCTGGATACGATTGCCGTTCCGCCCCGCCAGAGGCGGGCGGAACGAGCAATTTTATTGTCCTTTGGTCGCCGAAATCTGACTGTAAGGGTAGGTTCTCGCTCCTATTGTAAAAGAGCGATGGATAATCACGCTTTTTGATGAGAGGTTGTAACCTTTCGGTTCAGGCAGATGTTATCTATCGTTGGATAATAAAATTGACGCCTCGTTACGCCCGCCTTCGGCGGGGCGGAACGGGCGTCAATCCCCGCCAGCCGCCATCGGCGGCAGCTTTGGTGCGTAACAAGTCCCATCGTCTCTGACGGGATAGACCACTGATAGGTCGGGCGGCGCGAAGCCCGGCGGGATACGGGGAGATTCTTAAGAGGGGGGCCACCGGCCTCCCTCTTGAGCCGCCTTCTTTTGCTGCTTTTCTTGGCGGAGTAATTTACGGCGTCCAAAAATGTGCCAGTGGCACATTTTTAGCCGGAAACCGATGCCAGCTATGCTGGCGAGGGTCACTGACCGAGGAGGCGATGCTAAAAGTGATAACGCGGCTGCCAGGCCATGCCCTGGCAAGGGCAAACGCTCTATTTCCTTCCAGTATCCTCATCTAAGGAACGAACGGTCCCCCGGTCAGGCAAAGCGTAGTTCCTTTATCCTTCCTTGCCTAAGGAACGGACGCCCGCCGGAAGCGCAACCCTGTTTCCTTCCTCTTTCCCTGCCTAAGGAAACCTGCCCCTCCGAGACAGGGAAAACTTACGCTAAGGCTTTACTTTCACGCTTTAAGATGGTAAAATGTGAAGCTGTAGAGCGGCGAGAACCGCCGCAGCCACCGGAAAAGGAGGATGCCCCATGTCCAAGGTAAGCGGAAAGCAGGAGAGCATGGGCCTGTACAAGGCCATTTTGGAGCTGAAGGATTTGGATGAGTGCCACCGGTTCTTTCAGGACCTGTGCACAGTGTCGGAGCTGCGGGCCATGGAGCAGCGGTATGACGTGGCCGTGCTGTTGCAGCAGGGCATGATTTACAACCATATTCTGGAAAAGACCGGGGCCAGCAGCGCCACCATCAGCCGGGTGAACCGGGCGCTGAACTACGGGGCCGGCGGCTATCAGGACGTCCTCTCCCGCATTCTGGAGCAGGGGGAGAAAGGGGAACAGGAGGACACATGAGCGCGTATGAAGGGCTTGCCCGGTACTATGACGCCCTGACCGGCGATGTGGACTATGAGGCGTGGCTTGGCTGGTACCTCCGCTGGTTCGGGAAAAGCCCGGTGCCGGTGGAGCTGGTGCTGGACCTCTGCTGCGGCACCGGCACGCTGACCTGTCTGCTGGCCAAACAGGGCTACTCCACCATTGGGACGGATTTATCCTCTGAGATGCTGTCCGAGGCCATGGAGAAGTCCTTTGACTTAGAGCTGGAGGAGCCGCCTCTGCTGCTGCATCAGTCCGCCAGCGAGCTGGACCTGTACGGCACTGTGGACGCCTGCGTTTGCAGCCTGGACAGCCTGAACTATGTCACCGACGAAGGCGACCTGCGGGAGACCTTCCGGCGGCTCCACACCTTCCTGGTGCCGGGGGGCTTTTTCCTCTTTGACGTGCTGGCCCCTCAGTGGATGCGGGGGCTGGACGGCCAGATTTTTGTGGACGAGACGGAGGATGTCCTCTGCCTGTGGCGGGCATCCTTTCAGGAGGAAGTGCTGACCTACGGCATGGACCTGTTCGAGCGGGACGGAAAGGTCTGGCGCAGAGAGCAGGAGGAGCATCGGGAGCGGGCCTGGCAGCCCGCCGCCCTGGAGGCCATGCTGCGGGAGGCGGGGTTCTCCCGGGTGCAGGTGTTCGGCGGCATGGAGGAGCGGCCGCCGGAGGCATCGGACGGACGGCTCTTTTTCGTCTGCACCAACGGCCCCGGCAGACAGACAACAACATCAACTTCATAATTATAATAGGAGAAACGCAATATGCCAAGCTATCGCATTGACCGCATCAATGAGGACATCCGCAAGGAGCTGTCCCAGCTGATTCGCAATTTAAAGGACCCCAGGGTGCAGGGCATGATCTCTGTCACCCGGACGGAGACCACCAACGACCTGCGCTACTGCACCGTCTACGTCTCCCCCCTGGACAAGGGGGACGTGAAGGAGGTCATCAAGGGGCTGAAATCCGCCTCCGGCTTCCTGCGGCGGGAGCTGGGCCACAACATGAGCCTGCGGTATACGCCGGAGCTGACCTTTGTGGCGGACGACTCCATCGAGCGTGGCAGCCGCATCATTCAGATGATCAACCACATCTCCGCCCAGGACGCGGAGAAGGCCGCCCAGGCGGAAGGGGCCGGGGCTGCGCCGGAGGAAGGGGCCCCCGACCATGACTGAGCAGGAGGCCGCCCGCTGGCTACTGGAGCGGGACAACTTTCTGGTGCTGACCCACGTCCGCCCGGACGGGGACACCCTGGGCTGCGCCACCGCCCTGTGTCTGGCATTGCAGGAGCTGGGCAAGACGGCGTGGACCATGCCCAACCCGGAGGTGACGCCGGACTACCCGGACTATCTGGACTTCCAGTGGGCGCCGGAGGGATACACGCCGGAGCATATCGTCAGCGTGGACATCTCGGACGAGGGCCTCTTCCCGGCGGGCTATGAGCCGTTCGTGGGCAAAAGCGAGCTTTGCATTGACCACCACGGCTCCAACCGCCGCTATGCCCGGAATCTGTGTCTGGACGCCTCCGCCTCCGCCTGCGGGGAAATCATTTACCGCATTTGCAGGCTGCTGGGGGTGATGACCGAGCCCATCGCCCGGGCGCTGTATGTGGCCATCACCACGGACAACGGCTGCTTCGTCTACTCCAGCACCACGCCGGAGAGCCACCGCATCGCGGCGGAGCTGATGGAGCAGGGCGACTTTGCCCGCCGGGTGAACAAGCACTTCTTCCAGACCAGGGGCCGGAAGGAGCTGGCGCTTCAGAGTAAGCTCCTGTCCTCCATGGCCTTCCATCGGGCAGGCCGGGTGGCCGTCTGCGGCCTGACCCTGGCGGACAAGGCCAGCGTGGGGGCCACAGACGCGGACTGCTCGGAGCTGGCCTCCTTCTGCGCCACCATCGAGGGGGTGCGGTGCGCCGTCTTTGTCCGGGAGCTGACGCCGGGGAACTTCAAGCTCAGCGTCCGCTCCGACGAAACATGGGTCAACGCCAGCGACGTCTGCGCCCGGTTTGGCGGCGGCGGCCACGGGGCGGCGGCGGGGGCCTACATCCCGGCCCAGTCTCTGGAGGAAGCCATGGAGGCCGCTTATGCCGCCGTGGAAGAGACGCTGGACGCAGAATAAACCACTGAATCAGAACGCAGGAGGATAATCGAAATGAAGCGCAGTTCCTTTTTCGCGCAGCTGTGGATTGCGGTGGGGCTGGTCGTTGCGAGCTTTTTGCTGTCCGTCCTGCTGCAAAACGGCGTCGCCTCCAATGTTGGATGGGTGCTTGCAGGGCTTTTGTTTGTCCTGCACCCCGTTTTGCCTCAAAACCAGGAGGAAACGCCTGGGCAGCTGTGGCTTGTCCGGCTGGCGGGGGCGGTGGTGATTCTGGTGGGTGTCCTGGTTCGGTTCCGGGTATAGCCCTGATTTTAAAGATGAAGCGAGGAAAACCGTTATGCCAAGCGGAATCATCGTCATAGACAAACCGACGGACTGGACCAGCATGGACGTGTGCGCCAAGCTCCGGCGGCTGCTGGGGGAGCGGCGCATCGGCCACGCCGGTACGCTGGACCCCATGGCCACTGGGGTACTGCCCGTCTTTGTGGGGCGGGCCACAAGGGCGGTGGAGTTTGCCGAGTCCGGAGAAAAGGAATACCTGGCCACCCTGCGTCTGGGCGTGACCACGGACACCCAGGACACCACGGGGGCGGTGCTGTCCACCGCCCCCGCAGTCTGCACCGGGGCGGATTTGGAGGCGGTTCTGCCCCGGTTCCGGGGGGAGATTTTGCAGGTGCCCCCCATGTACTCCGCCCTGAAGGTGAACGGCCAGAAGCTCTATCAGCTGGCCCGGAAGGGCCGGACGGTGGAGCGCCAGCCCAGGGCCATCACCATTTTCGCCCTGGAGGTGGTGGAGCAGGTCAGCGATACGGAGTACGCCCTCCGCATCCGCTGCTCCAAGGGCACCTACATCCGGACGCTGTGCCATGACATCGGCCAGGCCCTGGGCTGCGGCGGGGTGATGGCCTCCCTCCGGCGCACCGAGGCGGCGGGCTTCACCCTGGCCCAGGCGGTGACTCTGGAGCAGGTGGCCCAGGCGGCGGAGGAAGGCCGGGCCGAGGCCCTGCTCTGCCCGGTGGACGACTTTTTCCGGGGATTCCCCGCCCTTCGTGTGGAAGGGCGGCAGGAGGCCCTTTGCCGCAACGGGAACCCCTTCCCTGCTGACGCGCCGGAGGGGCGCTATCGGGTCTACGGCTCGGACGGCGCCTTCCTGATGCTGGGCCAGTGCAAAAACGGGGAAATGCGCACCGTCAAGAGCTTCTTTTCGGTGTGAGGTATTGATTAGATGAGGTGAACTTTTTGAGTAAGAGACAACGGGTGATCGCCCTGGGCTTTTTTGACGGCGTACACCTGGGCCACGGGGCGCTGCTGCGGACGGTGAAGCGGAAGGCGGAGGAGCTGGGCCTCCCCGCCGCCGTCATGAGCTTTGACGCCCATCCCGGCACCCTGGTCAGCGGAAAGGCGGTGCCCATGATCAACACCACAGAGGACCGGGTGTGGCTGATGAAGCACTACTACCAAATCGACGAGGTGATTCTGGCCCACTTTGACGAGGCCATGATGCATATGCCCTGGCGCAGCTTTGTGACGGATTACCTGATCGGCACCCTGGGGGCGGCCTATGTGGTCTGCGGCAGGGACTTCCGCTTTGGCGACCGGGGGGCCGGGGACGCACAGCGGCTCCGGGACGCCTGCGGGGAGCTGGGCGTGGGCTGTGAGATCGTAGACATGGTGTCGGTGGACGGGGTGCAGGTGCACTCCACGGTGATTCGCCAGCTGCTGGCGGAGGGCCGCATGGAGGAGGCCAACCGCTGCCTGGGCCACCCCCACACCCTGATTCAGACCGTGAACCCCGGCAAGCATCTGGGTTCCCGGCTGGGCTTCCCCACGGTGAACCTGACCATTCCGCCGGAGGTGGCGGTGCCCGCCCACGGGGTGTACACCACCAAAGTCTATCTGGACGCGGAGGACGACGCCACCGCTCAGATCGCCGTCACCAATGTGGGCGTCCGCCCCACGGTGGACAGCTCCGGCACCGTCACGGTGGAGGGCTATATTTTGGACTTCCACGGCAATCTGTACGGCAAGCGGGTGCGGATGGAGTTTTTCCGCCACCTGCGGGGGGAGCGGCGCTTTGACAGCGTGGAAGCGCTGACCGCCGAGGTGCTCCGCAACGCGGAGCAGACCCGGCAGTATTTCGCAGCGGAAGGCTGCGTCTCAGGAGGACAGGACTATGGCAGATGAAATCGTAAGGGTCATCACCTCTGACGGGGCCGTGATGGCCTCCGCCATCACCGGACGGGAGATGGTGGAGCAGGCCCGGCAAATCCACGGCACCACCCCGGTGGCCACGGCGGCCCTGGGCCGGGCGCTGATGGGGGCCTCCATGATGGGCAACCAGCTCAAGGGGGAGGACAACTCTGTCACCCTCCAGTTCAGGGGCGGCGGCCCCCTGGGGACCATCACCTGCGTGGCGGAGGCCAGCGGCGACGTGCGGGGCTATGTCCAGAATCCAAAGGTGATGCTGCCCCTGAACGACCTGCAAAAGCTGGATGTGGGCGGCGCCGTGGGCCGGGACGGCACCCTGACCGTCATCAAGGACCTGGGGATGCGGGAGCCCTATGTGGGCCAGGTGCCCCTGGTCAGCGGGGAGATCGCTGAGGACCTGACCGCCTACTTTGCCACCAGCGAGCAGTTTCCCACAGCCTGTGCATTGGGGGTGTTGGTGGACACCGACCTGTCCGTCCGGGCGGCGGGGGGGCTATCTGATTCAGCTCCTCCCCGGCGCGGACGACGCCGTCATCAACAAGGTGGAGCGGGGCGTCCGCAAAAGCGGCTATGTGACGGAGCACTTCGCCCAGGGCGTCACCCCCCTGGCGCTGGTGCAGGAGATTTTGTCCGAGTTCGAGGTGGAGGTGCTGGAGACGGTTCCCGTGGCCTATCGCTGCGATTGCAGCCGGGAGCGGGTGTCCCGGGCCCTCATCAGCCTGGGCCGGCAGGAACTGGAGGACATCGTCCGGGAGCAGGGCGGCTGCACCCTGAGCTGTCAGTTCTGCGGGAAGGAGTACGCCTTTTCCGGGGACGAGCTGCGGCAGCTGGCCAGCCAACTTTAAACGCCCCCCGGAAAAGTTTTCAAAAAAAGCAGTTGACAAACGGTGGGAGAATGGGTATAATAATCCTTGCTGAGTGCAGGACGCCAACGCGAACCTGACAAACGGCTGGCATGGGAGCATAGCTCAGCTGGTTAGAGCACCTGCCTTACAAGCAGGGGGTCATAGGTTCGAGTCCTATTGTTCCCACCATTTGTCTCAGCTTTTTTGAATGGCCCGGTAGTTCAGTTGGTTAGAACGCCAGCCTGTCACGCTGGAGGTCGACAGTTCGAGCCTGTTCCGGGTCGCCATTTTTCCATGCCATCGGCATGGATATGCCTCTGTAGCTCAGTTGGTAGAGCAGGGGACTGAAAATCCCCGTGTCATTGGTTCGATTCCGATCGGAGGCACCATTTTGCGGGAGTAGCTCATCTGGTAGAGCGCCACCTTGCCAAGGTGGAGGTAGCGAGTTCGAGCCTCGTCTTCCGCTCCAAAAGGAGTTATACCCTGTTGCAAACCGCGCGGCAGTGAGAGAGCAATCGCTACCTCCACCAAAATCCGCGTGTCGCGCGGATTTTGGCAATCAGAGGTACCCGGTACCCGGAAAAGGCTGCTTTTCCGGGGCAGGGAGTGAGTTCGAGCCTCATCTTCCGCTCCAACAATTACAGCTGATTAGCTGTTTTCGTATCACAGGGTTTTTCCCTGTTCTGTGGCACCATAGCCAAGAGGTAAGGCAGAGGTCTGCAAAACCTTTATCCCCAGTTCGATTCTGGGTGGTGCCTCCACTGAAAATATTCACACCAGATTTGGTGTGAATATTTTTTTTGTCTTCGGCAGCGCCCCTCCCCTGCCGCCCGGCAACACTTCTCCCCTGCTGCGGATTGGGGCCTCTCCCCTTCTGTACCATTCGGTACTTTTCGGTACTTTACGCAAACTGAAAAAATTCCATTTTCTGAGAAAATCCGAAAAAAACGCTTGACAACAGGGGGAAGGGTGTGTATAATAGCTACTTGTGAGGCACAGCTCACAGAGATAGCGGGATTGTGTAAGGGTAGCACAGCAGACTCTGACTCTGTATGTGAGGGTTCGAATCCTTCTCCCGCTGCCAAAGAATAGCCGCTCGAACGTGCAGGTTTCTGCTGTTCGGGCGGCTTATTTTTGCTTTTTTGCGTGTAAGATGTTCAGATTCCTGCAACACAGTTTTTTGTTTCCCTTATGTTTTCCCTTATCGGCCTGCTGCATCCTTGATATACTGCTCCATACGCTGTGCGCTTTCCTGCTTCATGCGCTCTGACACGTGGCCGTACACGTCCAGGGTGAAGGCGGCGGTGGCGTGGCCCAGGTTCCCCTGGACGGTTTTCACATCATCCCCATTTTGCAGGGAAAGGACGGCGTAGGTGTGGCGGAGATCGTGTACCCGGCTTTCCGGTGCGCCAATTTTGGCCGCCAACTTCTTATAGTGATTATAAACGGTTTGGGGGCTGAGGTTGCCCCCAACCTCAGTTGTAAACACAAGAGCTGTTTGCCGTTCCTGCTCCGTATGCCAGCCCACCCATAAATCACCGGCCCTGAGACGCTGGGCGACCTGTTCCTTCCTCCGAAGCTCCAGCAGGGACATAACGCTGGGGGCAGGCTTGATCATACGGGTTTTGTCGTTCTTCAGGGGCGCAAAGGTGAACCCGCCGTCCCGGATTGGGCGCTTCTGGAGCTGCTTGCAGACCTTGATTGTACCAGCCTGGAAGTCGATACAGTCCCAGGTCAGCCCCATGGCCTCCGCTTCCCGCAGGCCGGTGAAGAGAATCACCTCCAGCAGAATTCCATATTCATCTTCCGGAGCCTCCCGAAGAAACGCTTGAACCTGCTGGTCTGTCAGCGGGACGATCTCCTGCCGCTGCACCCTGGGCAGCGGCACCCGTTGCGTGGGGTTCTCTTTCAGATACCCCACCTGAACCGCAGTGCCAGGGCATTTGCTCAGAATTCCGTGGACGTTCCGCACCGTTTTTGCGGCCAGGCCCTTCCGCTGTAAGCTGTTATAGAATCCCTGAATCTGTGGTACAGTCAAGGCGGACAGTTTCACTGCCCCCAGCGCAGGCAGAATGTGGGTATTGCAGGCCGCCTTGTATTGCTTCACGGTCAGATATTTCTTGTCCCCCATGTACTCCGCCAGCCAGACCTCCACTCACTGTGCAAGGGTGATTTTGGAGGGTTGGGTGTAAGTTCCTTCGCTGACAGCCAGGGCAGCGGCTTGCAGCTTTTCCCGCACCTCCTTCTGGGTCTTGCCGGTGATGCTGCGCTGCACCTGCTTCCCGGTGCCGGGGTCTACCCCCACGGTGAAGCGGGCCTCCCAGCAGGTGTAGGACTTGCCGTTGCGGGTGACGGTCTTTTGCGGATGGTGCCGGTGCCGGAGGCGGATTTTTTTTGCTGACATAAGAACACGGAAATCAATTTTGAGAAAGGATTCGCAGGAGGTTTTGGGGTTGCAGGAGAC
>JAJQCJ010000074.1 GCA_021202775.1 Clostridiales bacterium | reverse complement strand
TCCCCCGGCGGGGTCAAGCCTTTTCCGGGGGAAAGGGGAAAACGGGGCGGGTTTCTGCCGTCAGGCGGGAGCGCCTCCTTCAACGGCGGGCGGATGCTTCCACTTCCAGTCGCGGTAAAGACATTCCAGAACGATGCCTGCGATGATGGAGAGCAGGGTGAAGCCCATCCAGAAGAGCCAGCCGTACAGCGGGGATTCATAATCCTCCGGGCCGCGATGGGCGTTCCAATAGGCGACGGTGATGTTCGTCAGGGGGATGCTGATGACCAGGCTTGAGAAGAAGCC
The DNA here is from genome assembly GCA_021202775.1 of Clostridiales bacterium. Taxonomy (GTDB): domain Bacteria; phylum Bacillota; class Clostridia; order Oscillospirales; family Oscillospiraceae; genus Onthomonas. Next base: position 13,439 of record JAJQCJ010000074.1, on the reverse strand, counting down.
ACCTGTGATGCAGCCCGCCACGATGTTGCAGTTGAGCAGCCGCAGAATCAGCACCGGCACCCAGAGGTAGAGAAATTTTGCGTCCACAGCCCAGTCAAGGGGATACAGGAAGCGTTCACCGGTGATGGCCACCCCTACGATTTCGAGCAGATAGAAGAAGAGAAATACCGACATATGAACCGCCGTGGCCTTAAACCGGTGCTGGCGGCCCTTTTCAATTAGGTTGAACATGATAAAGCCTCCCATCAATTAAAAATAGTTTTTTTAAACTAACATTATTTTAGCATAACGAAAGCAGCCTGTCAAGAACGATTCTGTTAAAAAATAAAAACAAATGAAAACAATCGAAAACAGGGAAACGCCGTTTTCCCCGCGTTTGTACCGAAGGGGAGGGAAATTCCGGGCGTTTTTTGTGCATCTGATAGTTTTTTTCCATGGAAATCAATTTTGAAGTCCGTTCCGCATGGAACCCTTCCACCGGCTGTCGCCGGTCCCCCTCCCCTTTCAGGGGAGGCAAGGGAGTTGCGGGAATCACCACGTCTTTGGCTCCCCTGAAAGGGGAGCTGGCTGGCCGCAAGGCCAGACTGAGGGGTTTCTTTGGTATGTTCGCCGAAAACTTGATTTCCGTGGTTTTTTTCCCGTACCCCTTGACAAAACCGCATTTTAACGGTATCATAAGAGTCAGTCTAAACGCAATGACTGGGATGGTATTGTCCGGCGCCACGGTTCAGAGAGGATGCGGCAGCTGAAAAGCGTCTATCGATGGCGGACAGTGCGGGTCACCCACGAGCGGTTCCGTTGAACGGCGTCAGCCCAGTAAGCGGAAACGGGCCTTCCACGTTACGGAATCAAAGAGTGCGCAGGCCAGGTTCGCCGGGGCTGCGAATTTAGGTGGTACCACGGAGTTTCAGCTTCGTCCTAATGAGGGGACGGGGCATTTTTTATGCCCTGCCGCCTGCTGAACCTGCCTTTCGGCAGCGTAATTTAAAGGAGGGATTCCAATACGATGAAAATGACTGGCGCACAGGTCGTGATGGAGTGCCTGCTGGAACAGGGCGTTGATACTGTCTTTGGCTATCCTGGCGGCACAATTTTGAACATCTACGACGAATTTGAACTGCATGGCTACAATCAGAAGATTCGCCATATCCTGACGGCCCATGAGCAGGGGGCCTCCCACGCGGCGGACGGCTACGCCCGAGCCACCGGCAAGGTGGGGGTGTGCTTCGCCACCTCCGGCCCCGGTGCCACCAACCTGGTGACGGGCATCGCCACCGCCTATATGGACTCGTCCCCCGTGGTGGCCATCACCTGCAACGTGGGGGAGAACCTGATCGGCAAGGACTCCTTCCAGGAGGTGGACATCACCGGCATCACCATGCCCATCACGAAATGCAACTACCTGGTGCGGGACGTGAACGACCTGGCGGACATCATCCGGGAGGGCTTCGCCATTGCCCGCTCCGGCCGCCCCGGCCCGGTGCTGATCGACATTTTGAAGAACGTCACCACCGAGCTGACGGACTTCCGCCCCCTGCCCCTCAGCGAGCATCACCGCTATGGCCGCCTGGCCAAGCTGATGGCCCGGGACAACTACGATTTTAAGGAATTTGAACCGGACCACGACGACATTAACCAGCTGGTGGAGATGCTGGATCACTCCGCCCGTCCCCTGATTCTGGTGGGCGGCGGCGTCATCCGCTCCAAGGGCGCTGTGCCGGAGTTCCGGAAGTTTATGGAGAAGCTGGGGGCGCCTGTCACCTCCACCATCATGGGCGGCGGCGCCTGCCCTGGCAACCATCCCCTGTTCACTGGCATGATCGGAATGCACGGCTCCCACGCCTCCAACGTGGCCAGCCATGACTGCGACCTGCTGATCGCCATCGGCTGCCGGTTCTCCGACCGGGTGACCTGCGATGTGGGGAGCTTTGCCCCCAACGCCAAAATCGTCCACATTGACATTGACCGGGCGGAGATCGACAAAAATGTGCAGACCGCCCACCACATCATCGGCGACGCCCGCCGTGTGCTGGAGCTGCTGAATGAGCGCATCATGCTCCGGGAATATGACTTCTCCTCCTGGCGGAACGCGGTGCTGAGCCTGAAGGAGCCGGAGCCGAAGCCGGCGGAGGACGGCCGCCTGCTGCCCAGGGAGATCCTGGAGACAGTGTCCCGCCTGACCGACGGCAATGCCATCATCGCCACCGACGTGGGCCAGCACCAGATGTGGTCGGCCCAGTATTACCACTTCAACCGGCCCGGCCAGCTGCTGACCAGCGGCGGCTTCGGCACCATGGGCTTTGGCTACGGCGCGGCCTTCGGCGCGAAGGTGGGTATGCCCGACCAGGTGGTGGTACATACCACCGGCGACGGCTGCTTCCGCATGAACTGCCACGAGATGGCCACGGTGCAGTATTACGACATCCCCGTCGTCACCATTATCTTTGACAACGGCACCCTTGGTATGGTGCGCCAGTGGCAGAGCCTGATTTATGACCACCGCTACAGCGCCACCACCCTGGACCGGGGCCCCGACTTCGTCAAGCTGGCGGAGGCCTACGGCATCCGGGGCTATCGGGTCACCACCCAGGCGGAGTTTGAAAAAGCCTTCCAGGAGGCGCTGGACTACGGTCACGCAGTGGTCATCGACGCCGTGCTGAACATTGACGAGATGGTGCGCCCCATGGTGGGAGGCACCAGCCCGGTCACCAATTTCCTGTTGGATTAAAGGAGGGGAATGACTATGTTAGCGCTGCAACCCAACCGTCAGACCCTGTCCGTCCGGGTGGACAATGCCGCCGGCGTCCTGAGCCAGGTGACCCGGCTGTTCTCCCGCAAGGGTTTCAACATCGAGAGCCTGGCCGTGGGCACCACGGACGACCCCGATGTGTCCCGTATCACCATCGAGGTGTTCGCCAATGACCAGCAGATCAAGCAGCTCATCAGCCAGCTGGGAAAGCTGTTCCCCGTCCACTCGGTGAAGCTGCTGGACGCCAGCCACTCCATCCGCCGGGAGCTGGTGCTCATCAAGGTGAAGGCGGAGACCCGTGAAATTCGCAACGAAGTGATTCAGATCGCCAACATCTTCCGGGCCAACATCATTGACGTCTCCCTGGGCACCATCACCCTGGCGGTGATCGGCACCGAGTCCAAGGACGACGCCATCGAGGGCCTGCTGAAGGAGTTCGGCATTCTGGAGCTGGCCCGCACCGGCATGGTGGCCCTGGAGCGGGGCCAGTACACCCTGCGGGACGAGACCAAGGAAAAGGGCGAATACGACTACGGCAAGCTCATGCTGTAAGCCGCCCAAAATTGCCAGTAAATGTACGATAAGCACATTTTTTGGATAGATATTTTTAAATCTTAGGAAAGAACAGGTGACAAATTATGAGTTCGTGCTATGACATGAATGCAAAGATGTACTATGCATCTGACTGCGACATCTCCAATCTGGACGGCAAAGTGATCGCCGTCATCGGCTATGGCTCCCAGGGCCATGCCCACGCCCTGAACCTGCGGGACTCCGGCTGCAACGTCATCATCGGCGTCCGCCCCGGCAAGAGCTGGGACAAGGCGTCCAAGGACGGCTTTGAGGTCTACACCGTGGCCGAGGCCGCCAAGAAGGCCGACATCGTCATGATGCTGGTGAACGACGAGCGGGCCGCCGAGATCTATGCCCAGTCCGTGAAGGACAACCTGGAGCCGGGCAACGCCATCGCCTTCGCCCACGGCTTCAACATCCGCTATAAGCAGATCGTTCCCCCTGCGGACGTGGACGTGTTCATGGCTGCCCCCAAGGGCCCCGGCCACACCGTCCGCGGCACCTATGTGGAGGGCAAGGGCGTGCCCTGCCTGATCGCTGTGGAGCAGGACGCCACCGGCCACTGCCGTGACATCGCTCTGGCCTATATCGCCGGCATCGGCGGCGCCCGCGCCGGCATTATGGAGACCACCATGGACATCGAGACCGAGACCGACCTGTTCGGCGAGCAGACCGTCCTCTGCGGCGGCGTGGTGGACCTGATGCAGTGCGGCTTCGAGACCCTGTGCGAGGCCGGTTATGCCCCTGAGAACGCCTACTTCGAGTGCATGCACGAGATGAAGCTCATCATCGACCTGGTGAACAAGGCCGGTGTGGCGGGCATGAACTACTCCATCTCCGACACCGCCGAGTATGGCGAGTATGTCTCCGGCCCCCGCGTCATCCCCCACGAGCAGACCAAGGCCAACATGCGGGCTGTCCTCTCCGACATCCAGGACGGCACCTTCGCCGGCAAGTGGATCGCCGAGAACAAGAACGGCCGCACCTTCTTCAACTCCAAGCGCGCCGCCCTGGCCAAGCACCCCATGGAGACCGTGGGCAAGGCCCTGCGGGACAATATGCTGTGGAAGGACGAGGCTGCCTCCAGCGATTCCGCTCTGGACGCCGCTTCCAAGTAAGTTCCCTGATTGCAACACTTTGGGGGCAGGCAGCTTCTGCCTGCCCCTTTTCCTGTGGTGGGGTGTGATTTGCCCGGCCTGCGGGCAGGCCACGCCCACATCATCCCAAGCTATAAAGGAGGAACCCCTATGGCACTGAAATCTGCCAACGTCACCCAGGGCGTGGACCGCGCCCCCAACCGCTCCCTGTTCGCGGCCCTGGGCCTGACAGAGGAGGAGATGAACCGCCCGCTGGTGGGCGTGGTCTGCTCCCAGAATGAAATCGTCCCCGGCCACATGAACCTGGACAAGATCGCCGAGGCGGTCAAGGCGGGCGTTCGCCTGGCAGGCGGCACCCCCATCGAGTTCCCGGCCATTGCCGTCTGCGACGGCATCGCCATGGGCCATGTGGGCATGAAATATTCCCTGGTGACCCGTGACCTGATCGCCGACTCCACCGAGTGCATGGCCATTGCCCATCAGTTTGACGCCCTGGTGATGATCCCCAACTGCGACAAGAACGTGCCCGGCCTGCTGATGGCCGCCGCCCGTATCAACGTGCCCACCATCTTCGTCTCCGGCGGCCCCATGCTGGCCGGGCATTTGGAGAGCGGCAAACGCACCTGCCTCAGCGATATGTTTGAGGCGGTGGGGGCCTACCATGCCGGCACCCTGGACGAGGCCGGGGTGGAGGAGTATGTGATGAACTGCTGCCCCTCCTGCGGCTCCTGCTCCGGCATGTACACCGCCAACTCCATGAACTGCCTCACCGAAGCCATCGGCATGGGCCTCAGGGGCAACGGCACCATTCCCGCCCCCTACTCCGCCCGCATCCGCCTGGCCAAGGAGGCCGGCATGCAGGTGATGGAGCTGCTGCGGCAGAACATCCGTCCCCGGGACATCATGACCGCCGACGCCTTCAGCAACGCCGAGATCGTGGATATGGCCCTGGGCTGCTCCACCAACACCATGCTCCACCTGCCCGCCATCGCCCATGAGTGCGGCGTCACCATCGACCTGCACCATGTCAACGAGTTCAACGCCAAGACCCCCAACCTGTGCCACCTGGCCCCGGCAGGCCCCACCTTCATGGAGGATCTGGATCGGGCCGGCGGCGTGTACGCCGTGATGAAGGAGCTGGCGGACGCCGGGCTCATCAAGACCGACCTGCTGACCTGCACCGGCAAGACGGTGGGGGAGAACATCGCCGACGCGGTGAACCGCAACCCGGAGATCATCCGGCCCATCGACAACCCCTATCTCGCCACCGGCGGCATTGCAGTCCTCTTCGGCAACCTGGCGGAGAAGGGCTGCGTGGTGAAGCAGTCCGCCGTGGCCCCGGAGATGATGCGCCACTCCGGCCCCGCCCGCGTCTTTGACAGCGAGGAGGAGGCCATTCAGGTGATCTACGCCGGGGGCATCCATCCCGGCGATGTGGTGGTCATCCGCTACGAAGGCCCCAAGGGCGGCCCCGGCATGCGGGAGATGCTGAACCCCACCTCCGCCATCTGCGGCATGGGCCTGGGCGAGTCCGTGGCCCTGATCACCGACGGCCGGTTCTCCGGCGCCACCCGTGGGGCGGCCATCGGCCATGTCTCCCCGGAGGCGGCCGCCGGGGGCACCATTGGCCTGGTGGAGGAGGGTGACCAAATCTCCATCGACATCCCCGCCCACACCATCACGCTGGAGGTCTCCGACGAGGTGCTGGCGGCCCGGAAGGCCGCGCTGGTGATGCCGGAGCCCAAGGTCAAGACCGGGTATCTGGCCCGGTACGCTTCCCTGGTCACCTCTGCCGACCAGGGCGCAGTGCTGCGGACGCTGTAACAGACGTAAGACGCGGGAATGGGGAACTTCCCCATTCCCGCGTAACCGTGGAGGGAGGAAACCGATGAAGTACAAATGGTATCAAACCGGGGCGGCGCTGCTGGGGGACATCGCCCGCACTGAGCCGCCCGCCGGGACGCTGGCCTTCTGGTACCTGGGGCAGATGGGACTGCTGGTGAAGGGGGCGGGGCTGACGCTGTGCTTTGACCCAGTGCTGAATGACCTGTGCAATCCGGACGGCACCACCCGGCGGAACTATCCGCCTCCCTTCTCCGGCGGGGCGCTGACGGGGGTGGACTGTGTAATCTGCTCCCACAACCACGCCGACCATCTGAATTTGGAGACCCTGCTGCCTCTGTACCGGGCGAACCCCGGCATAAGGTTCATCGTCCCCGCGCCGGAGCAAGGTGTGCTGACCGGGGCGGGCATCTCCGCCGATACGGTCATCGGGGCGAAGGCCCACCAGCCGCTGACGCTGGGGGACGGCGTCACCCTGACCCCCATCCCGGCGGCCCATGAGGCGTATGTGACCGACGAGCAGGGGAATCACCGGAATCTGGGCTGTCTGCTGAACATTGGCGGCATCACCCTCTATCACGCCGGGGACACCGTGCTGACCCCTCAGCTGGTGGAGGACGTGAAGCGGTACGGCCCGCCGGACGTGGCCTGCCTGCCGGTGAACGGGGCCGACCTGGAGCGGCGGGGCCGGAACATTGTGGGCAACATGGACTGCCGTGACGCGGCCATCCTCGCCGCTGAGACCGGCGCGGACCTGACGGTTCCGCTGCACTACGACATGGTGATGGGCAACGGGGAAGACCCGCTGATCTTTGCCGCCTACATGACGCGGTGCGCGCCGGGTCAAAAATTCCATATCATGCAGCTGGGGGAGCGATTCCTGTACGGGAAATAACATCCCCCGGCACTGCGGCGCAGGTGCAGCCTTCGGGCGGCCTGCGCCGCAAAAGCGTTTATGGGGGATTCCTACTTTTGGCAGACCGCATATTTAACAGATTCTTAATCCCCCGATGCTGAAATATCAATGGTTTTCGCCCCAAATGTCGGCAACGTGACAGCAACCGGCAAACCATCAAAAAACCGGGCTGTGAACTTTTTAGCCCGGTTTGTGTTATCCCATCTGTGCCATGGCCTCAGCAATCGTCTCCGTGCTGGGCCGGATATAATGCTCCACGTCCGTCTTGTAATCGGTGTGGCCAAACACGGCCAGCATCAGCTCCGGGCGCATCCCGGACTTCGCCGCCATGGTCTCAGCGGTGCGGCGGGTGGCATGGGGCGTCAGGGGCCGGACGCCGATCTGCTCCAGCGCGGGGGCAAAATACTTCGTACGGAACGCTGCCGTGGTCATCTTCTTCCCGGCGGGGTCTGCAAAGATATATTCCGTCCCACGGGCCGCCCAGCGGCTCACCACGGCCTGAACCGGTACAGGGATGGGAACTACCCTACCCTTCCCTGCTTCGGTCTTTACGCCGCCTCTCAGCGTCCAATTCTGGCGGTCAAAATCTTCCTGGCGGAACAGCACCACCTCCCCGACCCGCCAGCCGGTGAGGCACATGAAATAGATCACATCGGCAAAGGGCACCACGTCCACGGCCTGACGGATTTTCTCCAGCTCCAGCTCAGAAAAGGCGTCCTTCACCACCTTTTCCTTTTTTGGAATCTCAATAAATTTCGCATAGTTCCGGCGAAGGATGTCGTTCCGCTCGCCGTACTCGCAGATGGCCATGAACACGATTTTGATATTGTTCAGGGTGCTGGCGGATTTGTCCGCATTGGTGTCAATAACTTCCTGCATGGCGTCGGTGCGCAGATCACGGAGGGGCCAGCGCTCCATGTAGGACATTTTTTTCCAGGCGGCGGAGTAGGAGTTGACCGCAGCCTGCGACTTGTCCCGCTCCACTTTGCGGATGAAGAGGGTATAAGCGTCCCCCACGGTGACGTTATACTTGTCCGTGGGGGCCTGGTTGAAGCGCTCCAGGGCGGCGCGGGCCTCCGCTTTGGTGGGGAAGCTCCCCAACTGCTGCCGGAAGGGACGCACAACACCGTCCCTGTCCTCCCGGTACCGGGCGGGGGAAATCGCCACCCACGAGCGGCCACGCTTGTACACGCTGCCGGTGCCGTTGGTGCGCTTATAGTTTTTTTGTGCCATGGGAAATTTCTCCTTCCATTTTTGGCAATATATGCTATAATGAAAGGGTAGTATGGTCTGTCAAACTTGCTACCCCTTCCCTCCTCCGGTGCGGCAACACTGGGGAGAGGGAATTTTTTGTGTAAAAATTGTGTATACCCATTGACAAATACACAAATAATGTGTATAATAATGAATGTAAGGAGGGCAGCCACAATGAAAAGACGGGACTTAATCAAGCTGCTGGAAAAGAACGGATGGTGGTACAAAAGGGATGGCGGAAACCACGACATCTACACAAACGGCGTGGACAATGAGCCAATTTCCCGACAGAAGGAAATCAAAGAACCGGTAGCAAAGGCAATCATCAAACGGCGGGGGCTGAAATAATCCCCCGCCCCCACACAATTCAGAACGGAGGAATTTCTATGGTAGTGGTTTATCCGGTGGTTTTCACCCGGCTGGACGATGGGTATATGGTCTATGTTCCCGACCTGGAGTGCAACACCCAGGGCGAATCCCTGGCTGACGCGATTGAAATGGGGCGGGATGTCATCGGGCTGATGTGCATGGATATGGAAGATGAAGGCAAGGAGCTGCCCGCCGCTTCTGAGCCGTCCTCCATCCAGGCGGAAAGCGGCGAAATCGTCTCTCTGATCGACGTAGATGTGGACGCATACCGCCGTGCCCATAATCAGCGCTCTGTCCGGCGCAACGTCAGCCTCCCCTGCTGGCTAAATGAACGCGCCGACCAGGCGGGGCTGAACGTCTCCGCAATCCTGCAAACTGCTCTGCGGCAGGAATTGAATCTTTAAGCGGCTTCCCCTCTCTTCTCCCCCACCGCTGCGGCGCTGGGGGATTTTTTATGTCCCGCTGCCGTCCTCTCCGGTCTGCTGATACTTCTCCTGCTCCAGCAGATACCCGGCATAGCTGTAGACAGAAGCCTTGTCCTGGTCATCCAGCTGTGAAAAGCGAACCTCCATCAGGGTGCTGCGGGCATCGGTGATAGGAACCTTGCCATCCGGCGGCGGTTCCGGCAGGCCCAGAGAATTAAGCCCCTTTTCTACCAGTGCAACCACGGCCTTTGTTTGGGTTTTATACTTATGCGAATGGCGGAACTGATCTACCTCTTGGTACAATTCCTCTGACATTGTGACGGAAAAACGTGCATCAGACATAAGCGTCACCTCCTTCCTCAACATTGTAACACCATTTCACCAAAATGTAAACGGTGAAATGGTGAAATTTTTTTGTTTTCTTTGAAATAGCGGCTTGACTTTTCACCAATGGTGAATTATAATAGGGATAGAATCTCACCAATGGTGAAAAAGGAGGTGAGAACCGTGACCGAAACCCGGAGAATTACCATTTCAATCCCTGCTGAAATTGAGGCCAGGCTCATTGAACTGCGCAAAACGGATGAATTTTGCAGGATGTCCTGGGCGGAACTGATTCGCACGATGATTGAACGTGGCCTGAACCAGTGACAGGGGCTTGCCCCTGACCCCCACCAACCACCCCACCGGACAGTAACCACCACACAACACAAGGACAAGGAGGTGAAACATTATGGACATCCGCGACCGAATCTACAGTTATCTGGAGTCCAACAACCTGTCACAGGCAGCGGTAGCCAGAGCGGCGGGCCTTACGCCGAAGCAGTTCAATGACATTCTGAAAGGGCGGGCAACCCTTCACCCTGAATATGTTGTCCCCATCTGCAAGGCCATGCGCTGCACGCCAAATGAATTATTCGGATACGGAGAGGAGGAAAGCCCTTGACGATCGGCGAAAAGGAATACCGCCAAATTGTGGTAACGGACAGCGCGGGGAAAGTAGTCGCTGTGATTACCGACAACTCAGCGGTCGAGCACGACGGTTATCAGATTTTGTTAGCCTAAGTTGTTCTGCTTGTTTTTGTCCGGATTGGACACAGGAGTTTTCACGCCGTTGATGGTTCTGACATGATATTCTTCGTAGCGCCCCAATTCAATCGAGCGGACGAATTGCTCGGAGTTCATATTCCGGCCTGTAACGTTATCGTGGAAGGTAAGATTCCTGCCGGAATCGGATTCTGTGTTGACAGTAACTCTTGGTTTCTTATTCATTAAAATTTTTCCTTTCTGCGCGGTGCGCCTCGTGTCGTGCTCTATATCCTGAGATATTGTGATAATTATGCCATAAAATGAGCACGAATACAAGAGACAACACAAGATATTGAAAAAGTTTTTAAACGGACAAAATGTAAGGAAGAACGTACTACCCAAAACTGACACAAGGAGGTGAACCCCATGATTACCGACGCCGAACTGGACGCCATGCCGAAGATCACCCCGGCGATAGCGGCGGAGTATCTGCAAGGCGAGATAAACAGGGTAACGATCTACTATCTCGCCCAGCGTGGCCGCTGCCCTTTTTGCTCGGCGGAGCGGAACGGCAGCCGGTGGTCGTACCACATCAACGCCGCGCTGCTGAAGCGCTACAAGGCCGGAGAGTTTCACCCGGCAACGAACAGGAGGTAAAACCCATGACCACAATCTTACTTGTGACCATTGCCGCCCTGGCCGTCCTCCGGCTGGGCTATCAGATCGGCTACGACAAGGCCCAGGAGGACAGGGAGGAACCGGAGGAGGATGAGGACGCATGACCCTCGCAGAGAGTGTCCACATTGGGGACAGGTACCCCAAAGCCCCATCGTGGATTGGAAAGGGCGAAAGCCCAGCCGCCGAACCGGCTACGGTGGTCTACATCCATCCGGAAGGCCGCTACTGCACTGTACAGTTTGCCAACGGCCTGACGGATACGGTGCAGACGGTACCAGCGGAGCGGGTGGCCGCGCCGGTGTCGGATGGATACGACATAAGCGCACGAAGGCACTACAACCACCGCAACCGTCCGAATCTCTTCCTTCGGGACTGGCTGAAAGGCATGCCGGTGTCGCAGCGGGAAGTTTCCGTTGCCATGGGGCATAACCCAAAATGGCTAAACAACCAACTGTACAAGGAGCTGACCCACGAGGAGCGGGATGAAATCATGGCAGCGGCGGAGCGTATCGCCGCAGAAAGGAGCAAATAATGTACATCATGAACAGAGATGGCAATGACATCATCAACACGGATACTGTGCGCTGCATTTTTGCCAATGAGGCAAGGGAGGATTATCCGGCGCGGATATGGGCCGATGTTGGCAACGATAGCTACCTCCTAGCCGAGTACAGCACCACCGATGATGCGCTGGACGAGCTTGACGCTCTGTATGAGGCCCTTGTATCCGGGGTTGTCGGCGTCAACCTCCGCACCAACGAAAAGACCGTCTATGCCGATGACGATGACGATTGAAGTCAAAAAGGGCGGAAAAACCTACGCCTGCGCCGACACGGCGGAGCCGCCCTACACCAAGGCCGATATGCTGGCCATGATTGAGGCCGGGTACACCGTGTACCGGAACGGCAAGCGGGTCAGCAAGGCCAGCCTGAAAGGAGCAGAAAAATGAAATGCCCTAACTGCGGGAAGGAATTTTCGGAGCGCACTGTGGTACAGAAGTTTTGCTCTACAAAATGCGGCAACCAGTATCGGCAGAAGCACAAGGCTATATATCCGTCTATCACGTTCAACTGTGCGCACTGCGGACACACTGTAGTGACGGACGGCATAAAGGACAAGCGGACACGATTCTGCTGCCAGGAGTGTGAGCGGAAATATTGGCGACATCCCCCGTATGAGCGGGAATCAAACCGGCAGAATTTCCACAGCCTCTCAGAATACGCCAGTTGGGAACGGCGAACCAACGAGGGGTGAGCGGATATGTACATCATGAGCGAGGACGGCAAGCGGGTTGTCAACGCCGCCTATGTGGAGCAGTTTGACATAGACGTGAAACCAGACGCCGCCCTAGTCAAGGCAAGATACGGAACCGAGGCGGAAAGCATCCCGGCTATCCTGGGGCGATACAAAGACCTGGAAGAAGCAAAGAACGCCCTGATGGACCTGATGATGGCTATTGTAGGCGGACAGACCCACTACTTTATGCCGGAAAGCAGCTACTACGGCCCCAAAACTGTGAAAGACGCCAGAGTAAAACGGAGAGGTGGAAGCTGATGTATCACATCGACGATAGCCCCGGCGTGGCGCTGGCAATGCAAACCCTCGCAAGGGAACAGATGGTACGTCACCTGCTGGAGGACGTCCGCCTTGACATTACCATATCAAGGCTGGAAGGCTGGAACTGGCGGCCATACGTGGAGCGCATCCGGGACGAAATGGACAAAATCCTGAAAGGAGATGACAACGATGGACAGGGCAACGTACTTTGACGGCGGCCAATACCGCCTGAAAATCCACGGCTGCGTCTACACCGGGAAATGGGTGGACAAGCTGGCAGCCTATGAAAACACTGGACTGGAGCCGGAGGAGATAGGCCGGGCGATTGGCGCCAATACCATTATCAATCTGGCGGCGCAGACGCTGAGTGTAACGCCGGAGCAGCTGTGGGCGCTGAAAACAAAAAATGACCCCTGAGCTGCTGGAACAACTCAGGGGCCGGGGCAGAAAGGACATTTTGCCTGCCCCAATTATAACACCGAAAGGGGTAAATTGCAAATGAAAACAAGCGAAATCGTGGAGCGTCTGGACGAGGTGCGGGGCGTGGCGGAAGAAAGCGCCGCCTTCGACCCCGTCCACACCGAGGCACTGGACGAGGCCATTGACCGCCTGACCACCCCCACAGACCGCTGTGTGGCCAACGAAATCCTGCTGTGGGCCGGGCTGATTTTCGGCAGCGTGGGACTGATCGCAACTATGTGCGGGGTGCTGTACATCATCCTGGGGGCCTGTGACCGGGCGTGGGCGCTGCTGCCCTGGGCCTTGGTGGCCGGCGGCGCGGCTCTCCTGAGCTTTGCGGGGGTGCGGAAATGATGGACTACAAGACCCTGCGAGGTGCGCTGCAAAACATGGCTGAAGATATGCCGTGGCAAGTTATCTGCCAGAGCTGCGGCTGCGAACACAACTGCGGGACAAACGGCGAGTGCGCCATCCTGAGAGAGGCCATCGCG
>JAJQCJ010000105.1 GCA_021202775.1 Clostridiales bacterium | reverse complement strand
CAGATCGTCTACTATATCTCCGCCTACTGCGACCTGCTGAAGCAGGGGGCCATCTCCTGCGGGGACGAAATCAACATCTGCGTCCCCACCGGCAACTTCGGCAACATCCTGGCGGCCTACTATGCCAAGCGGATGGGCCTGCCGGTGAAGAAGCTGATCTGCGCCTCCAACTCCAACAACGTGCTGACCGACTTCATCCGCACCGGCGTCTATGACCGGAACCGGCCCTTCTACACCACCGTCTCCCCGTCCATGGACATTTTGATCTCCTCCAACCTGGAGCGGCTGCTCTACCTGCTCTCCGGTGAGGACGACAAGCTGACGGCGGACTATATGGCCCAGCTCTCCGCCACCGGGCGGTACGAGGTGTCCCCCGCGATTCGGGTGCAGATTCAGAACCTGTTCGCTGCGGGTTTCTCCACCGAGGCCCAGACCGAGGCCATGATCGGCGCCATGAAGCGGGAGCAGGATTACCTCATCGACACCCACACGGCGGTGGCCTTCGAGGTGCTGCGCCAGTACCGGGAGGAAACCGGGGACAACACCATCACGGTGGTGGCCTCCACTGCCAGCCCCTTCAAATTCTGCGACGCCGTGCTGGACGCCCTGGGTGTGACGGAGAAGCGGACCGGCACCGACCTTTTGGACCAGCTGGCCCAGGTCAGCGGCGTGGCCGCCCCGGCCCCCCTCGCCACATTGAAGGACAAGCAGGTGCGCTTTGACGGCTGGACGGAGAAGGAAGCCATGGAGCAGGTCGTCACCGACTTCCTGCGGTAAAGCGGGGTGGTCGTGATGGCGCTTTACGCAATAGGCGACCCCCATCTGTCCCTGTCCAGCCCCAAGTCCATGGAGGTCTTTGGCGGCAACTGGGTGGGCTATGTGGAGAAGCTGACGGCGGGTTTCTCGGTGGTGCAGCCGGAGGACACGGTGGTGCTGGCCGGGGACCTGAGCTGGGGGATGAGCCTCCAGGAGGCGGAGGCCGACTTCGCCTTCCTGAACGCCCTCCCCGGCACCAAGGTGCTGCTGAAGGGCAACCACGACCTCTGGTGGGAGACGGCCAACAAGATGACGAAGTTCTTTGCCGAGCACCACTTTGACACCTTCCACATCCTCCACAACAACTGCTTCCTCTACGGGGACTATGCCCTCTGCGGCACCCGGGGCTGGTTTGTGGACGAGGAAAAGGGGGGCCACAATGAAAAGATGCTCCACCGGGAGGTGTGCCGCCTGGAGGCGTCGCTGAAGGCGGCGGGGGAGCGGGAGAAGCTGGTGTTCCTCCACTATCCCCCCATCTGTCACGGATACCAGTGTCAGGAGCTGCTGGCCCTGCTCAGGGAGTACGGTGTGAAGCGGTGCTTTTACGGCCACCTCCACAGCCAGAGCTGCCGCCTGGCGGTGCAGGGGGAGCGGGACGGAACGGAATTTTCCCTGATTTCGGCGGACTATCTGAATTTCGTTCCAAAAAAAATCTTGAATTAGTGGAAAAATTTAAAAAAAACAGTGGCAATCTCTGTTTACATCTGTTAAAATAGCTAGATGTAGAATTGTAACATTGCAGAATCGGCGCTTTTGACCGGGAATCTGCGGAATAGTTGCCCTCAGGGCAAGCAGGAGGAAACAAACATGAGCTTAAAGAATGTCGAAACCAAGGAAAACAGCAGTGCTGTCCTGACCATTGAGGTGGACGCCGCCGCGTTCAACGCCGCCGTGGAGAAGGTTTACCGCAAGATGCGGGGCAGCATTTCGATTCCCGGTTTCCGCAAGGGCAAGGCCCCCCGCAAGATTATTGAGAAGATGTACGGCACCGGCGTGTTCTATGAGGACGCCATCAATGACCTGTACCCCACTGCCCTGGAGGACGCCGTGAAGGAGTTCGGCCTGGATGTGGTGGGCTATCCCAAGCTGAACATTGAGACGGTCAGCGCCGCCGAGGGCCTGATCTTTACCGCTGAGGTGGGCGTCCGCCCTGTGGTGACCTTGGGCGAGTATAAGGGCATTGCTGCCCCCAAGAGCACCGTGGAGGTCACCGACGCCGATGTGGACAGCGAGATGCAGCCCCTGATCAGCCGCGCCACCAACACGGTGGATGTGGACCGTCCCGCCCAGGTGGGCGACACCGCCAACATCGACTTTGAGGGCTTCAAGGACGGCGTGGCCTTTGAGGGCGGCAAGGGCGATAATTACGATTTGAAGCTGGGCTCCGGCACCTTCATCCCCGGCTTTGAGGAGCAGGTTGTGGGGATGTCTGCCGGTGAGGAGAAGGACGTCAACGTGACCTTCCCCGAGAACTACGGCGCAGAGGAGCTGGCCGGCGCCGCTGTGGTGTTCAAGGTCAAGTGCAACACCGTTCAGGAGGAGCAGGTGCCCGTCATCGACGATGAGTTTGCCAAGGACGTCTCCGAGTTCGACACTCTGGAGGAGCTGAAGGCTGACCTCCGCAAGCAGGTGGAGGAGCGTAAGACCAAGAACGCCGAGGACGCCTTCAAGGCGGCCGTTATGACCAAGGTCATTGAGAACGCTCAGGTCGTGGTGCCCGACGCCATGGTGGAGTATGAGCTGGATAAGCAGATGGACAACTATGCCAACCAGCTGCAGGGCTCCGGCATGAGCCTGGAGCAGTACCTCCAGATGATGGGCATGAGCATGGAGCTGTTTCGGGAGCAGAACAAGCCCGGCGTGCTCCAGAGCATCAAGTCCGACCTGGTGCTGGAGGCCGTGGTGAAGGCCGAGGGCCTGGAAGCCTCCGAGGAGGAGGTTTCCGCCGAGGTGGACCGCCTGGCCCAGCAGTACGGCATGGAGGCGGATAAAATCAAGGAGGTCATCCCCGCCGAGAACCTGGCCAACGCCGTCAAGCTGGACAAGGCGTCCAAGCTGATCTATGACAGCGCTGTGGTGGAGGCCCCCGCCGCAGAGGAAACCCCCGCTGAGGAAGCCCCTGCCGCAGAAGAGGCGACCGCTGAGGAGTCTGCCGAGTAATTCGACCGGCTTCGCCGTATATTTTCCCTCGCATGGGATATAATGGCTCTGTGGCAGTCTACAGACCCGTATCCCGACTTACAAAGGAGTAGTATCATGAGTTTAGTTCCTTATGTAGTAGAACAGACCAACCGCGGCGAACGCAGCTACGACATTTTCTCCCGCCTGCTGAATGATCGCATCATCTTCCTGGGGGAGGAAGTGAATGACACCACCGCTTCTCTCGTGGTGGCCCAGCTGCTCTATCTGGAGGCCCAGGACCCGGATAAGGACATTCAGCTGTATATCAACTCCCCCGGCGGTTCCGTCACGTCGGGCATGGCCATCTATGACACGATGCAATACATCAAGGCGGATGTCAGCACGATTTGCATCGGTATGGCGGCCAGCATGGGCGCGTTCCTGCTGTCCGCCGGGACGAAGGGCAAGCGGTACGCCCTGCCCAACGCGGAGGTCATGATTCATCAGCCCTCCGCCGGCACCCAGGGCAAGGTCACGGACATGGAAATCGATGTGGCCCACGTCCTGCGCATCAAGCAGCATATGAACGAGATTTTGGCGGCCAACACCGGCAAAACCCCGGAGGAGGTCAAGGCGGACACCGAGCGGGACCATTGGCTCACCGCCCAGGAGGCCAAGGAGTACGGCCTGATCGACGAAGTGATTTCCCACCGCTGACCCGCGACAGGGGCAGGAGAGTTTCCTGCCCCTCCCTGAGCATGAAAAGGAACACAGTTTATGGCTAAAAATGACGAAAAGCGCACAATTCGCTGCAACTTCTGCGGAAAGAGCCAGGACCAGGTCAGGCGTATCATTGCCGGGCCGGGGGTGTTCATCTGCAATGAGTGCGTCGAGCTGTGCAACAGCATCCTGGACGACACCGACACCCGGCAGGGCACCTCCGGCGGCCTGGAAATGCCCGGCAAGCTGCCCACCCCCAAGGAGATCCATGATGTGCTGGACCAGTATATCATCGGCCAGGAAGAGGCCAAGGTGACGCTGTCCGTGGCGGTTTATAACCACTACAAGCGCATCTACTTCGGCGGCGGGGACGATGTGGAGTTGCAAAAGAGCAATATCCTGCTCCTGGGCCCCACCGGCTGCGGCAAGACCCTGCTGGCCCAGTCCCTGGCCAGAATTCTGGATGTGCCCTTCGCCATCGCGGACGCCACCACCCTGACCGAGGCCGGTTATGTGGGCGACGATGTGGAGAACATCCTCCTCCGGCTGGTGCAGGCGGCGGACTACGATGTGGAGCGGGCCCAGTACGGCATCATCTATGTGGATGAGATCGACAAAATCGCCCGGAAGAGCGAGAACACCTCCATCACCCGTGACGTGTCCGGCGAGGGGGTGCAGCAGGCCCTGCTGAAGATTCTGGAGGGCACCGTGGCCAACGTGCCGCCTCAGGGGGGCAGGAAGCATCCCCAGCAGGAGTTCATCCAGGTGGACACCACCAACATCCTCTTCATCTGCGGCGGCGCCTTTGAAGGCATCGAGAAGATCATCGAGAACCGCACCGACCGGAAGAACATCGGCTTCGGCGGCACCGTCCTGACCCGGAAGGAGAAGGAAAGCTCCTCCCTCCTGAAGGAGATTCAGCCCCACGACCTGATGAAGTTCGGCATCATCCCGGAGCTGATCGGCCGTCTGCCGGTGATCACCACCCTCCAGCAGCTGGACCGGGATCAGCTGGTGCAGATCCTCACGGAGCCGAAGAACGCCCTGGTGAAGCAGTACCAGAAGATGATGGAGTACGACAATGTGAAGCTGGAATTCCAGCCCCAGGCGCTGGAGGCCATTGCGGACATTGCCCTGGAGCGGGGCATCGGCGCCCGGGGCCTCCGGGCCGTGGTGGAGGACGCCATGAACCACCTGATGTACGAGGTGCCCTCCGACCCCACCATCTCGAAAATCACCATTACACCGGAAGCGGTGCGGCACACGGGAGAGCCGTTGGTGGAGCGGGATGAAAACCGCAAATCCCGTCCCCGGCTGGGCGCGGTACAGTCTGAGCGCGCCGCCCGCCGCCGCGGAACCACCGCCTGATGGCTGCCCGAACGTATGACGGAATCAAAAAATGCCGCAAGCAGCTGCAATCGCTGCCTTGCGGCCTTTTTGACACAAAGGAGACCCTTGCCCTATGAGTATGAGCGAACAGAACACGATTTTGGAGGAGAGACTTCCCGAGGAAAAAGAGACAAAGCGTATGCCCGTCATCGCGCTGCGTGGGCTGACCATGTTCCCCAGTATGCTGCTCCACTTCGATGTGGGGCGGCGGGCGTCCGTCAAGGCGCTGGACCGGGCGAACGAGGACGGAGGCACCGTCTTTCTGGTGGCCCAGCGGGACCTGCGGGTGGAGAACCCCGGCCAGGCAGACCTCTACGAAGTCGGCACCGTCTGCGCGGTGCGCCAGGCGCTGCGCCTGCCGGGGGACAACGTCCGGGTCATGGTAGAGGGGCTGTCCAGAGGACGCTTGCTGACCATGGAGCAGGAGAAGCCCTATCTGGTGGCCAGCATCGAGGTCCTGCCGGAGCAGGCCGTCCCGGCCCGGTCGCTGAAAACGGAGCTGTACCTGCGCAAGGGCTGTGAAGCCTTTGAGGCGTACTGCGAGCTGAACCCCAAGCAGACACCGGATACCCTGATCAACGTGCTGTCCACCCGGAACCCCGGGTATATGGCGGATTATATCGCCCAGAATATCAGCCTCGGGGTGGAGGACAAACAGCAGGTGCTGGAGGAGGAACAGCCCATCGAACGGCTGGGCCTGATGATTCAGATCCTGAACCGGGAAAACGACATCCTGCGTCTGGAGCAGGAAATGGAAGGCAAAGTGCAGGAGCACATGAACCAAGCCCAGAAGGACTACTTCCTGCGGGAGCAGATGAAGGTCATTCAGGCCGAGCTGGGGGAGGACCCGGAGGAGGACGACGAGCTGCGGGAGTATCAGGAGAAGATCGCTTCCGCCAAGCTCCCCGACGAGGTACGGGAAAAGCTGGAGAAGGAGCTGCGGAAGCTGGCGAAGCAGCCCTTCGGCTCAGCGGAGGCCTCCGTGATTCGGAACTATCTGGACGTCTGCCTGGAACTGCCCTGGCAGGTGAAAACCAAAGAGCGGGTCAACATCGAAGCGGCCCGCAAGGCCCTGGACGCCGACCATTACGGCATGGAGAAGGTCAAGGAGCGGATTCTGGAGTTTCTGGCGGTGCGGAAGCTGGCGCCGGAGCTAAAGGGGCAGATCATCTGCCTGGTGGGCCCTCCCGGCGTGGGCAAGACCTCCATCGCCTCCTCTGTGGCGAAGGCTCTGAACCGGAAGATGGCCCGGGTTTCTCTGGGCGGCGTCCACGATGAGGCGGAGATTCGGGGCCACAGAAAGACCTATATCGGGGCCATGCCCGGCCGCATCATCTCCGCCATCCAGAAGGCCGGCTCCTCCAATCCCCTGATTCTGCTGGATGAGATCGACAAGGTGGGCAGCGACTACCGGGGCGACCCCTCCTCCGCCCTGCTGGAGGTGCTGGACGGGGAGCAGAACGCCACCTTCCGGGACAACTTCCTGGAGCTGCCTTTTGACCTCAGTGACGTTCTGTTCATCACCACCGCCAACGACCTCAGCACCGTCCCCCCCGCCCTGCGGGACCGGATGGAGGTCATCGAGCTGTCCAGCTATACCGATGAGGAGAAGCTGCAAATCGCCCGCCGCCACCTGCTGCCCAAGGAGATGAAGCGTCACGGCCTGGATGGCCGCCGCTTCCGGGTGACGGACGACGCCCTGCGGGAAATCATCACCGGCTACACCCGGGAGTCCGGTGTCCGCCTGCTGGAGCGGCAGCTGGCGTCCCTGTGCCGGAAGGGGGCCATGGAGCTGGTCTCCGGCACCAGCAAGCGGGTCACCGTCACCGGCGACAATCTGGAGCAGTACCTGGGCGTCCGCCGCTACACCCCGGAGAAGCTGGCCAAAGCGCCGGAGGTGGGCGTGGTCAACGGCCTGGCCTGGACCAGCGTGGGAGGCGAAATGCTTCAGGTGGAGGTCAACGTGGTGCCCGGCTGCGGCAAGGTGGAGCCCACCGGCAACCTGGGCGAGGTGATGAAGGAGTCCTGCCACTCCGCCATCTCCTATATCCGCGCCCATGCATCGGAGCTGGGCATTGAAGCGGACTTCTACCAGAAGTGGGACATTCACATCCACTTCCCGGAGGGGGCCGTGCCCAAGGACGGGCCTTCCGCCGGCGTGACCATCACCACCGCCATCGTCTCCGCCCTGACCGGCGCGCCGGTGCGGCCGGACGTGGCCATGACCGGCGAGGTGACGCTGCGGGGCCGGGTGCTGCCCATCGGCGGCCTCCGGGAAAAGACCATGGCCGCCTTCCGCAACGGCATGAAGACCGTCATCATCCCCGCCGACAACGAGAAGGACCTGGAGGAGATCGACCAGACCGTCCGCAAGGCCCTGCAATTCTGCACGGCGGAGCGGGTGGACACGGTGCTGCGCACCGCCCTGCTGCCCGTGCCGGTGCAGAAGGAGAAGGCCCTGACCGTCCCCCAGCCCATCCCCCTGCCGGAGCAGCCCAGAGGGGGCGACAAGCTGGGGATTCAGCAGTGAGGTGACCTATGAATTTGCACAATGCGGCCTATGTCCGCTCGGCGGGCACACCCAGGGACTTCCTGCATGACCACAAGCCCCAGTTCGCCATGGCGGGCCGTTCCAACGTGGGCAAGTCCTCCGTCATCAACCGGATGCTGGACCGGAAAAACCTGGCCCGGGTGGGCAACTCCCCCGGCAAGACCCGTCAGGTGAACTACTTTCTGATTGACGACAGCTTCTACCTGGTGGACCTGCCGGGCTACGGCTACGCTAAAGTCAACCGTGAGGAAAAGCAGCGCTGGGCACAGCTGATGGAGGCGTATTTTGCCGACGGACAGATCACCCTGGGCCTGCTGATCGTGGACGCCCGGCACAAGCCCTCCAGGGACGATGTGGTGATGGCCAACTGGTTCAGGGAGACGGGCTGCCCCTTCGCGGTGGTGGCCAACAAGCTGGACAAGCTGAAAAAGAGCGAGATTCAGCCCAACCTGGCCCTGATCCGGGAGACTCTGGAGCTGGGGGAGGATATCCCCCTGATTCCCTTCTCCGCCGAGAAGGGGGACGGAAAGCAGGAGCTGGTCAGCCTGGTGCTGAACACCCTGGCGAAAAAGTGAGATAAAACAGACGCTGCCCCACGAATTTAATTCGTGGGGCAGTGGTTTTGTTGAGAAAGAAAACAGATTTTATGCTTCTCCGAGCGGAGCCGTTTATATGCGCTCCGCCTCTCCGTAATAGAACGTGAAGCCTGAATTTTTCACTTCCATGTAGGGGCGGCCCTCGGCCGCCCGGGGTATGCGGATGGTTCCGGTGGGCGGCCAAGGGCCGCCCCTACACATGCGGTTGCAAAAACCGCAACCTTTTGCCTGTCTGAACAGCATCACAGACAATTCCGTTGGTGTTTTGCGATAGTTGACGGAAGTGAAGCTTTGGTTTTCACGCTCTGCTACTCCTCCGCCGCCCTCCGCAGGGCGCAGCTGCCCAGCAGCATCAGCACCGGGAAGCACACGGCGGCCAGAATCCCCGCATGGAGGTCGCCCCCCGCCAGGGAGGAGAGCATCCCCACAAAGGTGGGGCCTGCGGAGCAGCCGATGTCGCCCCCCAGGGCCATCAGGGCGAAGAGCAGCGTTCCCCCTTTTGGCAGCAGCCGGGCGGTCATGCTGAAGGTGCCCGGCCAGAGGATGCCCACGGAGAAGCCGCAGACGCCGCACCCCAGCAGGCTCAGCATGGGCCAGGGGGACAGGGAGATCACCAGATAGCTGACCACGCACAGCCCGGCGCTGAGCTTCATGGTCCGAATCAGGTCGATATGGGCGCCGTACTTCCCATAGAGGGCACGGGAGGTGCCCATCAGAATGGCAAAGAGCATGGGGCCGCACAGGTCGCCCAGGGTTTTGGACACCTGCAGGCCGGACTCGGCAAAGGTGGAGGTCCACTGGCTCACCGCCTGCTCGCTGGCGCCGGCGCAGATCATCAGAACCATCGCCAGCCAGAAGGAACGCCTGCCCAGCAGCTCCTTTATGGAGAGGCCCTTCTCTCCCTCCTCCAGCAGGGAGTAGATGGGCACCCTGGTGAACGCCACACAGTTCGCAATAGGAACAATCGCCCACAGCAGCGCCATGATTTTCCAACGCTCCGTGCCGAAGGCCGTGAAGAAGATGGTGGACAGCAGCACCACCCCCACATGGCCCCAGCAGTAGAAGGAGTGCAGGAGGCTCATGGCGCTCTCCTTGTTGTCGGTGGGGCAGGCCTCCACGATGGGGCTGACCAGCACCTCCAACAGACCGCCGCCCACGGCGTAAATCAGTACGGAGATCACCAGCCCCGCAAAGGGGCTGGGCAGCAGGTCAGGCAGGACGGCCAGACAGATCAGCCCCGCCGCCGCCATGACATGGGCCACCACGATGGCCGCCCGATAGCCCACCCGGTCGATGAATTTGGGGCTGAGGAGGTCCACCACCAGCTGCACCGTGAAGTTAAAGGTGATCAACAGGGTGATGCTGGACAGGGGGATGCCGTAGGAGGATTGAAAGGTCAGAAACAGAAGGGGGACAAAGTTGTTCACAATGGCCTGCACGATATAGCCTACGAAGCAGACTTTGATGGTGTGGTCATAGGAGAGCGGTTTGGTTTTGCTGGGCGTCATGCCGGGCACCTCCGGTTTTAGTTTGTCAACAGCCATTATAGCGCCGGAAGGGACGGCGTTCAAGCCTTTTCTTTGCGCCGGGGAATCTGTTTGCTGTGCGCCTTGCATTTCCCGCCGCAATTTGGTAAACTGAGTCGTGAACATGGGCGCAGCCAGATGACCGCAGCGCCCGTTGGAAGAATTTCCCGTGAGGGCAAACGCAGCGCATTCCTCAGCCTTTGTCTGAGGAGTGCGGAATGACATTGCCCCACAGAACAAGCAGGAGGACGAACGATGCCCTTTGTCTATGTTTCCATGCCCTTCGAGGGCGACCGGCGGGCGCAGCTGGAGGCTGCGCTCCCCGGCGGCGACTTTTTCTACTGCCCCGCGCCGGAGGTGGACGACGGGGCCCTGACCAGGGCCGACGTCGTCATCGGCAACGTGCCGCCGGCGAAGCTGGCCCTGGCCCAAAAGCTGCGCTTCCTCCAGCTGAACAGCGCAGGCTCCAACGACTACGCAGCCCCCGGCGTGCTGCCGGAGGGGACGGCGCTGTGCAACGCCAGCGGCGCATACGGCCTCGCCATCTCCGAGCATATCCTGGCGGGGGTGCTGACGCTGATAAAAAAGCTCCACCTTTACGCCCGCAACCAGCAGCGCCATGTGTGGCGCAGTGAAGGGCAGGTGCGCTCGATTTTCGGTTCCACCTTCCTGATCGTGGGGGCGGGGGACATCGGCGGCACGCTGGCGGCGAAGGCCAAAGCCCTGGGGGCCTGCACCGTCGGCGTCCGGCGGACGGCGCGGCAAAAACCGGCGTTTTTGGACGAGGTGTACACCATGGACGCCCTGGATGATCTGCTGCCCCGGGCCGATGTGGTGGTCCTCTCCCTGCCCAAAACGCCGGAAACCACCCACCTGATGAACGCCGCCCGGCTGGGGCGCATGAAGCCGGACGGCATCCTGGTGAACGTGGGCCGGGGGGACTGTGTGGTGACGGAGGACCTGGTGGCCGCCCTGCAAGCAGGACGCATCGGCGGCGCGGTGCTGGACGTCACCGACCCGGAGCCGCTGCCGGAAGACCATCCCCTGTGGGACTGCGAAAACCTGGTGCTGACGCCCCATGTTTCCGGCTTTTACCACCTGCCCGCGACGCTGTACAACATCCAGTCCATCGCCATCCGCAACCTGACCGCCTGGGGCAGGGGAGAGGGGCTGGAAAATGTGGTGGACTTCTCCACCGGATATCGAAAGCTGCCGGAATCGGAGGAATCCCCCGCTTGTCAAACCGGCAGGGTCGGAGTATAATGGCCTTGTTGGAAAACTACGTGAAGGAGTCGGTTACACCATGAATTACGCAGAGGAATCCCTGAAAAAGCATTACGAATGGCACGGCAAGCTGGAGACCGTGCCCAAGATGGAGGTAAAGGACAAGGAGGCCCTGTCCCTGGCCTACACCCCCGGCGTGGCACAGCCCTGCCTGGAGATCCAGAAGGACCCCGCCAAGAGCTATGACCTGACGGGCCGCTGGAACACCGTGGCGGTGGTGACGGACGGCAGCGCTGTGCTGGGCCTGGGCGACATCGGCCCGGAGGCCGGTATGCCGGTGATGGAGGGCAAGTGCGTCCTGTTTAAGGCCTTCGGCGGGGTGGACGCCGTCCCCCTGTGCGTCAAGAGCAAGGATGTGGACACCATCGTGAACACGGTGGCCCTGCTGGAGGGCTCCTTCGGCGGCATCAACCTGGAGGACATCTCTGCCCCCCGGTGCTTTGAGATCGAACGGAAGCTGAAGGAGCGCTGCTCCATCCCCGTGTTCCATGACGACCAGCACGGCACCGCCGTGGTGGTGCTGGCAGCCCTGACCAACGCCCTGAAGGTGGTGGGCAAGCGGATGGAGGACATTCGGGTGGTCACCTGCGGCGCCGGTGCGGCGGGCATCGCCATCATCAAGCTGCTGATCGCCCGGGGCCTCAGCGATGTCATCATGTGCGACCGAAAGGGCGCGATTTACGAGGGCCGGGAGGGCCTGAACGATGCCAAGGCGGAGATCGCCGCCATCACCAACCGCTCCAGGCGCAGCGGCAGCCTGGCCGACGTGCTGGAGGGGGCGGATGTGTTCATCGGCGTGTCCGCGCCGGGGATGGTGACGCCGGAGATGGTGGGCCGCATGGCCCCCAATGCCATCCTCTTCCCCATGGCCAACCCCACGCCGGAGATCATGCCCGACCTGGCCAGAGAGGCCGGCGCGGCGGTGGTGGGCACCGGCCGCAGCGACTTCCCCAACCAGATCAACAATGTGCTGGCCTTCCCCGGCATCTTCCGGGGGGCCTTCGATGTCCGGGCCAGCGACATCAACGATACCATGAAAATCGCCGCCGCCAACGCCCTGGCCTCTCTGGTGTCCGAGGAGGAGCTGAGCGCGGAGTACATCCTGCCCTACGCCTTTGACGAGCGGGTGCGGCCCGCCGTGGCCTCTGCCGTGGCGGAGGCCGCCCGGCAGAGCGGCGTGGCCCGGCTGTAAGCAACCAAAAGGCTGCGCCCCAGGGCGCGGCCTGCGTGGAGAGAGAAAAAGAGGCAAACCCATGGCGGAACGGATTTTAATTGTAGAGGATGAGGCCCAGCTGGCCCGTATGCTGGAGCTGGAGCTGTGCTATGAGGGCTATGACGTCACCCTGGCCTCAAACGGCCGGGTGGGACTGGAGGAGGCCCTGGCCCGGAGGCCGGATCTGTTGTTGCTGGACATCATGCTGCCGGAGATGTCCGGCATCGAGGTGCTGCGCCGCCTCCGGAGGGACGGGCAGAACGTGCCCGTCATCCTGCTGACCGCCCGGGACAACGTGGCGGACAAGGTGGCCGGGCTGGACGCCGGAGCCAACGATTACATCACCAAGCCCTTCGCCATTGAGGAGCTGCTGGCCCGCATCCGCTGCGCCCTGCGGACCCCCTTCCCGCCGGAGCGGAGCGGGGAGCAGACCGACCTGCTGACCGCCGGGCCGGTCAGCCTCCAAATCTCCTGCCGCCGGGTCACGGTGAATGGCCAGGAGGTGGATTTGACCCGCCGGGAGTTCGACCTGCTCCGCTGCCTGATGGAGCACAAGGGCGCCGTCTTGTCCCGCAGCACCCTGCTGACCACCGTTTGGGGCTATGACTACGCCGGGGAAACCAACACGGTGGATGTCTACGTCCGCTTCCTCCGCAATAAAATCGACCAGGTCTACGGTCTGCACCTCATCGAGACGGTGCGGGGCGTGGGCTACGTCATCCGGGCGTGACCGCCCCTGGGATACGCACACTTTTTGAGAAAGGAAGCCAAATCGTTATGACTGCAACTGATTTGATGAACCTGCTGGTGGGCCTCTGCATCGTCTCTCTGGTGCTGGGCATCGCCAAAAAGATGACCAAGGTGATTATCGTTGCCGTGGTCGTCCTAATCGTCCTGACGATTCTGAACGGCGGGGTACCCCTTGACCTGCCCTGGTGGTGACGCCATGGAAACGGAAACAGCCAGGGGCTACAGCTGTGAGGAGCTGATCGCCATTTATCAGCGGGCGGGCAGCGTGGAGCTGCCTGCCCTGGAAGCCGCCGCGGCGGAGCTGTACCCCGGCCGGATGGACGGGGACGCCCCGGCCAACATCCAGGTGGAAACCGGCAACCATGGCCGTTGGTTCCGCCGGGAGGCCGGCAAAGGCAAAGAGCCTGTCTATGAAGCGCCCAAATACACCATCAAGAGCCGCCTGAACTGGGTGGGTGTGATGGAGGACGGATGCGTGCTGGCCTATTGAGTCCATACGAAGCCCCCGCCGGGTCACCGGCGGGGGTTTTGTTTGAGGCATTCTGTGCGCGGGAATTCCTTTAAAAGTTTTAAGGTTGTTATTGCTTTTTAAGATGTTCTGGAGTATGATAGTTGCAGAGTTGATTATTGCGGCTGTTAAAAGAATTTAGGCAAGGAAAGGTGGAGACCCCGGCTATCATTCAGAAGCATTTTTGAACGAGGCAATAAACAACAATGAAAAAAACAAAAGGAGTATTCATCATGAAAGTAAAACTAATTGCATCTTTCCTTGCAGTATCCATGCTGTTTTCGCTGGTTGGCTGCGGGGGGGGGGGGTAAATCCATAACACATTCTGAAAGGTATTTGGATTCGGAATAAAATGCCCAAACCGAGAAGTAACAAACCAAGCAAAATTAGGCC
>JAJQCJ010000143.1:2161-14086 GCA_021202775.1 Clostridiales bacterium | reverse complement strand
TTTTACGCAAAATCCGCCTAAGAACCCCTCTCCTGTCCCACTGGGGCTTCGCGCTATCTAATTCATAAGTGGTCTATCAGGCAACAGACGATGTAACTTCTAACTGGTGAGACTGCCGCCGATGGCGGCTGGTAGGGATTGCCGCCACGTCCCCGCCGTCAAGCGGCATTTCCGCTGCGCTCCCTATGCCGAAGGCAGGCGGAACGGGCGGCAATTTTGTTCTCCTTTGGTCGTGGAAATCTGACAGTACGGCTGCGTTATACTCCTCAACCCAGGATAGATTATATCTTAAGTTGATGACATTGACATTCCTTCAGCCGCCCTCCATGTAGTCCTGCAGCTGTTTCAGCGCCTTCTTCTCAATGCGGGAGACATAGCTCCGGGAAATCCCCAGCTGGGCCGCGATCTCCCGCTGGGTCAGGGGCTTCTGTCCGTCCAGGCCGTACCGCCGGGTGATGACCAGCTTCTCCCGCTCCCCCAAACAGACCTGCACCGCCTCCCGCACCCGGACGCAGCTCTCCCGGGTGTCCAAATCCTCCAGCATGGTGTCGTCCACCTTCAGCACATCCATCAGGGACAGGCCGCCGCCCTCCTCGTCCTGCTCCAGCACGTCGTTCAGGGAGACCTCCCCCGCCTGCCGCCGGGTTTTCCGCAGGTGCATCAGGATTTCGTTTTCAATGCACCGGGCGGCGTAGGTGGCCAGCCGAATCTGCCGCTCCGGCCGGTAGGTGTTCACCGCCTTGATCAGCCCAATGGTGCCGATGGACACCAGATCGTCCGTATCCCCCGTCTGATTGTAATACTTCTTGACGATGTGGGCCACCAGCCGAAGGTTGTGCTCAATGAGCTGGTTTCTGGCCTCGCCGTCCCCTTGGGCGGCCCGCTGCACATAGAGTTGCTCCTCCTCCGGGCTGAGGGGCCTGGGGAAGGAACTCCCCATCCCCAGGCGCAGCGTAAACAGCGGCCCCTGCAACAGCAGCAGCGTCAGCACCGACAGCATTCCTTCTGATTCCCCCTTCTTCCTTTGCCTGCTGACAGTCTATGTGCGTGGGGATTGTCTCTATGCGGTCTTTCCTTTCTATGTTTGCCGGGCTTTGCTGTTTTTCTTTACATCTCCGCCGGGAAACGGTATAATAAGGTCAGACGAGAGAAAAAGGAGGATTTCCCATGCTTTTGACAGAGTTTGACCCCGCCCGCCAGGCCATCGCCAACCCCACCGATATTGTTCAGCCTGTGCCGAGCCTCCCAAAGGTGGCAGTGTCCTGCTTTGCCCGAACCACCTTCGCCCGTATGGTGGAGGCGCTGGAGGCCGTGCCTGTGGCCACCAGCTCGGTGGCAAATATGGAGATTCCCATCTACCGTGCCGTCTATCAGGGCACGCCGGTGGCGCTGTTCCTCTGCGATGTGGGCGCGCCGGCCTGCGTGGGCCTGCTGGAGGATGTATTTGTCATGGGCGTGGAGCAGCTGGTGTTGTTCGGCACCTGCGGGGTGCTGGACAGCGCCATTGCCGACTGCTCCATCATCATCCCCACCGCCGCCCTGCGGGACGAGGGTACCAGCTTCCACTACGCCCCGCCCTCGGAGGAGCTGCCCGTCAACCCCCGCTATCTGGACACGTTCCTGGACATTCTGAACGCCCATCAGTGCAGCTACACCCTGGGCAAAACCTGGACCACCGACGCCCTCTACCGGGAGACCAGAGAGAAGATGGAGCGGCGGAGGGCCCAGGGCTGCGTCTCGGTGGATATGGAGTGCTCCGCCGTGGCAGCCCTGGCCGCCTTCCGGCAAAAAGAGGTATTCCAATTCTTCTACGCTACGGACAACCTGGACTCGGAGCAGTGGGACAGCCGCAGCCTGTCCGACAAGGCCAGTCTTTCCGCAAAGGATAAGGTGGCCCAGCTGGCTCTGGAGCTGGCGGTGCGGATCGCGGCGGAGCGGGATTGACAGGCGCAGGCGCATCCCGCGCCGTGATGAAAAAACAAGTGAATTTCGGTTTATTTACGTTCAGGAGGCACATACTATGGCAACACTCTATGGTTTCATCGGCTGCGGCAACATGGGCGGGGCAATCGCCGCCGCCGTGGCAAAGACGGCAGGCGGCTCCGCCCTGCTGCTGGCCAACCGCACCCCCGCCAAGGCGGAGCGGCTGGCCGCCGCCCTGGGGGCCGAAACGGGCGACAACGAAACAGTCGCCAAAACCTGCGACTGGATTTTCCTGGGGGTGAAGCCTCAGATGATGGCGGATATGCTGTCCGCCATTGCCCCCATCCTGGCTAACCGCGCCGCCCGGCAGGAGCGGTTCCTCCTCGTCACCATGGCGGCGGGGCAGTCCATGGCCCGCATCCGCGCCCTGGCTGGGGGAGATTACCCCGTCATCCGCATCATGCCCAACACCCCCGCTGCCATCGGCCAGGGCACCATCCCCTACTGCACCCTGGATGTGACGGCGGAGGAGGAAGCCCGTTTTCAGGCGGTCATGGCCGGCGCCGGAGTGCTGGACCCCCTGCCGGAGCAGCTCATCGACGCAGCCAGCAGCGTGGCGGGCTGCGGCCCCGCCTGGGTCTATCAGTTCATCGAGGCCCTGGCCGACGGCGGCGTAGCCTGCGGCCTGCCCCGGGACAAGGCCGTCCGCTACGCCGCCCAGACCGTGGCAGGCAGCGCCCAGCTGGTGCTGCAAAGCGGTCAGCACCCCGGCGCATTGAAGGACGCGGTCTGCTCCCCGGCGGGCAGCACGATTCAGGGCGTCCGGGTGCTGGAGGAGCGGGGCTTCCGTGGGGCCGTCATGGACGCGGTCATCGCCGCCTATGAGAAAACCACAAATCTGTGATGCCTTCCGCCCCTCTGTGCATACCCGCCCCGCTTAGAAAGGAAACCCCACTATGCCCTGTGCCAACTGCCCCAACGCCCTGCCGCCGCTGACGGAGCCGGAGAAGGCCCTGCTCTCCCGGCTGTCCACCTACGCCTACCTGCCGGTGTGCCGCTTTCTGGTGCGCAGCCCGGAGAATCCGGAGCTGTCCTTTGTCATGGCCGCCCCGGTCTATCTGGAGGCGGAGGACAGCACCCCCGATGCGGTCAAAGCCTGGGGGGAGGCGCTGCTCCTGCTGCAAAAGCGGGGCTATATCACCCTGGATTACGGCGTCCCCATCGCCGGGGCGGACTACGACCTGTACCGCCGCTCCCGCCATTATCAGGACTTCGCCTTCGGCTGCACCCTGCCCGCCGCGGAGCCGTACCTGGAGGAGGGCAGCGTTGGCCTGACCCTCCAGGGGCAGGCGCAGGCGGACGATTTGGATTTGCTGTGAGACAAAAAACCGAGCCTGGCTGACTGCCAGGCTCGGTTTGCTTTCTTTTTATTCTCTTTAAATCAGCGCCACCAGCAGCGGGATGGAAATCACGCTGAACAGGGTGGTCATAATGATGGAGGCGCTGCAGCTGGAGCAGTCGATGCCCTTTTCCGTGCCCAAAATCAGGGGCAGATTGGCCACCGGCATGGCAATTTCCACCAGGCAGATGCCAATCACCGTATCGGAGAAGGGCAGCAGCTTCAGCAGGGGAATGGCCGCCAGGGGGATGATCACCATCTTCACCAGGGTAAAGAGGTACATTTTGGGGTTCAGGAACACTGCCTTTAAATCCGCGTTGGCCAGGGTGACGCCCACCGCAATCATGGCCAGGGGGCTGGCCGCGCTGCCCAGGTAATCCACCGCAGTGCTGAGGAAGTCCGGCACCTGGGGCTCCAGCAGCACGATGAGCAGCGTCACCACCGCGCTGACGGTGCCCGGATTCAGCATCTTTTTCAGGGACTTCTTCGACATCCCGCCGTCCAGCAGGGCCACGCCGTAGGTGTAGAACACAAAGTTGAACACAAACACGAAGGCCAGCACATAGACCACGTTCTCCCCGCCGAACACCCCCCGAATCACCGGGATGCCCATAAAGCCCACGTTGGAGAAGATGAACATCAGCTGATACATCTCCTTCTGGCCGGGGCGTTTGTCAAACAGGGGGGCGACGAAGTGGCCGATGAGGATCAGCGCCAGGTACAGCGCCGCCGCCAGCCCGAACAGCAACACCATGATCTGCTTGTCAATGCTCCCCACGCTGCCGATGGCGGAGGACAACATCATCATGGGGTTGAACACATAGTTGATGAGCCGGGAAATCTGCCCCATGCCGTGGTCGTCCACCATCTTCCTGCGGGAAATCACCACGCCCACCAGAATCAGAATCGCCAGTGACAGCATCTGGAAAAATACGGTACCGATTGTCATGCCTGTCCATCGCCCTTGTCCACAGAATAAAACCGCCGGAGGTCACAGGAATCGGCCCCGGCAGATACTATTATAAGAAAGCCGGGGCCAAAAGTAAAATGGAAATTTCCATGAGATTCCGCCCCTTTTTCTCCAAATTTCTATAAAAACAGCAAAAGAGGGCCTTTCCCGTGAAAAGGGAAAGGCCCTCCTGGCGATGTTCTGTAACGGCGCAGGCCGCTTCTTATTTGTTTTCACCCTTCACCAGCGCGAAGGAGAATTCCGCGCTGACGCACAGCTTGCCGTTCACATAGCCCTTGGCCTCACACCAGTAAAAGGGGCCCTTGTGCTTGGTGACGGTGCTCTGGCTCTCCAGCGTGTCGCCGGGGCGGACGGGGCTCTTGAACCGGGCCTTGTCCAGGCTGGTGAACATGGGGGTCACGTCGGGGGTGGCCTGGCCGGCCAGCAGGACGCAGGCCCCCTGGGCCATCATCTCGCACAGCACCACGCCGGGCACCACCGGGTTGCCGGGAAAGTGGCCCTTCAGAAACCACTCGTCCCCGGAGACGTGGTATTTGGCGTGGGCCACGCCGTCCACCACCTCGGCCTCCTGCACCAGCAGCATATTGTCACGATGGGGGATAATCTGCTTGATTTCTTCCTGATTCATGGGGATTATTCCTCGTCTTTCTTATCGCTGTCGTCCTCCAGCGTGATCTCGATCTCAATGGGGGCTTCCGGCGCCTCCTGCTCCTCCGGCTGCTGGGCGGGGGCGTCAGGCGTCTTGGCAGCTTCGTTATTCGTCAGATACTCGTCCCGCTTGTCCTTCAGGAACTGCAGGCCCTGCTTGCCCAGCTCCATGCCGATTTTGGCGGTGGTGACCACTGCGTCGGTCACCTTGTCAGCGGCCTCTTTCGCGCCGGCCTTGAGGCTCTCCGCGTCGATGGTGACCACCACGGTGTTGCCGCCCTTCTCCTCCGGCTGGGCCTCAGGGGCAGGCTCCTCCGCTGCTTCGGCGGCGTCCTGCTCTGCCTCGGCAGCATCCAACTCTGCGTCCAGCTCGGCCTCGGCGGCATCCAGCTCCGCGTCCATGGCGTCCAGCTCCGCTTCGGTGGCTACCTCCTCGGCGTCCACATCCGCCTCTTCGGCGGCGGCGTTCACGTTGTCGGTGGCCTTCTTCACCGCCGCTTTAGCGGCTTTGGTGGCCTCCCTGGCGGCTGCCCGGGCCTCCTTCACCGCAGCCTTGGCGGCCTTTCTGGCGGCTTTGGCGGCCTTTTTCAGCTCCTTGTTGTCCTCGTCCTCCTCGTCCCCATCATCGTAGAACTCGACGGAGACGCCGCTGTAGTCCGGCTCAAAGGGGTCCTTCTCCGCTTCCGGGGCACCCTTATGTTCCTTCCCGGGACGACCGGCGAAGCCGGGGCCCTTCCCGTGGGGAGGGGGAGGCGGGGCCAGCTTCACGCTGACGGAAGCGTTCTTCTCCGTGTAGGACAGCTCACATACGCCGTTCTCCTTCATAAAGGCAACGACCTGACGGATTTCTTCCAGATTCATAGTTGTGCTCCTTTCCGCAAAAGGCTGACGGCCTTTTCATACATAATTTGTTTACGCTGCCATTATCTCACAAAAAGCAGGTCAAACCGTGAACGAACTGTAGCTTTTCCGTGAAGAAAAGTTTAAAATTTGCAAATTATTCCGCCTTGCGGAAGGCCACGCAGGCGTTGTGTCCGCCGAAGCCCAGGCTGGTGGACAGCACCAGCTCCAGCTCCGCCTGACGGGCAGTGTTGGGCACCACGTCCAGGTCGCACTCCGGGTCGGGCACCTGATAGCCCACCGTGGGGGGGACGATGCCGGTCTCCAGCGCCTTCACCGAGAACACCGCCTCGGTGGCTCCGGCCGCGCCCAGCATATGGCCCACAGCGCCCTTGGTGGAGGACACCATCAGCTTTTTCGCGTCCTCCTCGCCGAAGGCCCGCTTGATGGCCAGGGTCTCGATCTTGTCGTTCATGGGGGTGGAGGTGCCGTGGGCGTTGATATACACCTTGGAGGCGTCCTGATACCCGCCGGACTGCTCCAAGGCCTGGGCGATGGCGTCGCCGCCGCCCTCTCCCTCCGGGTCGGGGGCGGTGATGTGGTGGGCGTCGCAGGTGACACCGTAGCCGCAGATCTCGGCGTAGATCTTCGCGCCCCGGGCCTTGGCGTGCTCATACTCCTCCAGCACCAGGCAGGACGCGCCCTCGCCCATGACGAAGCCGTTGCGCTCCTTATCAAAGGGGATAGAGGCCCGGTCGGGGTCGGCGGTGCAGCTCAGGGCCTGGCAGTTGATGAAGGCGGCCACCCCCAGGGGGACGATGGCGGCCTCGGTGCCGCCGGCAAAGGCGGCGTCGGCATAGCCGTCCTTGATGTTGCGGTAGGCTTCGCCGATGGCGTTGTTGGAGGAGGCACAGGCGGTGGCGATGCTCAGGCAGGCGCCCTTGCAACCGTGCTTGATGGCCACAGTGCCGGCGGAGCCGTTGCCCATCATATTGGTGATGGTGAAAGGGGACACGCGGCGGGGACCCTTCTCCAGGAACTTCTCTTCCTCAGTGGCCATAGTGTTCAGGCCGCCGATGCCGGAGGAGAAGTAGCAGGCCAGGCGCTTGGGGTCGATGGTGCCCTCAATGCCAGAGTCCTTCCCGGCCTGATCCGCCGCGGCCACGGCGTACTGAATGGCCAGGTCGTACCGGCGGACCTCCTGCCGGTCCATATAAAGGGTGGGGTCAAAGTCTTTGACCTCGGCGGCCACGGTGGCCCGGAATCCGGTCAGGTCAAACTTGGTGATGGTGGTGATGCCATGCTTCCCGGCAGTCACGTTCTCCCATGCGGTGGCAACCTCGTTGCCCAGGGCGTTTACCGTGCCAAGGCCGGTTACGACGACTCTTCTCATAGCTGTGTACATCCTTTCGGGTCATTTCGTGAAGCGCATACGCTACAGGTTTTCAGCCCTCTGGCGGGGAGCGCCGGGAAAACAGAGCATGGGGCGCACCAGGTTCCCCCGCAGGCTGACTGCTACTACTATAACATATCACCCCAAAATTAGCAATCTTTTTTTCCGGTTCTTCCGGACAAACAACAATAAAAACTGCGGCGCACACAGGGTGCGCCGCAGCTGCTGACAGTGGGAAACCGTTCGCCGGTGCCGGGTCTTACATGGCGATGCCGCCGTCCACCCGGATGACCTCGCCGGTGATATACTTGGCCTTGTCCGAGGCCAGGAAGGCAGCGCACTCCGCAATGTCCTCCGCCTTGCCCATGTGACCCATGGGGACGGTGGCGATCAGGGCGTCCAGGGCCTTCTGGTCCATGTTGGCGGTCATGGGGGTCTCGATGGCGCCGGGGGCGATGGCGTTGCAGTTGATGCCCCGGGTGGCCAGCTCCCGGGCCACCGTCTTGGTCAGGGCGATGACGCCGCCCTTGGCGGCGGTGTAGTTGGCCTGGGCCGCGTTGCCCATCAGGCCGGAGACGGAGGAGATGTTGATGATCTTCCCCGCCTTCTTCTTCATAAAGTTGCGGTAGCAGGCGTGGATGGTGTTGAACATGCTCTTCAGGTTGATGTTCAGCACCATGTCCCAGTCCTTCTCGGTCATGGCAAGGAGCACCTTGTCCCGGGTGATGCCGGCGTTGTTCACCAGAATGTCAATGCCGCCCATCTCCTTGATGACCTCCTTCACGGCGGCGTCTACCCCCGCAAAGTCGGACACGTCGCAGCGCTTGAAGGACGCCTTGCCGCCGTGGGCCTGGGCGATCTGCCGGGCGGCGGCCACGCCGTCCTCCTCCGCGCACAGGTCAAAGATCACCACATCCGCGCCGTCCCGGGCCAGGGTGTCGGCGATGGCGTAGCCAATGCCTCTGGCCGCGCCGGTGACCAGCGCCACTTTTCCACTTAATTCAGCCATATTGTAACCCTCCATTTGTATCGCGTCAGCCCAGAATGGCGGCGACAGCCGCATTCAGTGTGGCCACGTTTTCCACGTTCAGCGCCAGTGCGTCGGGCACGATGCGCTTGATCAGACCGGTCAGGGTGTTGCCGGGGCCCACCTCCACAAAGGTGTCCACCCCCGCGGCCGCCATGTTCTCCACGATCTGCTGCCAGCGGACAGGGTTCTCCACCTGCTTCGTCAGCAGCTCCTTGTACTTCCCCTCCTCATAGGGCTGGGCGGTGACGTTGGAGTACAGGGGATAGTTCGGCGTGCCGATCTCCAGGGGCGCCAGCACATCCACCATCCCCACGGCGGCGGAGTGCATAAAGGGGGAGTGGAAGGCCCCCGCCACCTTCAGCGGGATGGCCCGGCCTCCTGCCGCCTTCACCACGGCCCGGAAGGCGGGCATGGAGGCGGACAGACCGGCGCAGACCGTCTGGCCCTCGGAGTTGTAGTTGACGGGATAAACCTGGTCGCATTGGGCGGCCAGCTCCTCCACCTTCTGGGGGGACAGCTTGACCACGGCGGCCATGCCCGTCTCCACCTCGTCGGAGGCGGCCTGCATCAGCTTGCCACGGGCGCACACCACTTTGAAGGCGTCCTCCACGCTGATCGCGCCGGAGAAGCCCAGAGCCGAAATTTCGCCCACGGAGAAGCCCGCCAGCATATCCGGCTCAATGCCCGCCTCCCGCAGTGCGGCGGCGGCGGCCACCTCCACGGCGAACATATCCGGCTGGGTATTGCTGGTGACGGTCAGCTCCTCCTTGGTGCCGGAGAAGCACTGGGCGCTGGTGCCGGGGCGGATGCTGTCCGCCATGTCAAAGACGGCTTTGGCGGCAGGGCTGTGCTCCGCCAGCTCCTGGCCCATGCCGGGGTACTGGGCCCCCTGACCGGAAAAAACAAACGCGATTTTACCCATAAAAGCTCCATTCTAGCCGCTTGCCTGCTGTCTCTATCGAAAGAACGTCAAAATCCCCAAAGCGGCTGAATGGAGATTCTGTATGCTCTGTATCCTGCTTCAGCTGCACGCAGCGGGCCGGAGGGCACACAGGGCGGGGCCGCCTCTCATCCGCAGCCCCGCGCAAAGATACCGAAGGCACCGGCGGTTTTGCCCCGCCGATGCCCGCAGCACTTGTGTACTTTCGACCGCAATCAGCCGACTTTCTTCTCCACAAAGGCGACCAGCTCACCAATGGTGCTGATCTTCTCGTCCAGCTCCAGCTCGACGTTCAGCTCCTCCTCCAGCTCCATCACCAGCTCGGCGGTGGCCAGGGAGTCGATGCCCAGGTCCTCAAAGCTGGTCTCAGCAGTGAACTCAGAAGCGTCGTGGCCGCTGTACTCTGCCAAAACGTCACAAACCTTTTCAAAGATGTCCATTCTCAATTCGCCTCCATCTATACTAGAATAAAATGCTCAGGATAGTATATCCGCAAGGACAGCGCGGCGCCGCCCGCAAATTGCTTCGCGGGGCACACCATAACTATCGGATTCATCATACCGAAGTTTCAGGGGTTTGTCAAGCCTCTCCTGCACGGTTTTTCAAAAATATATAGATGAATTCTTTCTCCTTTGTCTCCCCCTCCATCGGCAAATCAGACAATGCCGCATTTTCCCATTTCCACATTTTTGGGAAAAGCGCAGTCCTTGACATTATGCCCCGCTCTGTTATAATAGGCGTATCCAACAACTGCATAACCTTATCAAGAGTGGTGGAGAGAACGGCTCGATGAAACCCGACAACCTGCGCTTGCGCGCAAGGTGCCAAATCCGGCGGTACTGTATCGAAAGATGGGGATAGACCACAGCTGCACGTTCCGTCGCCGGAACGTGTTTTTTCGTCTTTTTCCCGCAACGGAACAAAGAAAGGAACCAAACGCAAATGACAAACCGCATTTTTACCTCTGAATCCGTCACCGAAGGCCATCCCGACAAACTGTGCGACCAGGTGTCCGACGCCGTGCTGGACGCTGTGCTGGCCCAGGACCCCATGGGCCGCGTGGCCTGTGAGACCGTGACCAACACCGGCTTTGTGCTGGTCACCGGCGAGCTGTCCACCTCCGCCCAGGTGGACATCCCCGCCGTGGTGAAGCGCACCGTGGACCGCATCGGCTACAACAAACCGGAGTACGGCTTCGACGTCAACTCCATCGCCATCATGACTTCTCTGGAGCAGCAGTCCGCCGACATCGCCATGGGGGTGAACAGCTCCTCCGAGCACCGGCAGGGTGCGGAGGACGAGGCCGACCTGATCGGCGCAGGCGACCAGGGGATGATGTTCGGCTATGCCTGCCGGGAGACGAAGGAGCTGATGCCCGCCCCCATCGCCCTGGCCCACAACCTGACCCGTGCCCTGGCGGAGAACCGGAAAAACGGCAAACTCCCCTGGCTGCGGCCCGACGGCAAGAGCCAGGTCACCGTGGCCTATGATGCGGAGGGGAACCCGGAGTGGTGCCCGGCGGTGGTGGTCTCCACCCAGCACGACCCGGACATCTCCCACAGGGAGCTGACCGAGGCCATCGTGGAGGAGATCATCCGCCCCAACCTGCCCAAATCCTTCCTGCGGCCGGAGACAAAGCTCTATGTGAACCCCACCGGCCGCTTTGTGGTGGGCGGCCCCGTGGGGGACGCCGGCCTCACCGGACGGAAGATCATCGTGGACACCTACGGCGGGGCCGCCGCCCACGGCGGAGGCGCCTTCTCCGGCAAGGACCCCACCAAGGTGGACCGCAGCGCCGCCTACATGGCCCGGTATGTGGCGAAGAATCTGGTGGCCTCCGGCCTGTGTGACCGGTGTCAGCTCCAGCTGGCCTACGCCATCGGCGTGGCACACCCCGTCTCCGTGCTGGTGGACAGCATGGGCACCGGCATCGTCAGCGACGAGAAGCTGGCCGACCTGGTGAAGCGGGTGTTCGACCTGCGCCCCGCCGCCATCATTCGGGAACTGGATCTCCGCCGCCCCATCTATGAGCAGACCGCCGCCTACGGCCACTTCGGCCGCCCGGAGTTGGACCTGCCCTGGGAGCGGCTGGACAGGGCGGAAGAACTGAACGCCTGCCTGTAACGGACACGCCCTCCCGGAAGAGTTTCTTCCGGGAGGGCGGTTTTGTTTCCGGGGGTGGGTTGCTGAAAGAAGGACAATTTGCAAGAGCCGATTTTAAAGATTTGCGGCATTTGCAAACCCTCCCCGCTGGGAAAATTCCAAAATCAGGTGTGCCGTGGAGCGGATCACTTCCTCATACCGGTCAAGCTCCTCCTCGGTGAAGCCGTAGTTCTCCTCCCACTGGTAGCCGGGTACCCAGCAGACAGCATTGTGGAAAAAATCCGCATCATCCGGCTTTTCCACATAGACCTTAACCCGGCCGTCCGGCTTCATCTCGGAGTGTACGATTTCGGTGTTATCAGATAAGGTTAAAAATGGATACATCATAGAAAGCACCTCCTGTTCCTGAAAGAACCCTACTCGTCCAGCTTCAGCACTGCCATAAACGCCTCCGTGGGAATCTGCACCGTCCCCAGCGTCCGCATCTTCTTTTTGCCGCTTCCCCAAAAAAGCTGTGCTTTTTCGGGGGCCCCTTCCATTTCACATCCTCGGCCGGAGTGAATCCGGCCTGCGGCAACGGTTTGCTCCGCAAACAGATTGTGACGAGGGCAAAAAGAAGCTCATTCGTCCAGCTTCAGCACTGCCATAAACGCCTCCGTGGGAATCTGCACCGTCCCCA
>JAJQCJ010000143.1:0-2151 GCA_021202775.1 Clostridiales bacterium | reverse complement strand
TCGTCCAGCTTCAGCACTGCCATAAACGCCTCCGTGGGAATCTGCACCGTCCCCAGCGTCCGCATCTTCTTTTTGCCCTCTTTCTGCTTCTCCAGCAGCTTCTTCTTCCGGGTGATGTCGCCGCCGTAGCACTTGGCCAGCACGTCCTTCCGCATGGCCTTCACCGTCTCACGGGCGATGATCTTCCCGCCGATGGCCGCCTGGATGGGCACCTCGAAGAGCTGGCGGGGGATGTTCTCCTTCAGCTTCTCGCAGATTTTCCGGGCGCGGCCATAGGCCTTATCCTTGTGGGCGATGAAGCTCAGGGCGTCCACCTGGTCGCCGTTCAGGAGCAGGTCGATTTTCACCAGCTGGCTGGGCTGATAGCCGTCCAGCTCGTAGTCCAGGGAGGCGTAGCCCTTGGTGTGGGCCTTCAAGGTATCAAAAAAGTCGTAAATAATCTCGTTCAGAGGCATTTTATAGTGCAGCTCCACCAGGTTGGTGTCCAGGTACTGCATATCCCCGAACTGGCCCCGCCGGTCCTGACACATGGGCATGATGTTCCCCACGAACTCCTGAGGGGTGATGATGCTGACGTTCACATAGGGCTCCCTGGCCTCCGCGATCTGGCCGGGGTCCGGGTAGTTGTGGGGGTTATCCACATAGATCACGCTGCCGTCCGTCTTGACGATCTCATAAATCACGCTGGGGAGGGTGGTCACCAGCTCCAGGTCGAACTCCCGCTCCAGCCGCTCCTGAATGATCTCCATGTGCAGCATCCCCAAAAAGCCGCAGCGGAAACCGAAGCCCAGGGCCACCGAGCTTTCCGGCTCAAAGGAAAGGGAGGCATCGTTGAGCTGGAGCTTTTCCAGGGCGTCCCGGAGGTCTGGATACTTGCTGCCGTCCTCGGTGTAGATGCCGCAGTAGACCATGGGCTGGGCGGGCTTATAGCCGGGCAGGGGCTCCGCCGCCGGGTTGGCCCCATCTGTGACGGTATCGCCCACACGGGTGTCCCGGACGTTCTTGATGGAGGCAGTGAAATAACCCACCTCCCCGGCGGACAGGCTGCCGCAGGGGTCCAGCCGCACCGGCTCCATGTGGCCGCACTCCAGAATCTTATAGGTGGCGCCGGAGGCCATCATCCTGATTTCCTGGCCCACCCGGAGGCTGCCCTCCATCACCCGCACCAGCACGATGACCCCCCGGTAGGCGTCGTACTGGCTGTCGAAAATCAGGGCTTTCAGCGGCGCGTCCGGGTCGCCGGTGGGGGCGGGGACGTTGGCCACCACGTCCTCCAGCACGGCGTGGATGTTGATGCCCATTTTGGCAGAGATCTCCGGCGCGTCCATGGCGGGCAGGCCGATGATGTTCTCCACCTCCTCCTTCACCCGGGCGGGGTCTGCGGAGGGCAAGTCGATTTTGTTAAAGACGGGCAGTACCTCCAGGTTGGCGTCCACCGCCAGGTAGGTGTTGGCCAGGGTCTGGGCTTCCACACCCTGGCTGGCGTCCACCACCAGCACCGCCCCCTCGCAGGCGGCCAGGCTGCGGCTGACCTCATAGTTGAAGTCCACATGGCCCGGCGTGTCGATCAGGTTCAGCTGATAGGTCTCGCCGTCGTCCGCCTGATAGTTCAGCGTCACCGCCCGGGCCTTGATGGTGATGCCCCGCTCCCGCTCCAGCTCCATGGAGTCCAGCAGCTGGGATTCCATCTCCCGCTCGTTCACCGCGTGGCACGCCTCGATCAGCCGGTCGGACAGCGTGGATTTGCCGTGGTCAATGTGGGCAATAATGGAAAAGTTACGAATGTTTTCCTGCTTCATTCTGTTGTTCTCCTTCTGAAACGGCAAATCCACGCCTGAATCTGCCGCAGGCAGTTCCCGCAGGCGGGATTCACTCCCGCCGAGGATGTGAAATCAAAAAGGGGCCCCCGAACATCGTCAGATGTTTGGGGAATTT
Organism: Clostridiales bacterium; assembly: GCA_021202775.1. GTDB lineage: Bacteria > Bacillota > Clostridia > Oscillospirales > Oscillospiraceae > Onthomonas. Next base: position 216 of record JAJQCJ010000143.1, on the reverse strand, counting down.
GATTTGCCGTGGTCAATGTGGGCAATAATGGAAAAGTTACGAATGTTTTCCTGCTTCATACCGGGTTATTCTCCTTAGATAAGGTTTGATGAAGGAACTACGTTTTGCCCTTGCCAGGGCATGGCCTTGACTACCGCCTGCTAATCATTTATGGTATCCTCCTCGGTCAATGACCCTCGCCAGCGTAGCTGGCATCGGTTTCCGGCTAAAAATGTG